>DATJKA010000053.1:0-3079 GCA_035491815.1 Gemmatimonadales bacterium | reverse complement strand
GTGGACATCCGGCCGGATTCTAGCCGAATCTTTGCTGACGGCGTCCGGTCCAATCAAGGATGAGGCCTGCCGCACCAAAACAAGAAAGGCTGAGATGGCCGAGCAGTCCGGATCGCAATCTTCGACGATGGCGCGGACCCGAATTGCGGCACTCAGCGCGCGTGCGCATCATTTTCAAGAAGGCAACGATTTGGCCTGACCGGCCAAAAGGACGTCCGGTGCGGATGCCCCGTTGACGTACGCCCGGTCCGAGAGGCCTTTCCGCCGATGCAGGATTCCGTCCACGCGCACGGTCATCTTGTTTCTCCGTCACGCCACTCCGTGCGCTCGGCTGCTCAGGTCTTCCGTTCGATGCGCGATCGTGATCCTCGGGTGAGCCGGCTTCGTTTGTTATTCATCGGGACCCTTTCTTGGGCGCGCCGCCCGGAAAGTGATCCAGTACGCCGCTCGGAAAGTGATCCAGTCTGAGGGCGGTTCATTCTACGCGGTTCCGTGATCTTCCTGACAGCGCGAGCCGGCCGTGGCCGGCGAGCGCCCACCGAGGACAGCGAAGCCGTACGCATCGATCGAGAGCTGGACGCCTCGACGGATCACGCCTCCTCCTGCCGGCCGCGCCGTTTGCGCATGCGATAGCTTTTGCCCTTGGTGGTGACGACGGTCGCATGATGCGCGAGGCGATCGAGCAGCGCGGTCGTGAGTTTTTCGTCGCCGGCAAAGACCGTGACCCATTCGGCAAAGGCGAGATTGGTGGTGACGACGGTCGCTCGGCGCTCGTAGCGGTCGGTGATTAGATTGAAGAGCAGCTCGCCGCCGACGCGATCGAAGGGGACGAAGCCGAGCTCGTCGATGATGAGGACATCGACGCGCAGGAGCCGCTGCTGCAGACGCGTCAGCTCGCGCGTGTCACGCGCCTCGATCAGCTGCCGGACCAGATCGGCCGCGCGGGTAAACAGCACGCGTCGTTTCTGTGTGGTCGCTTCGACGCCGAGCGCGATCGCGAGGTGGGTCTTCCCGGTGCCGATCGGACCGGCGAGGATCAGATTCTCCGGAGCGGTCACCCATGTCCCGCGTGCCAAGGCATGAATCTGCGTCGCGCTGACGCCCTCGGCGGCGGTGAAATCAAAGGCATCGAGCGTCTTGATTTCGGGAAAGCGCGCTTCGCGGAGCCGCTGGCGGATCACCGATTCATGTCGGGAGGCCTGCTCCGCGTTGAGCACCTCGTGCAAGTAGTCCTCGTGCGGCCAGTGCGCGTCACGGGCCTGGCGCGCGAGACTCTCAAACACGCGGGCGACACCGGGCAGCTTCAGCGCGCGCGTTTGGGTCACGATGAGATCGCGAGTCACGACGGCGCTGGTCATGCCGGCACCTCGGTGAGCCACGCGTCGTAATCCGCGGCGCAGCCACTGGCCACGTCGACCTCGCGGAGCGGTGCGGGGATGTCGACGACCGACGCAGCGGCGGGCACCGCTCGGCGGGCGACGATCAGCGGCGTCCCGGACGCGAGTGCGGCCTCGAGAGTGGGCACCACGTCGGCGGCGCCGCGCGTTTCGAGCTCGCCGAGGATTTTGGCGAAGAGGCGGGCGGCGTCGCGCGGGCCGTGCGCCGCGTGCAGGTGATCCCAGACCGCGGGAAACGGTGCGCCCAGATCACCGAGCAAATCGGGGAGGACTTGCCGCACTGCCTGCGGCTTTCGCGCCAGCTCCGGTAAGTAATGTCGATAATCAATCGACCGCTGCCCAAATCGCTTCCGCGGATGCGCGATGCGCGTGCCGTCCTTGCCGACGATCGTCACGCGCGTGGCCCCGACGCGGACGATCAGGTCGAGGCTGGCCCAGCGACTCGGCACCGAGTAGTACGCTCCCTCGACACGGACGAGCGCTCGCGGCGTGACCGTCGCCACCGTCGTCGCCTCGGCATCAAACAGCAGGGGCGCAGGGCGCCAGACGCGCTGCTCCTCGAGGAAGCGTGCCCCGATCGTGCGGCCTGCGGCATCGCGCACGGTGTCGAGCCGCGCATCCACGCGCGCGAGCAATGCCGCATTGATCGCGTCGAGCGTCGGCCCGCTCGGAATCGGCACGAGCGCCTGCTGTCGCAACGCTTTGCCGCGGGCTTCGACACCGCCTTTGTCGTGGCCCTCACCAGGCCGACAAAAGCACGGCTCGACGAGATAATGCGACGCCAGCGCCGCGAAGCGTGGCGTGAGCGCCCGCGCGCCGCCGACGAGAATCCGCACGACGGCGGCCTTGAGATTGTCGTACGCCACGCGTGCGGGCACGCCACCGAAGTGCGCAAAGGCGCGCGCGTGCCCATCGAGAAAGCTGACCTGATCTTGGCGGTCGTAGATCCAGGCGAAGTCGCGGCCTGAGTACATCAGCCGCATCAGAAACAGCCAGGCCTTGCGCCGCGTGCCGTCGAGGTCGATGAGCACCTCGAAGAAATCGACCTCGGCCAGATCACCCGGCCGATACGTCAGCGGCACGAAGACCTCGCGCCGCTGCCGCTTCCACTCCGCCACCGCCTCTTTGACGAGCGTAACGCCGACCCGGTGTCCCTCCGCCACGAGCAGCTCGTGTAACCGCGTCGCCGTCAGCCGTTGCTTGCCGCCCGTCCACTGCGTCGACTCGGCCAGCAGCTGCTCGACGCGTGCGCCGACCGCCGCCCACACGGGCCGGCCGCGCGGCTGCGTCTCTTTGCGAATGGGCACGGCTTCCGTGAGGTATTTCCGAACCGTGCGGCGCGACACCCCAAACTCCTTCGCAACTTGCCGCGCCGAGCGACCCTCCACCAACACCTTGTGACGAATGACGTGAACCTGATCCACCCTGAGCACCCTCCCAGCGGACCCGAAACTGACGTTTCGGGCAACCGCCATCAGGCCCTCAGGTGGATCACTTTCCGAGCGGCGAATGGATCACTTTCCGAGCGGCGCGCCCAATTTTAGCAAGATCCGGTGAACCTTGCGTCCCCGCGGCCAGTCAACGAAACAGTTGTACGCGTCGCGAACCAGACACTCAGCTCAGGAGCTTGCCGCTCGGCGTGCAACAATTGCCGGCGAGTGCTCCCTGTGAATTCGACGCCT
>DATJKA010000052.1:0-63818 GCA_035491815.1 Gemmatimonadales bacterium | reverse complement strand
CGACCAACAGGAAGAACAGGCTGACGAACAGGAACTGGATGCCGATGATCTTGTGGTCGGTGGAGAAGATGTATTTCTGCCAGAAGCTCATCGGCGCGTGATGGGCGTCTCCGCCGCCGTGGGCCCCGGGCTTCGCGTGGGCAACGTGGGTCATTCAGTACCTCCCGCCGCTTGTTGGGTCATCCACGCGTTGAATTCATCGACCGTCTGCACGAACACCCGGGCGCGCATCTTGTAATGCCCCATCCCGCACAGCTCCGCGCAGCCAAGCTCGTACTCACCCGGCACGGTCGCCTGAAACCACGCGACGATGTGCATGCCGGGCACCGCGTCCTGCTTCAGCCGGAACTGCGGGACCCAGAACGAATGGATCACGTCTTCGGAAGAGAGCTCCACCGCCACGGGCTGATCGACCGGCACGTGCAGCTGATTGCGGATGGTGAAGTCGTCATCGGTACCGAGCTTGCCGTCTTTGCCCGGGTAGGTGACCTGCCACTCGAACTGCTTCGCGTGCACCCCGATGTGATAGGCGTTGGGCGGAACGCTCCGCTTGTCCTTGATCATGACCCAGTAGTGGTTGCTCACGATACCGAGCACCACCATCGTCACGGCCGGTATCGCCGTCCAAATGACTTCCGCGCGCGTCGAGCCGTGCGTGTACAAGGCCTTGCGGCCCGGACGAGCGCGGTAGCGGATGACGAAGGCGGCGAGGCCGACCTCGACGATCACAAACGCGATGCCCGTGAGGATCAAAATCGCCACGAACAGATGCTCGATCGGCGCGGCGAATGTCGAGGCGCCCGGCGGCAGCCACCAATGCATGGGGCGGGTTCTCCTCGCGCTCAGTGCGCGGCGAAAGTGAAGTTCTGCGTCTTGCTCTCCGTGCCCGCGATCGTTACGGTCGCGGTCTGCGTGCCGAACTTCTCATGCCAGGCTTCGATCGTGTAGGTCCCGGGCGGCAGACCGCTGATCGAGAAGCTGCCGTCGGGCCCGGACACGGCGTAGAACGGATCGGGCCGGACGCCGACGTACGCGTTCATCCACCCGTGCACGTTGCACTCGAGCTTCACCATCACCTCGGGTGCGGAGAACGGGCGCGGTGCGGGCATCGTCATCGTCGTGGGCTCGCTGACGTTGAACGGCCGGTTCGCCTTTCCCGTCGCCTTGATGTTGTGGAGGATGCCGTCGGAGTTCTTGATCTGCAGCGTCTGCCCGACGCGGATGCCGAACACATGGGGATGATAGCGGCAGCCGTTCTGGTCGATCACCGGATTGGCTCCGGGGGCGGGTGCCGTATAGCTCGCCGGCACGCCGGACTTCACGTACACGAACACGTTCGCCAGCGCGTTGGCCGGCCCCGCCACGACGTTCTCTTCGGTCGGCGCCGTCGGATACTTGGCCTTGCACGCCGCTTCGTCGCTCATGTCGATCGTGGGATTGCGCGGCGCGGTCCCGGTGAACTTGATCTTTCCGGTCACCGTGCCGCCGGCCGCCGATGACGTAGCGGCAGGCGCCGCTGCGGGGGCCGGCGGAGCGCCGGGCTCCGCAGCCGGCGGGGCCGCATTGCTCTGATTGCCTTTGCTACACACGGTGAGCAGGAACATCGAGCCCACCACGCTCAAGATTCTGACTTTCATTGCTGCCTCCGGTAAGAAGTCTTCTGCTGCGCGCGCCACACGACCAGCATGCCCAACCCGAGGGTGAGCACCATGGCGAGCACCGGCGAGATGAACACCCGGGCCGGTACCGGTTCATCGAGTGCGAGGAAATACCACGTGCTGACGGCCATCCGGGTCCCGTGCTCCCCATTGGACCCATCCCAGGCGAAGAACGCCACGGGAATGGCACGACCGCTCCGGAACGGAAGCTGGCTGGCCGTATCGGCCGAGGCAAGTGCGCGTGTGAAGACGACGCGCCACTGGCCGTGATCGTAAACCGACTGCGCGGCCAGCGGCGCCCCCGCGATCGGATCGAAGCGATCGACGCCCCGCGCCAGCCCGGCCACGGCCGCAGCCGGCGCCGTGCTGGTCCAGCGCCATTGGTAAACCGGGCCACCCGGACTGCCCATCAGGAAATAGGGCCGTTCCATGCCCGTGGGAATCGCGACCGGGAACTGCACGGCGAGCTGGTCGGGCCAGAGGCCGGGCTGTTCATGAGTCGAGTCGTCGCTATCGAGTGCCGCGAACACGCGGCCGATGTGCGTGAGCCAGGCGGAGTCGGGGCTGTGCGAGCGGTCGTCCCAGGTCACGCGCAGCGCGATGGAGTCCTTCGTGTGCACCGCCGTCACCCAGACACCCGTCACGGCCGGGGCGAACCAGCGGTCCTTATGAATCACCTGGCCCACGAGCGGGAACCAGTAGCCGTCCATCTTCGCCCAGGTCGAGTCATCGGGCGAATGCGGCAGACCCTCTGCGAGCGATGCATGAATGACGTCGCGGACTTCGGGCGTCTTGTCGGGCGAGAGACTCCGCACGTACTGCGCGACGCGCCACAGCTGCTCGTCGCTCAGGAATTTCTGCTCGAGCAGATCGCTGAACGAGGGCATCGGTGTCCCATCGAGCCCCGTCCGCAGGCGATGATAGATGTCTTCGACGGTCCCGCCGCCGTTGAAGCGCCAATTCTGATGCAGGTCCGCGGCGAACATCGGATGTCCGGCATCGTCCTTGAGCGTCGGCGCCGAAGGGCCGTCGCCGCGGCCCTGGTCGCCGTGGCACTTGCGGCACCCGATCGAGTCATAGAACTGCCGCCCGACCTTCAGCGCATCGGGACCGGTGCCGCCTCCGGGCGCGCTGCTGAACTTGAGTGGCGTGCGATGCTGTGTGGTATCGGCGAAGAAGGTCGAAAACGTCTTGATGTACGCGAGCACGTCGCGGCGCTCGCGGTCGGAGAGCCGGTTCTTCCAACCCGGCATCGCGGTCCCACCGAGCCCTTCATCTATAGAGCGCAGCAGATCGGCGTCGGTCGGAAGCTCGCCCGAGGCGGTGGTCCGGATCTGGTAGACCGCACCGGTGAAGTCGCGCGGCGGCGGGATCATGCGTTTGGCGGCCTGCCCGTCGCCGGCGCCGTTGTCGCCGTGGCAGCCCGCGCACCACTTTTGGTAGACGACCTTGCCGGCCGAGGTGTCCTGCACGATCGTGCGGCGTGCGCCGTGCGCCGTGCGCGGGAAGGCGAACGCGACGCTAAGCGCGAGCACGATTTTCGGCGCATGCGGGATCACTTGGACCCCTCCGCCGTGACTTCCCACGTCCTCGGTTTCCACCCTGTCTGGTCATACAAGAAGAGCACGACCGACCAGATCTCGTCCTCGGTCAGGAAATCTTCCCACGCCGGCATCGCGGAATTCCACGGCGTGCCCTCGCGCGGCAGCCCCGGCCCGCCTTTGGCGATGCGCCAGAACACGAAGCTCTCGGTGAGCTGCGCGATCGTGCCGTTGTCCTGGAAGTTCGCCGGCAACGGATTGAAGCCCGACGCGAAGTGGCCGAGACCGTCGAGATGATCGCCGTGACAGGGGACGCAGTTCTGATAGTAGATCCGGTGGCCCTCGGCGATGTGCGCCGCCATGTCGCCCGACTTGCGGAGCGGATTCTCGAGGCCCACGAGCGTCATCGACTTGCCGCGGAACGTGATCTGCGACGGCGGCGCGGGATGGATCGAGCGGAGGTTCGGCGGTGCGGCGACACTCGCTTTTACCTGGCTGTAGGTGATGCAACCAACCAGCAGCGTGACGGCGCCGAGCAAAACGTTGCGGACGATCTTGAGGCGCGGCTGAATCAGCACCTCGTGCAGCGGCTCCTTGAACGTCGTCCAGCGCGCCTCATCGTCGCTCACCCAGATCAGGACGCCGACGAGCACGGTCGCCATGTACTGGAGCACGACGCTCTTCGGGACCACCGCGCTGCCCGGCAGGATCGGAATGACGAAGACGATGACGAGGAACGCGAGGGCCAGCAGTCCGACCGCCTGCCAGAACGGATGGCGCAGGTACGCTCTCATTTGTGGCTCGAGAGGAATTGCACCAGCGCCTCGAGCTGCTCGCCCGTGAGCTGATGGCCGAACGTCTTCGGCATGACGCCTTTGAATTTCTCAAAGCCTTTCGCCGTCTTCGCGTCGGGCAGCAGGATGGACTCGCGGATCAGATTCTGCGACAGGCGCGATCCGACATGGGAGAGATCCGGCCCGATCTTCCCGCCTTCGCCGTTGATCGTGTGGCACGCCGTGCAGCCCGCGCCGCGGATGATCGCCATGGGGTCCGTTGATCCTCCTGCGATCCCTGCCACCCCCGGCGCTGTTGCCGCCCCACCGCCGGCAGGGGCGGCAGGGGCGGCAGTGGCGGCAGGGATGTCCGACCCCGTCACGTCCACCGTGCCGCCGTTCGACTCGAGAAAAGCCACGAGCGCCCAGAGCTGCTGCGGCGAGAGGGTGCGTCCCATCTCGGGCATGATCGGCTCGTAGCCCTGCACCACGTACGCGCGCGGGTTGGTGAGGGACTCATAGAGGTAAGCCTTGCAGTCTTTGCCCTGCTCGCGCTTGCCGCAGCGCGCGCCGATCGTGCCCTGTCCCTTTTCGTCGGTCAACAGATTCGGCGCGCGAGTGCCGAGGCCGTGACATGCGGTGCAGCCGCCGGCGCCGTGGAACAGCTGGTCGCCCGCACTCACGAGCTGCTCCGGTGTCACGTTGGCGCCGAGCGCCAGCGCTTTCGGCACTTCCGACTGCACCTGCGGAATCTTGTTCGCGATCAGCGTGTAGAGCGCGAGCGTACCGAGCACTACGCCGAAGATGCGCAGGTTAGTGGCCCACATGCGGCGCCTCCACGGTCGAAGGCACAAACGTCGACTTCTCGGCGAGCCCGCCGAGCCAGAAGATGAACCCGACGAGCGAGAGGAAGATCAGTACGCAGGTGCTGATCATGATCGCGGCGTAGCCGAGCGCGGGCGTCGCGGCGTACGGCGTGTTGTCGCGCATCACCTGCCACACGTGCCAGTGTTGCCGGATCCCAGAGCGCGCGAATCCCATCAGCCCCATCAGCCACGTGAACGTGACGGCGAGGATGAAGAGCGCGTACTGCGAGCGCGCCGGCATCTTCCCCCACTGAATTGCGCCGAGCGACTGGGCGCCGCGCGCCATGAGAATGTCGATCACGGTCACGAACACGATGCACGCGAGCACAGCGCCCACCTGATACACCGAGTAGCCGATGCGCACGATGGCTTCGACGAAGTAGCCGCGGATGCCGAAGAACAACACGATCGCGGCGGCGATGATGAACATCGCGCCCTGAATCCGCGTGCCCGTCTGTGCCCACGGCACGACCTGCCGGATGTTCGCGCGCCGGTACAGCAGGAACGACAGGAACGTCGCCAGAATCATCAGGTTGACCGCGGTGTTCTTGGCGCTCATCACGCCGAGCGCGCCGAGCAGCGGATGGTGTGAGCCGCCCATCGCCGCGAGCTCGCGGGAGTCCGCGATCATCGTGTGCGGCGTTCCCCAGACCAGGGCGCCGAGCACCAGGACGATCAGCAGGAACTTGGTGTAGGGCCGGTAGCGCTCGGCGCCGGGAATGCGGCCCATTCCGACCCAGAGATAGTAGTTGCCGGCGAGGAACAGCACCGCGATCAGGAACGCCTGGATGACCCAGAGCCAACTCATGAAGCCGCCCATCATCGTGATGCCCATCGACTGGTCGTACTGGTAGATCTCGCGGCCCAGCCAGTAGCCGGCGAACGGCAGCACGATCAGCGCCGACATCGCGATGAAGTTGCCGACGTAGCCCATCCAGTCGTAGTGCGCGCGCTCCTCGTCGGTCGTGGAGGCGAGGAAGCGATAACTCGCGTACGCGCCGACGATCGCGCCGCCGAACACGACGTTGCCGATCAGCCGATGAATGTTGATCGGCATCCACGTGTGATTGAGAATGGCGTGCCAGATCTTGATGCTCGCGGGCGACGTCTCGGGCGTGATGTCGCGCGGCGGCGTCATCATGTACGTGAGCCACGAGTCGGCGATGAACATCACCGTCGTGCCCCAGACGTTCAGCAGGATGCCCAGGCCCCAGTGCCACAGTTTGGCGCGGCCGTATTTCCAGCGATCCCAGCCGTAGTAGTAGAGGTAGAGCGTGAACGATTCGAGGAAAAAGATTCCGACGTACACCCACATCGACGGGCCGAAGATCGCCGTCAGGTAGGCCCAGAGCGGCTGGTACAGCGTCGCGAGGAAGAAGACGAAGACCGCGCCCCAGATCGCCGTCGCGCTGTAGGCGATCAGCAGGAGGCGCGTGAACTCCTTGGACAGCCGGTCGTAGCGCGGGTCCTTCCCGAAGATGCCGATCGCTTCGGCGACGACGGCGAAGATCGGCACGCCCAGCACGAACGCCGCGAACATCAGGTGGATCTCGGCGGCGATCCAGACGGCGGCGCGGCTGCCGATGACCGGGAAGTCGCGATACGCCGCGGAGTCCGCGACGGCCTGGAGGAGGGGGAGGGAGAGCATCATTTCACGAAGAACGGCTTGCGCTTCGAGAAGTCGATCGGCATCGCGTTCCGAATCTCCCCTAAGAGCTCCGGCGTGATCTCCCGCAAGCCGCGCTCCCGCGCCCACTCCTCCACGCGCTTGGTCACGACGCCGCGCACGAACGAGGGGATGCGGTCGAGGCGCTGCTGCGCTGCCACGGACCACGTCAGCGCGGGCGTGAACTCGCTCCCATAACTGACACTGACCGGCTCAATGACCTCCGTCGATTGCGGCTCATACATGCATGAGGGATCAGCGGCGAGCACGTCGCCCTCGAGCGCGAACGCGCGCGCGCGGCATCCGCCGCACAGCTTCCGGTATTCGCAGTCGCCGCATTTGCCGCCGAGCTGTCCCTCGCGGATCTGCGTGAAGAGGGGTGCGTTGCGCCAGATCTCGCCGAAGCTCTGCGCGCGCAAGTCGCCCGCGACCTCCGGCAGATACGGGCAGGGCGTCAGCTTGCCGTCGGGCGTGATGCGGCAATACTGCGTGCCGCACGGGCAGCGCGTCTCGTAGTTGAGAATCGGCGATTCGGGATCGGTGCGGTGCACGTGGCGCATGAAATGCGGCGCGCACTTGGCGCGCACCATCATCGTGCCACGATACTCGTGCTGCCAATCGGCCAAGTCGGCGAGCACCGCCTCGTACTCCGCGGGCGCGAGATCGGACATGCCGGCACCGCGGCCCGTGGCCACGAGGAAGTAGCAGTTGAACGCGACGGCACCCTGCTCTGCCGACCATTGCGCCAGGCGCTCGAGCTCGCCGCGATTGCCCTTGGTCGCCGTCGTTTGGATGATGAAGTCCAGCCGATGCGCGCGCAGCCGGCCCAGCGCGGCGATCGTGTCGTCGAGTGAGCCTTTGCCATGGCGGAAGTTGTCATGATACGTCGGTCGCAGTGAGTCGACCGACACCGCGACGCCGGAGACGCCCGCGCGCTGCAGCGCCTCGATGCGTTCGTCCGTCAGCAACGTCCCGTTCGTACCCACGACGACGGTCGCACCGTGCTGCGACGCGTAGCCTGCGATATCGGTGAGATCATGGCGGAGGAGCGGCTCGCCGCCGGAGAGAATGATGAGCGGCGCCGGATTCACCGCGAGCAGCTCATCCACGATTCGCAGGCACTCGTTTGTCTCGAGCTCGGATGTGGCGCTCTCGCGCGGCCCCGCCGCGATGTAACAGTGGGCGCACTCCAGGTTACAGCGCCGCGTGAGGTTCCAGGCGACGACGTGGGGCACGTAGCTCACTGCAGGAGCTTCTCGACCGCCCGCTTCGCCTCTTCGGGCGTCACCGTTTTCATGTCGACGGGGCACTTCTGCATCTT
Source organism: Gemmatimonadales bacterium (assembly GCA_035491815.1). Taxonomy (GTDB): domain Bacteria; phylum Gemmatimonadota; class Gemmatimonadetes; order Gemmatimonadales; family GWC2-71-9; genus 20CM-2-65-7. The sequence goes on along the minus strand of DATJKA010000052.1, from coordinate 55,993 downwards.
GTCTTCGATGTCGCGGATGGGGCAGCGCGTGATGCCTTGCGCCTTCGCTTCTTCTATAAAGGCGCGCATCTCGGGCGACAGCGCGTCCTTGCCTTCCGCTTCGGCGCGGATCTGCTTGGCGCGTAGCTCGGTGAACATCACCATCATCGTGTCGACGTCGAATTCGTCGGCTTCGATCATCGCCTGCTTGTTCTCGTCCATCACACTGGTCGTGACGCGCCAGATGTCGTGATTGCGCGCGAAGCGCTCGACGGTGTTGCGCGCCAGCGGCCGAGCGATGAGCGGCACGAGCTGGAGCCGTTGCCAGCCCTCCTCGGTCCAGACGATGGGGTCGGTCGCCACACGCGGCCGCTTCGACACGGCGCCCGTCACCGGGCATTTCGTCTCGACTTCCGGCACCGCGGGCTCCGGATCGGCGTCGTGCCCCTGCACTTTCGTCGCCTTCATCTGCTCGGTGGCCTTTACTTCGGCCAAGGCGATCTCCTCGGCGCTGCCGATCCCCATGATCAGCTGCATGTGCGTGGGCAGAAGCTTCTGGATGGCCTCGTCGAGCCATTTGTTCGTCACCGTCGGCGGGGGGCCGCCATTACCGGATTTCTCCAGCACGTACTCTTCCACGGCGCGACGCGCGATGCCTTGAGCGAATGGCGGCACGCGCAGAATCCGTACTTCCGCATCGGGCGCCCACGGCAGGCCGGCCTGACCGTCCTCTTCGATCCAGGGAATGTCTTCGGGCCGCACGCCGACGACTCCAACGAGGAGCAGGGAGCAGGGAGCCGTCCGCACGAGGTTCTCGGCCTGAGATCCGAGGTCGGTGCCATCAATGCGGTGCGCGCCGTGCCGGCCGATGACGAGCAGCGTCGGCTTGATCTCCTCCGCCCACTGCAGGATCACCTGGAACGGCTTGCCGATGAGGATCTGCGTCTTCAGCGGCACGTCGGGGTACTGCTGCGCCATCACCTCGGCGCGCTTGAGATTCGCCTGGCAGAGCTTGAGCAGGCCTTTGTCGATGATGTTGTTGTGCAGCTCTTCCTGCTCTTCGAACTTGAAAACCTTCGACGCCTGGTACGACAGCACGTCTTTGATGTTGTGGAACACCACGTGATGGTATTCGACGTCGAACGCGCTGCAGACGTAGAGCGACGCGCCGAATTCGTGCGCGAGCTCGAGCGCCGCCTTCATGGCTTTGTAGCTGTACGACGAGCCGTCGACACAGACCATGAAGCGCCCGCCGGTGAGCGGCTGCTGATCGCGGACGATCAGCACGTCTTTCTCGACGCCGCGTAGTACGCGAGCCGCTACACCACCGAGCTGCGAGAACTGCTGCCGTCCGAGGCCGTGCGCGCCGATCGCGAGCAGGTCGTACTGCCGGCCGGAGCTGCCGACGAGCCGTGCGGCCGCATCTTCTTCCTCGGCGACGAGTCGGCCATTTTCGCCGAGCTTCACGTCGCTGCGGACCTTCGCGCCGCCGTCGTAGCCGGCCGCGCGGTTGGGATCAAAACCGATCAAGCCCGGAAGACGGCCGGTCCCCCGGTTCACTTCGTTGACGATCTCTTCGTAGTTGATTCCCTCGAGCAGCTGCCGCGTCAGCGCGACGCCGGCGGCTTCACAGCGCTTGCCAAGCTGATCCAGAAAGCTGTCGGCGATGAGCTGCAGGCCCTTCTCGATGAGCTTGTCGTGGATCTTGCGCTGCTTTTTTATCTCGTCGGGAGTCTGGAACTGCGCGGGAAGGCCGGTCTCGAGCTGGCGAAAGCGGACATCGTGGAGGCGGGCGGCATAGACGTGGTTTCCCGTGATACGACCGCCGGTCTTCTTGCACATCTCGATCGCGCGGTCGACCGCCCAATCGGAATGCTGCGAGTTGTCCACGGGAGCGAATATCTCGCGGTACACCGCTACCTCCTCGAGTGGCGCTTGCTCGAGCGGGTTTTTCTCTCAAATGTCAGCGTGGATCCGTCAGAGTTAGGGATATGCAGGGAGGTACAGGGACTGTCAAGGAACTTGTTCACAAGCTCCGGGGACGATCTGGCTCCCGGTTTCGTTCCAAACCGTAATTGCATCCACCGGGCACGCGTCGCACGCGCGCAGCAAGCGGTCGCGCTCGACCGCGTCCGGATTCACGAAGACCGCGATACCGCTCTCGTCGAGCACGAAGGCTTCCGGCGCCTCCGTGATGCAGTCGCCGAAGCCGACGCACAACGTTCGGTCGATCCGCACGCGCAGCTCCCCGACCGTGCGCTCTTCGTAGTCGCTCACATCCCCTCGAGCCCGAGCTCAGCCCGTGCCGTGTCCATGATTGCCGGCGTGATCTCCGCAATGCCGCGCTCGCGGGCGTAATCAGCGTAAATCCTCTTGACCATACCTCGGACAAAGGTGGGTACGCGACTGAGACGTTCCTGAGCATCGCTGGACCAGGTAGGACTGCCCGTCTGCCCGTCCGCCCGTCCGCCCGTCGCCACATGCTCGCGGATCATCTCAAACGGCTCCCCCGGCACCGTGCGCCCGCCGATCTCGACGCCGAGTGACGACACAAGCTGGGTCTCCATGGGATTGGTCAGCATCGCGACCACGCGACCGCACTTGGGACACTTGAACGTCGCCGCCAGCGTGCCGTCGCCGGGAAGCTGACGCTCAGCGAATGCCATCTGCTGATCGCATTCGACGCAGAGAAACTTCATGGCCGCGCGTCGTGCGTCGTGTGTCGTGCGTCGGAGATCTGACGCCCCAACCGATCCCACTCACTCGATGAGGGATGCCAGGGGATTCGAGCAAGCACCGGCACGGCGAATTCCGCGGCGAGCTCGTCGGCCGCTGAGCCCTTGAGCTCCCCGCCAACCATGTTCTCCACGATGCCGAGCAGCGCGGATCCCCGGTCGGCCGCCGATCGCATCGCGCGCCGCACGGCGTCGCGCGACTCCGGTGTGGGGATCGTGACGGTCAGGACGGCCGGCGGAGTGCCTAGGAGGTCGCACAGCTCGACGTACCGCTGCATGCCGGGAGGCAAGTCGAGCAGCAAGACGTCCAGCTTGCCCCACTCCACGTCGCCGAGGAGCTCGCGCACGACGGAGGCTTCCATCGCTCCGCGCCAGACGAAGCTCTCCGTAGCGGGGCCTGTGAACGCCAAAGGAGCCCCCCCCTCCAAGAATTGACCCATGGAGATGTACGTGACCCCGTCCAAACCGACCGCCGGCGCTGGATTCTCGTGCGTCGTGCGCCGTGCGTCGGCGTCGCCGAGCAGGGCCGGAATCGTCGGGCCGTTCAAGTCGGCATCCAGCACGCCCACCGCCTTGCCCGACCGGGCCAACGCACGGCCCAGGTTAGCGGTCACATAGCTCTTCCCGACGCCGCCTTTCCCGCTCATGACCGCCACGAATCGGCTCACGCCGGCCAAGCGCTCAGCCACGCGGCGGCGCTGGGCGCCGATCTGTTCCGCCAGGCCGGAGCCGTCACGGTCGGTGAGTTGGTGGTAGGTGCGCATTCGGGAGCTAAAAGCTAGCCGGTTGGGCGGTTCGTCGGTTAGTATCCCGTATGATCGAAGGACTCAAACAGAAGCTCCAGGCGGAAGTGGAGCGCCTGAATCACGAGATCTCCTTTGTGCTGCCCAAGGAGATCGAGAAGGCGCGCGCGCACGGCGACTTGCGCGAAAACTCCGAGTACAAAGCCGCGCTCGAGCGCCAGCAGTTCGCGCAGGCGCGCGTGCATCATCTGCGCATGCGCCTCGCGAAGCTCTCCGACGTCCGGGAACAGGATATTCCGCGCGACCGCGTCGGGTTCGGCTCGCGCGTCACAGTCGAGGACATCGACACAAAGAAGAAGGAAGTGTACGCCCTCACGCTCGGCGAGTTCATCGAAGGCGGCGACAACGACGCCGAGATGCCGGTCTCCATGGCCTCCCCGCTCGGCAAGGCGTTGCTGGGCGGCAAAGTGGGCCAGAAGGTCGATATCACGCTGCCGATGGGCAAACGCAAGCTCAAAATCGTGAGCTTGGATACGGTGCACGACCTGGCGGAGCGGCGCTCGTGAGCGGGACCGCCCTTGACTAAAACGTTTTCTGGATGTCAGTTAGACCCCGATAGATGACGCGATCCCGAGGAGAGCTGACGATGGTGATGCGTTTGCTGACCGCTGCGGCGGTCTTCTTGCTTTTCGCCCCTGTGGGACGATTCGCGGCGCAAGCCGATCCGGATCATCCGGTCGCGGGTGGCGGCGTAATTCCCGCCGGGTGGCACGTGCGCACCGAGCCCAACCGCCAGACGGGACAGCCCGCATCGCTCGAGAACGTGAAGTTCACTGCGATGGGCGATGGCCTGCACACGACCGTCGGCCCCGCCGCGATCTACTGGCGGGACCGTGACACGATCTCCGGTAACTACCACGTCGTCGCCAAGATGACACAGATGAAGAATCCCGCCCACCCCGAGGCGTTCGGGATCTTCATCGGCGGCAAGAACCTCGCGGATTCCGGTCAGACATACACGTATTTCCTGGTGCGCCCCATCGACGGGATGTATTCGATTCGTCGCCGGTCCGCGTACATGACGCGGCCGACCGCGGTGGTGGAGTGGACGGCCAGCGACGCGGTGACGAAGGCCGACACCAGTGGCCGAGCGACGAACGAGCTCAGCATCCAGGTGCAGGGCGGCAAAGCCAAGTTCATGGTGAACGGCAAAGAGGTGTACACAGGTGACGCGGCGGGCCTCGACGTGAACGGCGTGGTGGGCTATCGCGTGAACCACAACCTCGACGTGCACTTGGGCCCGCTCGGGATTCACAAGCTGTGACCGCCCTCAATCCCACGGCCGACGAGGACAAGTTTTCGTTCACGCCGTTCACCCAGCATCCGTTCTTCACGCACGTCAACCGCTGGATCCTGGAGCGCGTGATCTGCCCGGGGCGCCAGGTCATCGTCGACCTGGGCTGCGGACCGGGCGCCGTCACCAAGCTGATTCTCGAGAGCACGACCGGCCAACAGCCGCCGCCGCACGTCATCGGCGTCGACCCTTCACCGTCCGCGATCGCCAAAGCGCGGGCGGCGATCTCGTCGAAGTTCGCCGAGTTCGTGCAGGGCAGCGCCGAGTGGCTGTCCAAGCTGGTGAAGTCCGCCGACGCCGTCGTCTTTCTCAACGCCATTCACCTCATGCCCGACAAAGAGCAGGTCTTGAAGGAGATTCGCCGCGTGCTGAAGCCCGGCGGCCTGCTCGCCTTCAACAGCACGTTCTTCAACGGCGCCTATGTCGAGGGGACGAGCGGGTTCTGGCGCCGCTGGATCGTGCGGTCGGTACAGGCGGTGCGTGAAAAGGGTATGGACGTGCAGCACACCGGTCACGCTGCGGCGATGGAATGGTTCTCGGTGCAGCAGTACAGCGCGGCGTGCGAGGCGGCGGGACTCAAGCCGACGACAATCGAGCTGCTGCGCGTGGATATGACGCGTCAGGCGCTGATCGACATCGGGCATTTCTCGCTCTTCATCGAAGGCGCGCTACCGGGCGTGCCGCTCGAGGAAGGGGCGCGCGCGCTCGAAATCGGTCTCGAGCGCACGATGGACGAGCTCAAGGTGGAGTCGTGCCCGCGCTACTGGCTGGAGTTCGTGGCGGAAGCAGTATAAACCGCAGGTGACGATGGGCGGCGCGTAGCGCCGCCTCGACGTCGCCCGGCGTCTCTCCCCTCGCAAAGATGAATCCCGGATAGCGCGAGCCTTCCGGAAACGGCACCAGCTGCTCGCCCGGGTGCGCCGTGATCTGTACGTCCTCGATCAGCGGCACGGCTTTCGCTTCCGCGACGCCCTGCACTTCCTGTAGCGTTCCGGCGCCGGGGATCGGAATCATCATCACGCCGGCGGCCGATCGCTCGCGCTGGAGTGAAGGAATCGGCATGCCGAGGGCATGGCGGAGAATGATCTCCTCGAGGCTGACGCATTGGTCACCGAAGCGCAGCACGGCAGAGCAGCGGCCCCCGATCGGCCGCGCCGCCAGCTCGATCAAGAATGCGCCGCGCTCGCTGTAGCGCAGCTCGGCGTGCACCGGGCCTTCGGTGATCTCCAGCGCGCGCACCGCGCGTTCCGCGCACTGCACGATCGTTGCCTGCAGCCCCGCGGGGATTGTCGACGGCGTGACGTAGATCGTCTCTTCGAAGAACGGGCCGTCGAGCGGATCCGGCTTGTCGAAGAGCGCGAGCACGTGCAGGCGCCGGTTCAACACCAGCCCCTCGAGCGCGACTTCGTAGCCGGGGATGAACTCCTCGATGAGGTAGTTCTCGCCAGGCTCACACACGATCGCATGGAGACGCGCGTGCGCCCGCACGAATTCCGTGGCGTTGTCGGCGCGGATCACGCCGCGCGATGCGGACAGACGTAGGGGCTTCAGCACGCACGGATACGCAATCGCCTTCGCGACCTGGCTCGGATCGTCCGCGAGCCGCTTGAGCAGAAACCGCGGGATCGGCACGCCGGCCTTCGCGAGCAGCTCGCGCTGCTGATGCTTGTCGCGCGCCGCCAGCGCCGCCTGCACCGGGTTGCCTCGCAGCTTCAGCCGCGCGGCGATGCCCGCCGCGAGAATCGCCGTGTCGTCATCGACGCCCACCACGCCCTGAATCGGGTACTCGCGCGCGAACGCGAGCACGGCTTCGGCGGCGCGTTGAGGATGTTGGAAGTCGAGCGTGAGCAGGCCGGCGGGATTGGCCTGCTCGAGGGTGCTGGGCTGTTCTGAGGCTACCGTGAGCTCGACCCCGATGCGCCGCGCAGCCTCCACGAACGCCGTTGTGCGATACGTCGTGGTCGGCAGCAGCAGCAGCAGTCGGGGAGCTATTTCTTGGAAGCCTGGAAGTAGGGGTTCGCGCCGGTGGCGTGGTCGGTGATGTCCACGATGCCCCGCACTGCCGGAATGAAGCGCGCGAGCATCCCTTCGATCCCCTGGCGCAGCGTGACGTCCGCCATGCCGCACCCCTGGCACCCGCCGCCCATCCGCAGCATCACGACCGCGTCCTGCACGTCGATCAACTCCACGTGCCCGCCGTGCCGAGCGACCATCGGGTTCACCTGCTCGTCGAACAGCTTGGCGACCTGTTCGTAGAGCGCGTCGTCGCCGACCTCAGCGCCGGCAGGCTTGGGCGCGGCCGTCACGGCGGGCGCTCCGGCCGCCACCGTGGATCGAATCGCCGCGCCAACCAGCCGCCCGATCGCCTGCCACGGCGTCGGACTCTGTTTCACCACCGTCACGATGTTCCCCGAGACGATGAGCTCGCTCACCGCCAGCTCCGGGATCGCAAAAATCGCTTCCGCCAGGGGCGAGCCTTTCGCCTCGGTGGCGTCCGAGAAGCGGCGCACGCCGCCGGACAAAAGCGGCTCGCTCACCACGAACTTGCAGCGGTGATTGTCGATCGGCTCGGCAGTGATCCGGATCTCAGCCGCCATTCCGCATCTCCCGCGCTGCCGCGACCATGTTCTTCAGCGCCGCGAGCGTTTCCTCCCACCCGCGCGTCTTCAAGCCGCAGTCGGGGTTCACCCAGATCTGCGCGTCATCCAGCACGCGCGTCATGCTCTTGAGCGCCGCCGTGATTTCCGCCGTCGCCGGTACGCGCGGCGAGTGGATGTCGTAGACGCCGGGACCGATCTCGTTCGGGTACTTGTACTGCTCGAACCCCTGCAGCAGCTCCGAGCCCGAGCGCGCGTTCTCGATCGAGATCACGTCGGCGTCCATCCGCTCGATGACCTGCAGCACGTCGTTGAACTCGCTGTAGCACATGTGCGTGTGGATCTGCGTGCTGTCTTTGACCCCGGCGGTGGCGAGCCGGAAGGCATCGACCGCCCAGCGCAGGTAGTCCGACCATTCGGCACGCCGCAGCGGCAGTCCCTCGCGCAGCGCCGGCTCGTCGATCTGGATGACGCGAATGCCGCCCTGCTCGAGATCGATCACCTCGTCACGAATCGCCAGGGCCAGCTGCTTCGCCGTTTCGGCGCGCGGCTGGTCGTCCCGCACGAACGACCACTGCAGGATCGTCACCGGTCCCGTGAGCATGCCCTTCACCGGTCGCTCCGTCAGCGACTGCGCGTACCGACTCCAGCGAACCGTCATCGCGCTCGGGCGCGAGACGTCGCCGAAGATGATCGGCGGCTTCACGTAGCGCGTGCCGTACGATTGCACCCAGCCGTGCTCGGTGAACGTGAAGCCCGCGAGCTGCTCGCCGAAATACTCCACCATGTCGTTGCGCTCGAACTCGCCGTGCACCAGCACGTCGAGCCCCAGGTCTTCCTGCAGCTTGATCGTCTTGCCGATCTGCGTCTCGATGAAGCGGTCGTACTCCTCGGCCGACAGCTGATTGTCGTTCAGCTTGCGCCGTGCCGCCCGCACGTCCGCGGTTTGTGGGAAGGAGCCGATCGTCGTCGTCGGGAACGGCGGTAGCTCGAGCTGCGACTTCCGACGCACGTCGTACGACGAACGACGCGCGCGGTCCTTTTCGGTCACGGCCCCCGCACGTCGCTGCACCGCCGCGTTGTTGATGCGCTTCGAGGTGCGCCGCGATTGTGCCGCGCGGCTGCTCGCCGAGATCGCGGTGCGGTCGCCGTGCGCGAGCGCGACGACTTCAACAAGCTTCTGCTTGGCGAACGCAAGCCAGGTCTTCAGCTCGGGATCGAGCTTGGTCTCGAGATCGAGGTCGAGCGGTGTGTGCAGCAGCGAGCACGACGGCGCGACCCAGAGGTTGTCCTTGCCCACCTTCGCCGAGGCTTTGTCGAGCAACGCCCGCTGTTTCTCGAGATCGGCGCGCCACACGTTGCGGCCGTCGATGACGCCCGCCGACAGCACGCGGCCGCCCCCCTTCGGCCATTTGGCGAGCAGCGCATCGAGCTGCCCCGGCGCGCGTACGAGATCGACGTGCAATCCCTGGACGGGCAACGCGAGCGCCGTGGCCAGGTTGTCGTCCAGCCCGGCGAAATACGTCGCCACCATCAGCTGCAGCTTGCCCCCCCCCGTGCGCTTCGCGAGCTGCGTGTACGCGCGCACGTAGGCGGCGCGCTCCTTGTCGCTGCGATCGAGCGCGAGGCACGGCTCGTCGAGCTGCACCCACGTGGCGCCGGCGGCGGCGAGCGAGTCGAGCACGTCGCCGTATACCGGCAGCAGCGCGTCGAGCAGCGACAGGCGGTCGAACGTCGCGCCCTTGGTCTTCGCGAGCAGCAGGAACGTCAGCGGTCCAATCAGCACCGTCGTCGCATCGATGCCGAGCGCCTTGGCCTCGCGGTATTCGTTCGCGGGCTTGGCGGACGCCATGCGGAAGCGCTGCCCGCGCTCGAGCTCGGGGACGATGTAGTGGTAGTTCGTGTCGAACCACTTCGTCATCTCCATCGCGGTGACGTCGCGGCCTTTACCTTGGCTGCCGCGGGCCATCGCGAAGTATGTGTCCGCGTCCATCCATTTCCCGTTCCAGCCGTACCGCGGCGGCACGGCGCCGACCATCGCGCACGTGTCCAGCATGCGGTCGTAGAACGAGAAGTCGTTCGCCGGAATGCGCTCGATTCCAATGTCGCGCTGGAGCTGCCAATGGCGGCGGCGCAGCTCGGCGCCAGTGGCGAGCAGCTGCGCCCGCGATACCTTGCCGCTCCAGTAGCCTTCGGTCGCGCGCTTCAATTCGCGCGCCGCCCCGAGCGGTGGGAAGCCCAAATTCGATGCAATTGTCATAGAGGCCGGAATCTAAAGGCTGGCCTGCTTATTGCGCATCCGACCCTCGTGTGACACCCCTGCGTCGCAGTACCGGCCCGAATCGGGGGCCTGTCGTCATTGCTTTGGCGGCGGGCCTCGTGGCGCTCGTCGGTGGATTGCTCGTAAATGCTTGTCAGATCAGCAAGTTACTGAGCAGCCCCAGCCAGCCCGGCGGGAGCGGCGGCGGGCTCATCGTCGTCGTTCCGTCGGAAGTGCGGGACTCAGCCGTCGCCGGCACATCCGCCATGCACATGGCGACGCTGGCCGTCTCGAACGGGGGCAGCTGGTCCGCGACCACCACCGACGACTGGATCCATCTCAATCCTTCGAGTGGGGGGCCGCACGGCACGCTGCGGCTCTCGCTCGATCCGAAAAGCCTGACGCCGGGCTGGCACAGCGGCGTCGTCACGCTGCAAGAGCAGCAACGCGACGTCAGCACCACCGTCTCGGTCGATTTCAAGATTCAGCAGCCCGTTCTCAAGGTCGATCCCGCCAATCTCAGCTACGAAGCGCGCGACGACCACTCCGTCTTCTACGACACGCTGCGCGTGACGAATGAGGGCGACGGTCCGTTGGTGTGGACCGCGACGATCGCGCGCGGCAGCGCTTGGATTGTGTTGGCCGACACCGGCGGCTCGGGTCCCGGACCGCTTCCCGTCCGCACGTCCAATGTGGGGTTGTCGTTCTTCGGAACCTACCGCGACACGATCGTCGTGACGTCTCCGGGCGCCAAGAACAGCCCCAAACGCATTCCCGTTTCGCTCCGGCGGAAAAGACACGGCTGATGAAGACTCGCCTCGCCATCGTACTCCTGACGCTCCTGGCCGCGTGCCGGCTCGACATGCTGCTCAAGTCGACGACGACGCCGCATTCGCAGCTCGCCGTGGCGCCGACCGAAGTCCACGATTCCGTGAACGCCGGAAGCCGGGACGTGCGCCAAGCCACCGTGTCGATCACCAACACCGGCGGCGGCTCGATGTCGTGGAGCGCCAGCGATCACTCTGATTGGATCCACCTCGATCCCCACTCCGGCGACGTCCCCGGAACGCTGACCATCGAGCTCGATCCGAACGACCTCGGCCCCGGTGTCTACGAGGGCGACGTCACGGTGATCGCGAAGACTGCCGGGGACAGCCAGTTCACGACGATTCCTGTCACCTTCGTCGTGCTCAAGCCCGGCCTCTCGGTGTCGCCGGTGACGCTCGAGCACAGCACGAACGTGAACAGCAACGCGACGTTCTCCGACAACATCCAGATCACGAACACCGGCACCGGAGCGCTCAACTGGAGCGCGGCGAAGTCGAAATCGTGGCTGACGCTCGGCACGACGTCGGGGACGGGCAACGGCAGCATTCCGGTCCAGATCAACACTGCCGGGCTGCTTGGCGGGACGTATCACGATGACATCGTCATCACCGCGCCGGGCGCGGCAGGCAGTCCGGCACGGGTTGGTGTGACGCTCACGATCTTCGCGCCGGGTCTCGCGGTGACTCCGGGGATCGTGACCGACACCGCCGCGGCGGGGGCGACGGCGCCGAGTCCGCACACGCTACACGTGTCGAACTCGGGCACGGGAACGATCACGTGGACCGCGACGAAGAGCCAACCGTGGGTCACGCTGTCGACGGTGGCCGGCGGCGCGCCCGAGGACGTCGTGGTCACGCTCAATCCGACCGGCCTTCCACCCGGCGTGCAGACCGATACGATCGTGTTCACCTCGGCGGAGGCGCCCACCGGTCCGGTCATGATTCCGGTCCAATTCACGATCCTGCAGCCGGGATTGAGCGTCGCGCCGCCATCGATCAACGCGAGCGCCGAGTCGAACGACAACAAGAAACAGACGTTCGATCTCGCCATCACGAATACCGCGGGTGGACCGCTGGCCTGGTTTGCGTCCAGCGATCAGCCCTGGATCACGCTCAGTGCCCTCGGCGGGCTCACGCCGGCGACGCTGCGCGTCACGCTCGACCCCGGCGGTCTGCCCGCCGGCACGAATGTGGGCAACGTCACGGTCTCCTCGCCGACCGCGGCTCCCGTCGTCGTGCCGGTCCAGCTGATCATCACGCAGAAGGCGTGCACGGCCATCGCACTCACGCTCGACGTCGTGAGGACCGGAACGCTCGACACGAGCGACTGTGACGCGCCGCATCGGCCGAACAGCTATGCCAACGTGTACAGCTTCGGCGCCGCCGCCGGCGACACGCTATCGATGCGGATGACGGCGACCTTCGACGCCTACCTGATCTTCAGCGACTTCGCGGGGAACGTCCTCGCCCAGAACGACGAGTGCCCCGGCGAGCTCGGCACCTCCTGCATCAGAGAGTTCCCGATCACCACCACGGGCACCTACTTCATCGAGGCGACCAGTGCCGCGCCGCGGGCGACGGGATCGCTGACGCTCACGATCGTGCGCGAGCGGCCGCCCAGCGCGCCGACGAGCATGGGGCAGTTCCGTGCGGACGGTTCAAGCATTATCCAGCCCGGGGACACGATCCCGGAGAACAACGTCGTCTTCAAGGCCAAGGTGGACGACCCGAATGCCAGCGATCAGGTCCGGCTCGAGGTCGAGCTCGAACCGCTCGGATTCGGGTTCCGCAACGCGCCTACGCAGGTCGGTGACTTCGTGTCTGCGAGCGGGAGCGGTAGCGCGACGTCCGTCCATGCCGGCGGGTTGACCAGCGGGACACAGTATCACTGGCAGGCTCGCACTTGCGATCGCACCAGCCGTTGCAGCGGCTGGGCCGCCTTCGGCGGGAACGCCGAAACTGCGGCGGACTTCACCGTGGTGGTCCCACCGGGCGGGAGTCCGGTGCGGCAGCCGTAGCGAACATTTGGAAGGAGATCAGCCGTGCACCGAATTCTCATCGCCCTGACCGCCTGCGTTTTGCTTGCGCCTGTCGCGGCACGCGCGCAGAGCGGGACGACGTTGCTGGAGCAGGGCGTGCGCGCCTACTCCGTTCACGAGTATGACGGCGGCGCGTGGCTGCTGCGCCGCGCACTCGGTGCCGAGGGCGCGGGCGCCCTTTCACCTGCCGAGCAGGCGCGGGCGCTCGCGTATCTGACCGCGATCGAAGTGGCCCGCAATCAGCGCGACTCCGCGCTCGCGGCGGCACGCCGGCTGATCGTCCTGGATCCGCGCTACCGGCTGGACGAGCAGACGTTCCCGCCGCAGGTGGCCGCGCTCTATCAGGAGGCGCGGCGCAGCGCACCGGGCGTCTCGATTCGGGCGACTGGAGACACGGCGATCCGGCCGGGCACTGAATCGTTCGTCGTCCATCTCGGCGCGAGCACAGCTCCCGAAGTCACGGCGACCGTCAATGATCCGGACGGTCGCGTGGTGCGCACACTCTACAGCGGGACGGTGCGTGATAGTGTCGATCTCCGGTGGAACGGCCTCGACGCAGCCGGTAAACTGTCCGACGCAGGGCGCTACACGATTCTGGTGGTCCCGACGGCTCGCGAGCGCCGCAGCGCGGGCGGCGCGGGTTGGTCGCTGCGCCTGCCCATCGAGGTGGCGCGAACCACAGTCGACACGACGCCGCTGCCGCTCGCACCGCCCGACTCGCTGTTTCGGCCGGAGCGCGGGGACGTCCGCGGGGCGGTCCGCGCATTGGTGCCGGGTGTCGCCGTCGGCGCCGCGATCATCATCCTGCCGAAGGTCGTCGCCAGCGGCGAGCATGCCAGCGGGGCCCGCGTCTTGGTCGGTGGCACCGTCGCGATCGCCGGGCTCGCCGCGTTCTTCTCACATCATCCGGGGCAGCAGCTGGCCGGCAACGAGCAATACAACCGAAGTCTGCGCGACAACTGGAGACGCAACGTCGCCGAGATCGAACGGCGCAACGCCGATCGCGTGCGCCAGGCGCGCATGATCATTCGGCCGGGCGCGGCGTCGTTCACGACGGGAGACACGCCATGATCCTCAGCATGTACGTCGCCATGCTGGCGCAGCTACAGACGCAATCGCCCTCGCCGCTGACTGGGACGCAGTTCACGATCGGTGGTCTCGCGGCCCAACAGACGGTACAAAGCCACGTCGATGGATCCAATGATCGGCTCACTGGTCTCTTGCTGGGTATCGAAGGCGGGCTGTCGAGCGACCGCTTCGCGCTGCGCGTCCGCTACGGCCAGGGCCGCGTCAATGCGAAGCCCGGCACGAACGTGGCCGCCCGCGACGAAGTCGAGGGAGAGGCGTTGCTCGGGTTTCGCGCCACTCCGTGGCTCTCGCTGTGGGCCGGACCGAGCGCGCGCGCCTACACCACGGCCGACGGCGATCAGCGCTGGCTGATCTGGTCGGGTCGGGCGACGGCACGAGGCACGCTGATCCCCGGACGCATGCAGAGCTTCATCGAGGTCTGGGGAGCGGTCTCGGGCAACGTCGGCAATCCGGCCCTCAAGGCCGGTGGACGGGGATCGAACGGCGGGCTCGAAGTGCGTTTGGGTGACGCGTCCACATTGTGGGGACGGCTGGGCTACCGCATTGAATCCGTTCATGCCGATGGGCTGCGCGAGACGGTCGAGTCGCTGACCCTCTCGTTGCTCTACGGCTTACCGCAATAGGATTCGGCTAGGGATGCTGCGGCGGCGTCGGATGGCTCGGCGGCTGCCCGCGGCCCGGCGGGGGACCATGCCGGCCCTGCGCGGCGGCCGCCGCCGCCGCGCGCGCGAGGCCCGCCGCCGCTTGCGCCGCGGGAACACCGCGTGCCATCTCGGCCTGAACCCGGCCGGGCAACGCGAGGAGATCGGTCGCCGGCCGGCCTGACGCGAGCGTCGCGCTGACGAGGTCGGCGCTCTGCTGCGGCGGCACACCGAGCGCTGCCAGCGTTCCCGCCACACGCAATCCGACAACGAGCGCTGCGTCCGCACGCGACGTGCTCCTCGCGATGCTGGCGACGTCGCCGCCATTGAGACCCGCGGTGATCGCGAACGCGCCGGCCGCGATCGCCAGCGTGTCAGGCGTGACGTCCGCCGCCCGCAGCCCGGCGGCCGCCGTGTCGAGCTGCGCCACGACCAAGCGCAAGGCGGCCGAGACGCGCTCGGCGGGCACACCTTTGGCGCCGCCCTCGATCGCTTTTTGAATCAGCGGATCGATCGGCAGCCCGCGCGCGCGCGCCGCGGTGCCCAACGATTCGGCGACCGCGGCGACCGTGGCGGGCACACGACCGTCCAGTCGCGCGGCGATACCCTGCTGCTGCGCGAGGACGACGAGCGGAAGCGCGAGCAGCAGACTCACAACGTGAGGACGCTGTTGCGACGGCCGAAGCCGTCGTCGACGGCCGGGGCGGCGGGATCAGGAACCCAGCGGACGCCATCGACCACGAAGACGTACTGATGTTGGCCGGGGGGCAGCGACACCGTTGCGGTCCACACACCACTCACGCCCGTGCGGACCAGCGGCGTCGCGTGCGAGTCCCATTGATTGAACGTGCCGGCGAGACTCACCGCGCGCGCATCGGGTGCCGAGAGCACGAAGCGCACGGTGACGAGCGAGGGGTTCGTGGGCGGGGCGGCCGGCCGCAGGAAGAGCACGAGCGCCGCAGCGAGCGCGAGCGCGGGCGCGAGCAGCCACGGCAGCATCCGGCGCGTTTGGCGGCGCCGCTCGAGCTGCGCCATGACGCGCCAGGTGACCCGAGGAACGGAGACGGGCGCGCGATCAACGGCACCGACGAGCGCCAGCGCCTCTTCGCCTTCGGCGCGCAGCTCCGCCGGCAGCTCGGCGAGCGTGATGTCGCCGTCCAGCAGCTGCTTCACCAGAGGATGAAATTCGCGTCCGCTCATGCGTGCTCCCGCAGTTGCTCGCGGAGTCGGTCGTAGGCCCGATGCATCCGCATTTTGAGCGACGGCACCGATGTGCTCAGCCGCTCGGCGATCTCCACGTACGACAATCCTTCGACATGCTTCAACACGAAGACTTCGCGCTGGTCCGGCGTCAACTCGAGCAGCGCCAGCTGCAGCGCGCGCCGCCGCTCGTTCGATTCCGTATGACCGTCTGTGCGATCCGCCGCCGCCACCCCTTCCGCAGCCTCGAGCGATGCCGACGACTTGCTGCGGCGCCGCTCGGCGAAACAGCGATTGCGCAGAATGAGGAAAAACCAACCGACGAACTTGTCGGGCTCCTTGCACTGCGCCAGCTGATCGAACGCTCGCACGAACGCGTCCTGCACGGCATCCTCGGCGGCATCCGCCGAGCCCAGCATCCTCGCCGCATAGCGCGCGTACCGGTCGCGATATCGTTCGACCAATTCAGCATAGCGCTCGCGGTCGCCCGCGAGCACCGCCCGCACGATCTCCCCGTCCGCTGCACCTGTTTCAGGCGGCAACCGGTTTCCTCCGCTAAAGAGCGCCGCGGGGGGACCCCGGTAACGTGACCCGCGTTACCACCCACCCCCCCGGGCAATCTTTACCGCGTCATGTCGACGATGCTAGAGCCGCAACCGGAAGTCGTAGCCGATGCCGTGCTGATGAACCGGCTCGCCAGACGGGATTCCACCGCCCTGGTCGAGCTTGAGCGGCGGCATCGCGGATCCCTCTACGCGCAAGCATATGGCGTCCTCATGGATGCGACCTCTGCGGAGCGCGTGGTCCGGGATACGTTCGCGCAATTGTGGTTCGTGGCGGCAGATTACAGCGGGAAGCGGAGCGTCTGGACGCTGCTGCGCGACATGGCAAAGGAACTGGCGCGCGCTGAGCGCGCGTTGCGCGAATCACCTGCTCGTCGGAGGTAAGGATGTTCAAACCAGCACTTCTCGTCTGTTCCGCCTTGCTCGTGCCGGCGCTGGTGGCGGCGCAGACTCCCAAGGTGGCGGCTCCGAATGAGCACGCATCGGACACCGCCAAGGTTCGAGTGGCCGCGGCCATGGCCAAGCGCGCGACGCACGTGCGCGGTGAAGCCGTCGGCCTGGACAACCGCCCCGTGACGCCGGCAGTCCCGGCGACGCGGGCGACGCGCGCCACGCCGGCAGTGCCAAATCCCGATGGTGGTCCGGCCACGCGCGCGGTTCCGGCGACCCCGGCGACTCCCGCGACTCCGGCCACCCCATCGCAACGTCCGGATAATCCCGGAGCAGGCCACAGCCGTCGGCCATAAGCTGGCGCGGTGACTCTGCGGTGTATTTTACCGGTCCCATGAAAATGGGACCGGTTCTTTTTCTTCTCGCCACATTGGTCGCGCTGCCGCTGGCGCTTCCCGCGCAGCGCCAGGCCTCGCTTGGCGCCGGCATCGGCGTCGTCCGCTATGCCGGTGGCTCGAGCCTCAGTACGCTGACCCTATCTCCCGCCATGCAGATCCTCGGCTCGAGCTCCTACTTCGCGGTCAGCGGCTCCGCCTCGCTGCTCGACAGCGCGGTGTGGGCGGAGCAAGGTCGCGCGGATGTCTGGGCCGTGCTCGGGCACACCTCGAGCCGCGTTCGCCCAGCGGCCAGCGCGACGCTCGCCGCGAGCACACGCTCCGACGGTGTGGCCGCCGGGTCGGCGAGCGCGCTGCTCGAGCTCACAACGAACCGTGCCGCCGTCGGTGCGGGATTCGTCACCGGCGCGATTCAAGGTTTGCCCGGCGTCGGTGCGTTCCGCACACGCGCGCGCACATGGTATGCGCTTCCAAACGGCGCGCAGCTCTCGCTGTCGGCGGAAGCGACGCGATTCCTCGGCGGGTGGTATACCGATCTTGTCGGCGGTGCGACCGTCGATCGCTCGCGGACCGTAGCCTCCGTCTGGGTCAGCGGACGGCTGAGCGGCCCGTACGGTTCGACCGGTGCGGCGAGTGCCTCGCTGCAGTACTTCGTTTCGCCATCCGTCGCCATCGAGGCCTCGGGCGGCAATTATTTGCGCGACCCGTTCCAGGGATTGCCGCGCGCCGGTTTTGTGACGGCAGGTCTGCGTCTGTTCGCGGCGCGGCGCGCCGCGGCCGTCCGCACGGGACCGGAGCCGAGTGCTCGTCCGGTGTTGCAGCCGCTCGTGGCGGCGCACCGCGGGCCGGACACCGTCGTGGTGCGTTTCAAGATGCCCGACGCGCGCACGGTCGCGATCGCGGGCAGCTGGAACGGCTGGACGCCCGCGCCGCTGCAGCCGGTCGCGCCTGACGTTTGGGAGGCGGCGCTCCAGCTTGCGCCCGGGACCTACTACTTCAGCCTCGTAGTCGATGGCAATGAATGGGTTGTGCCCGCCGGCGTGGCCGTCATCCCCGATGGAATGGGTGGGATGCTGGCCGTCCTGAACGTTCTATGACTTGACGATTTCACTCCCGTTCCCTACCCTGGCGGCTGCATTGTCCCTGTGGGTGCTGTCCTCTTCTCTGAGGGGGTGCCGCGATGGGAAAGATCAACATGATGAAGGTGGTGGTCGGCGGATTGATTGCCGGTGTGGTGCTGAACGTCGTTGATTCGGTGCTGTTCGGAGTGGTACTCAAAGATCAGATGGCCGCGGCCATGGCGTCGATCAACCGCCCCGCCATGACCAACGCGCAAATCCCCTGGTTCGTGTTTCTCGATTTCGTTGCCGGCATATTCCTCGTCTGGCTTTATGCGGCGATCCGGCCGCGCTTCGGCGTTGGTCCGGCCACGGCCGCGAAGGCCGGCCTCGCCGCCTGGTTCGTCGGCAGCCTGCTCGTGACGCTGTTCATGTGGCCGCAGCATCTCATGCCGACGAACATGACGATCATCACGCTGGTGGTCTCGCTGATCGAATGGCCGATTGCCTGCGTGGTCGGCGCGAAGTTCTATACCGAGGGTGCCGCGATGGGTGCGCCGATGGCCGGCGCGCGAATGTGACAATCGTAACTGCGTAAGACGGCGTGAAAAAGGCGTGGTGAGTGATTTTCACCCACCACGCCTTTCTTACGCCTTTGCCTGCCGTTTGCGCAGTTAGTAGTTGAAGTTCACCGTCACGCCCAGCGTCCGCGGCTGGTTGACCAAATACCCCACCCGGGCCCGCAGACCGCGTTCGCGGTCCAGCGCCAGCAACGCCTGCTCATTGGTCACGTTGTTCAGGAACACCGCCGCTTCCCACGTGGAGCGCGACAAGCCCACACGCAGATTCATGAGCGTGTACCCGGGCAACAGCGGGTTGAACGTAAAGGTGTTCTGCGTGAGCGGGCCGCCCATGTTATCACCAAAGGTCTTGATATCGACGGTACCGATGCCGGGCGTCTCATCGTCGATCTGCGTATAGCGCGAGCCCACGTACTGTCCGCTCGCGCTGAGCGACATGCGAGACCCGGCGCCGCTGAGCGGCACGAAGTAGGTGATCGAGGCGCTGCCCTGCAGCCTGGGAACGCTGGGCAACCGGTTGCCCGATTTGACGCCCCCCACGATCGTCTTGACGCCCAACGTATCGGTGCTGTACACGGTCGACTGCAGTTTCGCGTCGTTGAGCCCCGTCGAGAACGCGAGGTCCCAGTGCTCATTCGGCTGGGCGCTGAACTCGAATTCCAACCCCGAGCTCCTCGCCTTCGGCACGTTGTAGACGAGTCGTGACGAGCACGAGCCGGCCGTCAGGTTCAGCTGGAGATCCTTGATGTCCATGTAGAACGCCGCGACGTTGAGCGACGCACGGCCGTTCGCGATCCGCGACTTCACGCCCGCCTCGTAATTCCACACCGTCTCGTCCTGCCAGCGATCGTGCCCGCCGAACGTGAGCGTATCGCCCGGGGTGCAGATGGGCTTGTTGAGTGGGTCGTTGATTCCGCCGAGCCGGAAGCCACGCGACAGCTGGGCGTTGAAGGTCAGCGCGTCGGACGCCTTGTAGTTCGCGATGAACCGCGGCGCCAGGCCGTTGGCCTTGGTCGTGCCGGGCTGGGAGACGTAGCCGACAAAGAAGCCGTCGAAAAACTGCGTGCGGTCTTCTTTGAAGTCGTACCACCGCGCGCCCGCCGTGAGATCGAGCTTCGGCGTGACACCGAGCGTGGCTTCACCGAACACCGCCGTCTGTCTCAGCGCGTAATGCAACTTTGAGAAAAACAAATGGTCTTTCGGCGCCAGCGGCCCGGCCGTGAAGCCGTAGGACGCACCGAGGATCGGCGCGGCAAGCGTGTCGAAATTCCGCGCGTAGACATCCTGGCCGTAGCCGCGTTTGCTGTTCGCATAGAATCCGCCGACCAGCCAGTGGAGACTATTCGCCGTCCCAGCGAGCCGGACTTCCTGGGTCCACACGAGCGAATTCGTGTGATCCTGGAAGGGGTCGGGCAACGTGTAAATGTTCTCCGGCAGGCCGATCGACCCGCCGACGACGCTGGAATACAGCGCGCCGCCGTCGCGCTGCACGAGAATATTGCGGTGGGTATACGATGTGACGGAGGTCAAGGTTGCGCCGCCGAGGTCGTACTGCAGATTGACGTCGCCGAGCAGGAACTTGTCGGTGTACGGCTCGTCGATTGCGTTGAAGAGCTGATCCGAGGCGAGCGTCACTTTTGGCCGCGTCGTGGTGTACGGGTTCGCCAGGACGTTGAACGCGTCGTGGCGGTTCCATCCGTCGGCCTTGACTTGCTGAAACACCACGCGCGGCGTGATGTGAAACCGCGTGCTGGGCTCGAACCGCAGCGCGGCCCGCAGGCCCGCGCGGTTGCTGCCGTTCACGTTCGGGCTCAGCGTGAGGTCGGGTCGCACCGCGTCGATCCAGCCGCCGGTGCGTGTGCTGTAGCCCACGAGCCGCGCCGCGGCCTTGTCACCCACCGGGACGTTGAACCCGAGTTTGGCGATGCTGCCCTGGTCGCCGCCGTCGATCGTCGTCACGCCGGCCTCACCGAACGTCTTGCTCACGCCCAGCTCCGGCTGATTGCTGATGTAGCGGACGGTGCCGGCGAGCGAGCCGGATCCGAACAGCGTACCCTGGGGCCCGCGCAGCACTTCCACGCGGCCCACGTCGAACAGATCGAGGTCGGGCGTGAACAAGGACAGCGAGATCACCGACTCGTCGAGGTACGCGCCCACGTCTTCCTTGACGCCCGGCTGGTCGCGCGAGATCTGTCCCGATGAGGCGCCGCGGATCGCAGGCTGGCTCTGGCCGGGGCCGAGGTTCTGCACGCTGAAGCCGGCGACGTTCTGGGCGACCTGCTCGATGTTGTCGACGCCGCGCACGCGCAGCGCCTGCTCGGTCGGCGCCGCGATGGAGATCGGCACGTCGATCAGCTGCTCCTCGCGCTTCATGGCGGTCACGGTGACCGCCTCGAGCTCGAGCGGCTGCATGACGAAGTTGACGACTGCCTCGCCCTCGGCGGAGACCTGGACGCCTTGCTGCACTTGCGTCCGGACACCGGGGAGCGACGCGGAGACGGTGTATGTGCCGGCCGCGAGCCCCGTGACCGCGTAATTGCCTTCTGCGTCTGTGGTCGCGCGGTGCGGAGAGCCGGGGCCGCTGACCCGGATCACCGCGCCGACCATGGGCGCGCTGTGCGCGTCTTTCACCGTGCCCCGGATGCGGCCGTTCTGGGCGAGCGCCAGCGCGGGAATGCACAGCAGCGCAGCCGCCGCTACGGTGAGGACTCGAATTCTCGGACTACCCATGAGTCTTTCCTCTCTCGTCGAGTGTGGTTAGCGGTTGAGGCGCATCTCAGCGCGCGCGTACAAATAACGGCCGTTGTAACCGAACGGCGAGGCCGCCGCCCAGGGGAACGTGCCGAAGTTGTTGTTGAAATCCATCGACCGATCGTTGAAGGAATCGACGATCACCTGCGAGCTCGGTTTATCGGGATAGGTATCGAAGAGGTTGCGCACCCCGAAGGAGAGGTCGATGTCCGCAAAGCGGTAGCCGACTTCGGCGTCGAACAGCGTCTTCGAGCCGTAGCGCTCGCGGCACAGATCGCAGTAGCCGGGCTGCGCCGATGAGAACTTCCCGTAGTAGGAGCCACGCAGCAGCGCATGCACTCGACCGAGTGCGTATTGGCCCGTGAGCGTGCCGCGCCAATCTGGCCGTTCTTCCGTGATGCCGATGTAGGTCACGGAGTCAATAATTCCCCCAACGGTTGACGACGTCGTGTCGAACACGGCGGGGCGCGGATCGAGGTGCGTGATCTTGTTCCTCGTGTAGTTCACGGCCGCGGACCAGTCGATCGTTCCGGCACCGGCGGTCATTCGCAGCGAGCCGGTCACGTCGAGCCCGCGCGTGCGGGTGTCGAGCCCGTTCGTGAAATACTGCAGGCCGCTGATGTTGTTGAAACCGTTCGCCGCGAGAATCGCGCCGCTCACACTGTCCCCGAAGGTGGCGCTCAAGAGGATGCGATCGTTGATCTGGATCTGGAACGCATCCACGGTGAGGGTGACGTTGTCGTTGGGACTGAACGCGAACCCCGCGCTGAGGTTCACCGACTTCTCGGCCTTGAGTGGCTTGGAATTGAAGAGCCGCGCCGCGCTGTCGCCGACCGGCGCCACCAGCACGTCGGTCACCACGCCACCGATGACGTTTGTGCTGACGTGGCTGAAATGCGACTGACTGAGCCCGGGCGCGCGGAACCCGGTGCTCACGGCAGCGCGCGCGGTGAATTGCCGCGACGGCTGCAGCCGGAACGCCGCCTTGCCGGTGGCGAGCGATCCAAAGTCGGAGTAGTGCTCGAAGCGTCCAGCCACGTTGGCCAGGAGCTTGGACGTGAGGTTCGTTTCCAGGTCCACGTACCCGGCGGCGTTCGTCCGGTGCGAGCTCGACTCGTCCGCCGGGCGGAAGCCGGGGAACCCCTGCGAGTACGGCCGCCCGTCCGAGCTGTCGGGCCCGAGGTGGTTGCCGTCGACGTACGATGCCGGCTCGCCCCGCGTGATCTGATAGCTCTCACGCCGGAAGGCCGCGCCGACCGCGACGTTCACCGGCGTGGAGAACCCCATGGATACGGCCTTGACCGCGTTGGCCTGAAGCAGGAACTCGCCGCGCTCCAGCCGCCCAGCAAAGAACGACGTCTTGTTCGCGATCTCGTCGCCGGTACCGAACGTGCTGTCCGGACCAGGCGCGCACGGGTTGGCGGGATCGAGGCAGGGACCCAGCGACACGTTCAACGTGTGCCGCAGGTCGTAATCGAAGCGGTTGAACCCGTAGGAGGTCCCGAGATCCACTGACCAGCCGGCCGTTTGCGTCCGCACGCCACCGGCGAGCTGGTAATCCGTGACCTTAGGTGCGAACTCCGGCAGGTATCCGAGCGGGTAGATCTCCGTCCAATCGCGGGCCTGGATGAAACTCGCGCAGTCGACGGCGCAGCGGCGGTACGCGTTGCCCGTCCCCTCGCGATAGCTCCAACCACCGAAACTGTAGAGCTCCGTTGTGCCGCGATCGTTCAGCGGCAGCCGGAAGTTCGCCATCGTGAGAACGTCTTTCTCGAGCCCGTCGCCCCAATGGTGATTCGGCTGATCCACGGGATTGCGTTTGATGATGACCCGACCGTCAACGATCGAGTCGGTCGCACCCGTGCCGGCATCTTCGAATGGATCGGCCCACGCGCGATTGGTCGGCTGGCGGTCGAGGAACTCGCCGAACAGGCCGATGGATCCGCGGCCGACCGGGATGCCCCAGCCGCCGTTCAGATTGACCGTCGTCCCGTCGTCGCGATAATCGTTGGGGTGGTACCGGCCGACGCTGCTGTTCAGAAACGGCGTGAACTGACCTTCTTTGAGCACGATGTTCACGACGCCGGCAATCGCGTCGGAGCCGTATTGGGCCGACGCACCATCACGCAGGACGTCGATGCGATCGATTGCGCTCGACGGGATCGCGTTGAGGTCAACGCCGCTCGAACCCGCGCCCGTGCCGTACGCGAATGTGTTGACGAGTGCGGTCTGATGCTGCCGCCAGCCGTTGATCAGCACCAAGGTTTCGTCGGGCGAGAGACCGCGCAGCGTGAACGGCCGCACGATATCGGTGGCGTCGGTGACGCTCTGATGCGGGAAGTTCACGGACGGCGCGAGCGTCTGCAGGATCTGCCCGGTCTCCGTGGAGCCCTGCACCGTAAGCTGCTCGGAGGTGAACTCGTCCACCGGCACCGCGAGCTGCTCCGCAGCGGTATGCCGCGCCCGCGAGCCCACCACCACGTCGACCGGCGACAGGCTGATCGCCTGCGCCGCGAGCGTGAAGTCCTGCGTGACCGCGCCTTGCCCCACCGTCACGCGCGCTGACTGCGGCACGTAGCCGAGCATGCGCACGCGGACCGTGTACGTGCCCGCGGAAATGCCGCGAATTTCATAACGACCCTGATCGTCGCTGGTCCCGCGCAGCCCGCTCCCCTCCGCGGAGATCGACGCGCGCGCGAGCGGCGCGCCCGCCGCATCGGACACCCGGCCGCGGATCGATCCGCTTTGGCCCAGCACCAGGGACGGCACCACGCAGAGCACGGCGAGTAAAGTCTCAGCCCGTCGCATAATCATGCCTCGTCGAGAAAGTGGGACGGCGTCCTAGTGCTACCGCTCACCGGAAAGACCGTCAAGCGACGCTAGTGATGGCCGGTGTTCCACGGGTCGCCGCTCGTGAACGCCATCACGTGCACCATCCAACCGAACAGCCGCGGCGCAAACCGCCCGCCGACGGCATCGCAGGCCTCGCGCGTCGCGATCGGCGACTTGGGACCGAACACCGGCTGCCCGTCCTTGGTCTCGCGCCAGCGCTCGCGCGCGCCGAACGGCGGCAGGCACCAGTTGACGTGCTGATGCCAGCGCGCCACCGAGAGCGGCAAGCGGCGGTCGAGCTCGGCGTCGGTCGTTGCCGGCGGCGCGGTGAACATCGCGCCCGCGAGCGTGAAATGACCCGACGAATCGCGGCTGTAGAGCAGCGACGTCGGATGAGACGGATCGAGCCCGCGCCGCGACGCCAGCGCCCAACGGAAGCTCGTGAAGTGCGCGATCGGCGCCGGCACGCCAGGCAGAAACTGGCGATAGCCGTCGGCTTCGGCCACGCGCACGTCCGCATACCGCGCGAGGTCGCGCCGCATCACCCCGAGGATCTCGGCAGCGCGCGCCGAATCACCGGCGGCCGGCACGCGCTGCGGCGTCAGCCGCATATGCAGGTCCTCGTTCGACACCATCCCCGCCATCGCGTGCTCGGCTTCCATCCCGGCCATGCTGTCGGAATGCTGCGCCGGCGCGACTTGCTGCTCGTCGGCCGCCCCCGCTTGCGCGGGCGGGGCACCGCGGCATCCCGCGATCACCAGTGCATATAGTAGAAGAGCGGCGCGTCGCATGACGACAGAATAGACGCGCCGCGGAACGGGTCAGCTAGAGCCGTGCAGGCGACGGAAGTGGGGTTTCTCGACGACGAAGTAGAAGGTGAGAATCGCGGCCTGGGAAAACGCCCCGGCGATGAGCCCCGGGAAAGACCGGGTGATGAGCGCGAAGCCGTACGTCGGTAGATAGCCAACGGTGTACATCGGGCTCGAGATGAAACGATAGGGGCCGCTCGACACCGGCCCGATCGCGGCATCGGGCTCGAAGAAATTGTGCCAGTAGTAGGCGTCGCTGCCCAACGTTCGCGCCGCCCACAGCTTCACGCCGAGTCCGACGATCGCGAGGATCGCGCCGACAGTGAAGGAGATGGGCCAGGCGACCGGCAGCGCCCACGTGCCGCGCGTCGCGACGCAGCAGACGACGAACGCGAACGCGTCGTGGTTCATGATGATCGCTGCGCGGCGGCGAAATTCCCGATGGGTCAACGCCGATCCGCCGCGCTCCTGGCGGCGCAACACACTGCCCACATACAGCACGTACGCCATCCGGCTGAGGATGGCGTACGCAAACGCCGCGAGCTGCAGGGTGGTCACTTTCGGCCGAACAATCGCACCGTTGCCTCGCCGCGCCGCAGCCGGCTTCGATACCAGAAGTCCACGCGCCGCACGATGCGGACGGGTCCCGGTAGATCGATCGTCCGGCTCCACGAGCCCTGGGCGAAGCTGAGCCGCGTCTCCGGTGAGAAGCTTTGGCCGTTCCCGAAAGTCACTTTGATGTTGTACATCTCGAGATCACCGCCGCCGACTTCGATTTTGAGCGCCGTGAACCCACCGGCCCGCGCGCCCACGATCATGGCGTCGTGATCGAGTGTGAAGCTCACGCGACGGGTGCCGAGCAGCTCCCAGTCGGCGGCAGGAAGGGTCAGGAGGACGACGGCGGCGAGCAGGGCACGCATGCAGACCTCCGAGCACGAGCAGTGGGTGGTGACCGGGATGGGACGGAGCAACATACAACGCGGGTCCGTCAGGTACTAACCCCTGACGGCGGGCGGCATAGATCGGTTTTCGCCCATCGGGCTGATACTGACGGTCATTTCAGGCTCGTACCTTCCAATTGCACGCAAGGCGTTCTTTCCCCAAAAAACACTTTCGGAGAGCGAACATGCGACTCGACCCGAATAACCCACGGCAGCCGCGTCCCGATGAGTCTGGCCCGATGAAGAAGAAAGAGGGCGAGCGGAATCGCCCCGGCGCGAACCCCGAGCATGAAGAAGAGGGTGGGTACGTAGAAGAGGAGCGGTAGGACGTAAGGGTTTCGGCCCGTCGCAGAGTGCGGCGGGTCGAAGCTCGTCTTGCCGATGCTGAACGTCCGTGCAGTTGGTAGATGACCGATGGCCGCCGGCAACGGCGGCCATCGTGCTTCCTGCGTCACCCGTGCTTCAGAGAGGAGGAACCGACATCATGAAGCTACACTTTGCCGCTCTCGCGGTGCCACTCGTTGTGGGGCTCGCATGCGCCGAACACCCAACCGCGCCCACCGCGGCGCGTACCGTCGGACCCATCACCGCCCAGAAAACCAAGGGGACGGGGCTCATCCTCAACAGCGTCACCGGCCTGAGCCTGCCGCTCATCGGCTCGCTCGGTGACGTCACGATCAATCAGGCGGAGATCACGAACTTCGCGATCGTCGAGAATACGGTCGGGCAGATCGTCGGACTGCAAGCCGATGGCGTCCTGCAGCTCACCGGCGGCGTACTCGGCAGCCAGGTGATCAGCCAGGATTTCTCCACGACCGTCGCGGTCACGAGCTCCGGCCCCGGCCAATGCGGCGTCGTGACGCTCGACCTCGCGCCGATCAACATCAACCTGTTGGCTGCGCAGGTCGACGTGCCCGCGGCCTCGATCGCTCCCAAGGCATCGGGTGCGTTGGGTCCGCTGCTCTGCAACCTCGGTCAGGCACTGCTCCAGCCGGTCGCGGATGTCGTGCGACAGCTCGTCCAGTCCATCAACAATTTGATTTGACGCAGTTGGACCCCAAGACGCGCGGCCGCCGACCACGTCGGCGGCCGTCGTGTTTACATCGCCGGCGCGACGCCTGACCGCTGCGCCTGTGACACAGGACAGCGTGGCCACATACGCAGGCGGGAACGTTCCGTCGGATTGGATGTACGGTTCCCCCGGGAGGACCTATGCATCGAATCATGCTGACGTCTCTGACTCTATTGGTGTCGTCGCGCGCACTCGCCGCGCAGCAGCCGAGCGCTCCAGCAGCGGCGCGACCCGCTGCGCCGCACGACAGTGTCCGCGGGGCGGTTCGTGCTGTCGATCTGCGGGCGCGCACGCTCGAGGTGACGACCGGCGTCGGCTTTGCGCTCCGCGTTGTGAAACTGCAGGTACCTGCGGATGTGCCGATCACGGATCGACAGGTTGGTCAGCGCGGGACATTGCGGCTTGCGGAGCTCAAGCCGGGCGACGTGGTTCGCGCGACTTTCGGCGGCAGGCAGACGGGATTCGTCGCCTATGTGATCGAGCGCGTCGGACGCATGGATCGCGGCGTGGAGGCGACGCCATGACGCGCTGGGTGATGGCGATTCTCGCGGTCTGCGCTGCCACGGCCACCGCGTGTCAGCGACCACCGAAGCCGGGCGAGCCGCTGCGTGGGCTGTCGGCCGCAGAGCGCGCCCGGTTCGACAGCGGCAAAGCGGTGTTCGACAGCGTCTTCACGCCGGAAACGGGGTTGGGACCGCTCTTCAATGCGAACGGCTGCGCGGAGTGTCACGAGGATCCGGCGGCGGGCGGCACGGGCGACGAGGTCGAGCGCCATGCGACAGCCTTTCACACCGTAGCACCGCCCGGGAGCCGGCAATGCGATGAGCTGGCCGCGCAAGGCGGATTCGTCTATCAGAATCACGTCACTCCCGCGCTCCATGCGGCACTCGGGATCGACAGCGAGCCGGTTCCGGCGGCAGCGACCGCCCTCGCGCACCGCACGACGCCGGAGATCTTCGGCGTTGGCCTGCTCGACGCCGTTCCCGACTCCGAGATTCTCGCCTACGCCGATTCCGCTGACGCGGATCACGACGGGATTTCGGGGCGGCCCAACCGCTTCTTTGACGGCCGCCTGGGGCGGTTCGGGCGAAAGGCGCTCGTGCCGACGTTGCTCGAGTTCAACGAGGGCGCGTTGAGTGCCGAGCAGGGCGTCACGACGCCCGCGGTCCCGACCGAGGAAACGGTCGCGGGAACACCCGTGCCGGCGGGCACAGACCCGGCTGCCGACCCGGAGTTGAGCGCCGCGAGAGCGGAGCTGCTGACGACCTTCGTCCGGCTGCTCGCTCCGCCGGCCCCCCTCAAGATGTCGCGGGAGGCGCAGCAGGGCCGCGAGGTATTCGGGCGCATCGGGTGCGCGCGTTGTCATCGTCCCTCGTTCACCACGGCTCCCAGTACGGTCGCGGCGATCAACCGCAAGACCGTCGACGCGTACACCGATCTGTTGCTCCACGACATGGGTCCGGATCTCGGAGATATTTGTCTCGCGCTGGCCACGCCGACGGAATTCCGGACCGAGCCGCTGATGGGATTGCACCTGAAGAAGGTGTTTCTCCATGACGGCCGCGCGACGACGATCGAGCAAGCCGTCGATCTGCACGGGGGGGAGGCGACGAAAGCGCGCGACCTTTTCCGCGCCCTACCTACGACAGACCGCGCGGCACTCCTCGCGTTTCTGAAAAGCTTGTAGAGCGCAGGCCGAGACACCGCGGCTGCCGCTGCTAACGGCGGCCATCGTGTTTTGGGGATACATTGGGCGGTCTCTCTCAAGTGGGTTCGGCATGCGCGCACCATCCCTGCCGGTGCTCTGCGCTCTCGCCCTGGCGGCGACCTCGCTCGATGCACAATCCGTGGATCCGCGCCTCTTGTCTGGCCTCGCCTGGCGCAACGTCGGCCCATTCCGCGCGGGCCGGGTCACCGCGGTGTCGGGCGCGATCGGTCAACCCGGCGTCTTCTACTTTGGTGCCGCCAACGGCGGGGTGTGGAAGACGACCAGCGGCGGCGCGACCTGGTTCCCGATCTTCGATTCCATCGCGAGCGTATCGTCCATCGGCGCCGTTGCGGTCGCGCCCTCGAATCCCGACGTCGTCTACGTCGGCACCGGCGACCGCCACGCGTTCGCGAGCGGGATTGGCGACGGGCTGTACAAGTCCTCCGATGCCGGCCACACGTGGCGTCACATCGGGTTCGACGCCACACAGCAGATTGCCGCGATTCTCCTGGATCCGCGCGATCCAAATGTCGTTCTCGTGGCGGCGCTGGGGGGATTCTTCCAGAGTCAGAACGGCGCCCGCGGTGCCTTTCGCTCCACCGACGGAGGAGCGACCTGGGCCAGGACATTGTATGTCGACGATCAGACCGGCATCAGCGAGCTCACACGCGCCGCCGACGTTCCCGATGTGATCTTCGCCACGACGCTGTACCGCTCGTTTCCGACCGGGACCGGCGGTCCGCCCGCTCCGGACACAGCGCGCACCAGAACTCGCCTCTACAAGTCGTCTGACGCCGGCGTGAGCTGGCGCGAGATCTCCGACGCCGGACTGCCGCGCTTGGAGGGCCGTGTGTCGATCGCGGCCGGCGCGAACGCGCAGCGCGTCTACCTCATCGGCAACTTTGGTTTGTATCGCTCGGACGACGGCGGGACAACGTGGCGCCAGATGGCGGTCGACGACAAGCGCATCGCGAATGGTCAGGGCGGCTACAACTGCGGCGTATACGTGGATCCGAAAAACCCCGACATCGTGTACACGTTTCACGTCACGGCGTACCGATCCAGCGACGGCGGCAACACGTTCACGGCATTCAAGGGCGGTCCTCCCGGCGGTGACGACCCGCAGGTGATGTGGATCGACCCCACGAACGGCAAGCGGATCCTGATGGGATATGACCAGGGCGCGATCGTGTCGTTCGACGGCGGGGACAACTGGAGCTCGTGGTACAATCAGTCGACCGAGCAGGTCTATCACATCGCCGCCGATAATTCGTTCCCGTACTGGATCTACGCCACGCAGCAGGACGCGGGCGCGATCGCGACGCTGAGTCGCGGGAATTTGGGCGCCGTCACGACGATCGATTGGAAGCCGGTGCCCGGTTGGGAATGGGGAACGATTCTCCCCAATCCGCGCGATGCGAACGAGATCTACTCGAGCGGGCTCAGCATCGCGAAGATCAGGTATCCGAGTGGCGAATGGATCAACATCGGACCCGAACAAGATCCCTCGCTCAAGTTGCGGGCGTCGATCAATCTGCCGATCGCGTTCACCACACGGCGCGGCAGACAGGAGCTGCTCGCCGGTTATCAGGACCTCATGGCAACGGCGGACGGCGGCGTCACGTGGTCGAAGCTCGGTCCGGATCTCACCGTCAGCCCGACACATCCTGCGTCCAAGGATACGAGCATGCACGCGACCCTTTGGTCGATCGCGCCATCGATCGTGCAGCCCGACGTCATCTGGGCCGGAACAACCAATGCCATCGTCCAGGTGACCCGTGACCATGGGAAGACATGGTCCGACGTCACGCCTTCAGACATCGCCGCCGGTCCCCGCTACACCCTCGCCGGGCTGGAGGCGTCGCCCTTCGACGCGAGGACCGCGTATGCCGTGTTCGACCTGGAATTCCGCGGCGACCATGCGCCATACATCTACCGCACTCACGACTCCGGAAAGACATGGACGAAGGTCGTGACCGGATTGCCGGTGGGCGCCCCCGGTGAGGCGCCCGTCCACGTGGTGCGTGCGGACCCCAAGCAGCGTGGGCTGCTCTTCGCCGGTACCGAGACCGGGGTCTTCGTGTCGTTCGACGACGGCGACCACTGGCAGTCGCTGCAGCTGAACCTGCCCACGACGATCATCAACGACATCGCGATTCACGGCAACGATCTCATCATCGGGACCTACGGCCGCGGCATCTGGGTGCTCGACGACTATGCCGTGCTGCGCCAGCTCGACGGCGCCGGCGCGTTGCCGACTCGGCTCTTCAAGCCGAGTGACGCCGTGCGCGTGCGGCGCAACGTGGACTACAACACGCCCTTCCCCAAAGAGGAGCCGCAGGCGCCGAATCCGCCGGCGGGCGCGATCATCTACTACGCGCTGAGCGCACGGCCCGGCGCGGACATCGCGCTCGACGTGCTCGACGCCAAGGGCAACGTTGTGCGCCACATGACGAGCGCCTCGGCCACGCCGGTTCGCGAAACGCCGCGCGCGCCGATGGAGCAGTTCTGGCTGGCGCCGCCGACTTCCCTCTCCGTGAACGTCGGACTCAATCGTGCGGTCTGGGATCTGCGCTACGACGCGCCGCCCGCATTCGCCCACACATTCGCATTCAACGGCAATCCCGGATCCACGCCGCCGCTCCCGGAAGGACCGCTCGCGCTCCCGGGCACCTATACCGTCCGCCTCACTGCCGATGGCAAGAGCTACACGCAACGGCTGACCGTCCGGCCCGATCCGCGCACGCACGTAGCGTCGGTCACGTATGCCGCGCAACATGCGCTGCTCATGCGGCTGTATGCCGCCATGCACGCGACCTGGAGCGACTTCACGCCGGTGTCGGCACTGCGCGTGGCGGTCAAGCAGCTCGCGCCGAACGACACGACGTCCGACGTCGGGAAGGCGGCGAAGGCGCTCGCGACAACGCTGGACTCGATCGCGGGGGATTCGCTCGTCGACGCCCGCCAGGTCTGGGACGCGCCGCCTGACGCGTGGACGTTCGCGGACCTGAACGGCGAGTTTGGACTCCAGCTAACCAACCAGGATAGCGCCGACCAAATGCCGACGCGCGCGGCGCTCGCGGTCGCACGCTCGCGCTGTGCCGAGCTCGCCAAGCTCGTCGCGCGCTGGCTCACATTCGTGCAGCGCGACCTGGCAGCGTTCAATCAGGTGCTGACGCGTCAGGGAAAGACGCCGCTCGCCGTTCAGGTCGGCCCCGCGCGGAGGTGCGCGCCCTAAAGGCCCGGCTCGCGTGCAACGACTCCTCACCGAAGCCTTCGCGCAGCTCGGCCGCGCACGGCGGATTCCGTGGATCGACCTGCTGCTCGTCGCGGGCCTGGCCGGCCTGGTGTTCACCTTTTTCGACCTCGGGCGCGAGTGGACCGGCGTGCATCGCGCGACCATCGCGATCGATCTCTCGCCCGCCGCGTTGCCGCGCTACACGATGTTCTCGTTGTTTCGCGGCCTCCTGGCCTACGTCATTTCCCTCACGTTCACGCTCGTGTACGGCTACTGGGCCGCCAAAGACCGCGTCGCGGGACGCGTGCTGCTGCCACTGCTCGACATCCTGCAAAGCATCCCCGTGCTGGGCTTCATGCCGGGTCTCATCCTGGCGCTCGTCGCGCTGTTCCCGAACAGCAACATCGGACTCGAGCTCGCCGCGGTCATCATGATCTTCACGGGCCAGGCGTGGAACATGACGTTCAGCTTCGTGCACTCGCTGCGCACCGTGCCCGCCGATCTGCGCGAGGTCGCGACGGTCTACCGGTTCTCGTGGTGGCAGCGGCTGCGCAACGTCGAGCTGCCGTTCGCGACGCTCGGGCTCGTGTGGAACAGCATGATGAGCATGGCGGGCGGCTGGTTCTTCCTGATGATCAACGAGTCGTTTCAGCTCGGACAGCGCGACTTCCGGCTGCCGGGCATCGGCTCCTACATGAGCGTCGCCGTCGAGCAGGGACGCGGCGACGCGATGATTCTCGCGGTCATCGCCATGGCCGGCATGATCGTGCTGCTCGATCAGCTGCTGTGGCGGCCGGTCGTCGTCTGGGCGCAGAAGTTCCGGATCGAAGAAGGCGGCGAGCAGGTCCTCATGACCTCCTGGTTCCTGGACTGGCTCCGCACGTCGCGATTGGTGCGCGCGCTGCGCGGCTTCGCGCGCCGCATGCGGGAGCGCTGGGAACATCCCGCGCCGTCCCATCCGGCAACAGCGCTGGCCGAGCCGGCCGCGTCGCGCGGGAGCGCGCCGCTGTCGTTCGTGGCGCTGGGACTCCTGGTCGTGATTCTCGGATGGGGTGGGTGGAAACTCGCGCATCTGCTGCGGCAGGTGCCGGCCGGGACATGGGGCAGCGCCGCCGGCGCGGGACTCCTGACACTCTCCCGCGTGCTCGCGTCGACCGCCATCGGCACGCTGTGGGCGCTGCCGGCGGGGCTCGCGATCGGATTGTCGAGCCGGCTGTCGCGGATCCTGCAGCCCGTGGTCCAGATCGCCGCGTCGTTCCCGGCGCCGATGCTGTTTCCGCTCGTCATCGCGATCCTCGCGTCGGCGGGCATCACGCTCGGCTGGGGCAGCATTCTGCTGATGCTGCTCGGCACGCAGTGGTACATTCTGTTCAACGTGATCGCGGGCGCGATGGCGATCCCGGCCGATCTGAAAGAGGCGGCGCGCAGCTATCGCATCACCGGGTGGACCCGCTTTCGCACACTCTACTTCCCCGCCGTGTTTCCCTATCTCGTGACGGGATGGGTCACCGCCGCGGGCGGCGCCTGGAACGCGAGCATCGTGGCCGAATACGTGACCTTCAAGGGACAGACGCTGCGCGCGGCGGGACTCGGCGCGCAGATCAGCGACGCCGCGGCGCGAGCCGATTTCCCGCGCCTCGCGACCGCGATCCTCGTGATGTCGATCCTGGTCGTCGCCTTCAATCGCACGGCGTGGCGCTGGTGCTACCGCCTCGCCGAAGACCGCTTCTCGCTGAGCAAGTAGTGCCACCCAAACGGCCGGCCGAGATCCTGTGCGAAGTCCGCAACGTGTCGCACGACTTCGTCCTGCCCAATGGCAAGCCGCTGCGCGTCCTCGAAGACATTTCGATCCAGATCGCCCGCAACGAGGTCGTGGCGCTGCTCGGCCCCTCGGGTTCCGGGAAGTCGACCGTGCTGCGGATTCTCGCCGGGCTCATCAAACCCAGCCAGGGCGAGGTACTGTATCACGGCCAGCCGCTCGTCGGCCTGAACCCCGGCGTCGCGATCGTATTCCAAAGTTTTGCTCTCTATCCGTGGATGAGCGTGCGACAGAACGTGCAGACGGTGCTCGAGGTCCGCGGCGTGCCCCGCCCCGAGGCGACCGAGCGCGCCGAGCAGGCGATCGCGCGCGTGGGACTGGGCGGATTCGAGGACGCGTATCCGCGCGAGCTGTCGGGCGGGATGAAGCAGCGCGTCGGGATGGCGCGCGCGCTGGTCGTGGATCCCGAGATCCTGTTCATGGACGAGCCGTTCAGCCAGGTTGACGCGCTGACGGCGGAAAGCTTGCGGGCCGAGGTGCTCGACATCTGGAGCCGCAAGTCGCACAATCCGTCGTCCATTCTGATGGTCAGCCACGACATTCGCGAGGTCGCGTTCATGGCGGATCGTATCGTGGTGCTGGGCGGCAACAATCCGGCGCGCATCCGCACGATCGTGCGCGACGCGCTGCCGCGGCCCCGCGACTATCAGTCGAGCGAGTGCCTGGCGCTCATCAACGAGCTGCACGGCGTGATCACCGGCAGCGAGCTCCCCGAGGCCGGCCCCGGCGGGCCGCGCGAGTTCGAGCCGCTGCCGCACGTCTCGCCGATGGAAATCGTCGGCCTGCTCGAGTACCTGGACGCGCGCGGCGGCAAGGGCGACGTGTTCCGCATCGCGGCGCAGACCAACCATGAGTTCGGCCAGATGATCACGATCGTGAAAGCCGCCGAGATGCTGAACTTCGTGGACACGCCAAAGAGCGCGGTCATCCTGGAGCCGAGCGGCCGGCGCTTCGTGCAGGCGGGCCAGGAAGAGCGGAAGACGATCTGGCGGACGCAGCTGCTCCAGCTCTCGCTGTTCAACGAGGTCGTTGCCGTGCTGCGTAAGCTGCGCAGCCACACGATCGAGAAAGACTTCGTGCTCGAAACGATCGTGCTGCGAATGCCGCAGGAGGATTACGAACGTGTCTTCGAGACCTTCATCGCGTGGGCACGCTTCGGCGAGCTGTTCGCCTACGACGAAGCGACAGAGACGATGACGCGGTACCAGCGGCGCCGCTCCGGCGTGAACGCCGCGCCCGCTGCCGCCGACACTCCGCCGGAGCCGCCCGCATGACACAGATCGCCATGCTCGACGAGCCGACCGTCGCGCAACGGCTCAACTATTCCGAGCTCATTCCCGCCATCGCGGATGCGCTCGCGGCGCTCTCGGCGGGTCGCGTGGTCCAACCCGTCCGCACCGTGCTTCCGATCACGCCGCACCAGGGCTTCTTCGCCGTCATGCCCGCGTACGCCGGCAGCCTCGGCGCCAAGCTGGTGACGTTCTATCCCAAGAACGTTGGCGTCCACACGCACCACGCGCTCATCGTGATGCTCAAGCCCGAGACTGGCGAGCCGCTCGCCGTCATGGACGGCAGGCTCATCACCGAGATGCGCACCGCCGCTGCCTCCGCAGTGGCGACCGACCGGCTCGCACGGAAAAATGCGGCGGTCCTCGGCATCATCGGATCGGGCGTGCAGGCAAAGAGCCACCTCGCCGCGCTGCGCCACGTCCGCTCGTTTGAGGAAGTGCGCGTGTGGAGTCCCCGGAACGCCAAAGCGTTTGCCGAACGACATAGCGTGAAGGCCGCGGGCAGTGCCGCCGATGCCGTGCGCGACGCGGACGTGGTCGTTGTCGCCGCGAGCGCGACGACGCCGATCCTGAAGGGCGCCTGGCTGTCGCCCGGGACACACGTCAACGCGATCGGTGCGACGCGCCCCGACTGGCGCGAGCTCGACGACGATCTCGTCGCCACCGCCCGCGTCTTCGTCGACTCGCGCGAAGCCGCGCTGCGCGAATCGGGCGACGTCATCGCGGCGAAGAGCGAAGTGACGGAGATCGGCGCGGTCGTGGCAGGCACCGCACCCGGCCGGCGTAACGAGCAGGAGATCACCCTCTTCAAGTCGGTGGGCGTCGCGGTCGAAGACGTCGCCGCTGCCGCCCTGGTGCTGCGTGGTTGAGCCGGTTCGGCCGATCACGTTGGCCGAGGTCCGTGAGGCACGCAAGCGCATCGCGGGCACCATCGTGCGCACGCCGCTGATTCGGTTGGACCTGGGACCGGGATCCCCGGACGTGCGGCTCAAGCTCGAGAACCTGCAACCGATCAGCGCCTACAAGCTGCGCGGCGCGGCGAATGCGGTCGCGCTGTTGTCCGACGCTGACCGCCGCCGCGGCGTCTGGACGATCAGCGCCGGCAATGCCGGTCAGGGTGTCGCGTACGCAGCGCGGGCGGCCGGGGTGCCGTGCACCGTCGTCGCGATCGAGACGGCGCCCACCGCCAAGCTCGACCGGATGCGGGCGCTGGGCGCGAAGCTCGTACTCGTGTCGTACGCCCGCGCGTGGCAGGCGCTGGAAGATCGGGCGTACCCTGGTGTCGAGGGCACGTTCGTGCACCCGTTCGACGATCAGAATTTCATTGCGGGTCACGCGACGATGGGCCTCGAGATCCTCGAGGACGCGCCCGACACGGCGGCGATCATCGCGGCGATCGGCGGCGGCGGGCTGATCACGGGCGTCGCCAGCGTGGTGAAGGCGCTCAAGCCCGAAGTCCGCGTGTGGGGCGCGGAGCCGGAGACCGCCGCCCCGGCCGCGCGCTCGTTCGCCACGGGCTCGGCGCAGGAATTCCCGGAATGGACGGCAACGTTCGTCGATGGCGCCGGCGGCAAGAGCGTGTTCCCGCGCATGTGGCAGCGGATGCAGCCGGTCGTGGACGGCTCGATTGTGGTAACGCTGGACGAGGTAAAGGCGGCAATGCGCCTGATGGCGGAGAAGGTGCGGGTCATCGCGGAGGGAGCGGGGGCGCTCGCCCTCGCCGCCGCGCTCACGGGCAAGGCGGGCAAGGGCCCGATCGTCGCCGTTGTGTCCGGCGGAAACATCGACCTGGCGAGGTTTTTCGAGCTGATCGGCTGAATCCTCCCCCGCCCCTCTGCAACCTTCGGAGGGCCCGCACCCATCCAATTCTTCAAATCCACTCGTGGGGTCTTTATGCGTTTCGCCGTCCTCCTCGTTACGGCCCTCCTGGCCGTCCCATCGCTATCGGCCCAGCGTGTCGTTCCGGCGGGCGGCGAGTGGCTGATCGAGCCGGCGGATCATTCCGGCAAAGTCCAGCTCAACATCCGGTACGGCGAGGAAGGCCGGCATTCCAGCAACTGGGGTCGCACCATCCCGGTCAGCGACCTCGTGGGCCTCTCGGCGGCGGATATGCGAGGGTCGGGCGCGGCCGTGCATTTCAAGATCGTGCGTGCCGCCGGCACGCTGAACTGCGAGGGTTGGTTCGACGGCAATAGCGGGTCCGGTCACTTCACCTATGAGCCGAACCCCGGTTTTGTCGCCGAGTTGGCCAAGCGCGGCATCGGCGCGCCGACGGAATGGGAGCAGTTCGAGCTGACGATGGCGGGGATCGGGCTGGACTTCGTAGACGAGCTGCAGAAGCAGGGCTATGACCGCCCGACCGCCAACGAGCTCGCGCGCATGGGCACGCACGGCGTGGATCTCGAGTACGTGCAGGACCTCGGCGCGCGTGGCTACCACCTGCGGTACGCTGAGACCCTCGTTCGGATGCGCGATCACGGCGTGGACTCCGACTTCATCGAGTCGTTGGACGGCGCGGGCTACAAGAATCTGAGCGCCGAACAGCTCGTGCGGATGCGGGATCACGGTGTCGATCCCGATTTCATCGCGTCCCTCAAGGGCGCGGGCTACCAGAACCTGGGCACGGAAGATCTCGTCCGCCTGCGTGATCACGGCGTGGACGGCGACTACATCGCGGACATGAAGGACGCGGGCTACGCCCCGGCCAATCCCGAAGAGTTGGTCGAGTCCCGCGATCACGGCGTCGATCCGACGTACATCCGCTCGCTCAAGGAGGCGGGCTACGAGAATCTCTCGCTCTATCAGCTGCGTCGAGCCCGCGACCACGGCGTGACGCGCGGATTCATTCAGCGCGTGAAAGCGCGTGGTTACAGCTCGCCGACGCTCGAAGAGGTGATCCGGCTGCGCGACCGCGGGCTTGAATAACATGTAGCTTGGTGGCATGACCTCCCCGGTCTCTGCCACCGCTCAGCCCGCCCTGCGCCGAGTCATCGGCGTGGGCGGGCTTGCCGCTGCGATTTTCAATATCACCGTCGGCGCGGCGATTTTCGTCCTGCCGGCGTACATGGCGTCTCGGCTCGGCGCCGCCGCGCCGCTCGCGTATATCGTCTGCGCGGTCGCGACGGCGCTCATTGCGCTCTGTATCGCGGAGGCAGGAAGCCGCGTCCCGAATAGCGGCGGGCCATACGCATACGTCGGGGCGGCGTTCGGGCCTTATGCCGGGTTTCTGTGCGGAGTGCTGCTGTGGCTCGGCATCACGATCGCGATGGGTGCGGTCGCGACCGTGTTCGCGGATGCAGTCGGCGGCTTGGTGCCCGCCCTTGGCGGAACCCTGCCGCGCCTCCTGCTCCTCACCGCAGCTTACGGCGTCCTCGCGCTCGTCAACATCCGTGGTGCCGCGCTCGGCTCACGGGTTAGCGGCATCGCGACGGTCGCGAAAATTATTCCGCTGATTGCGTTCGTCGCGCTCGGTCTTCCTCATGTTCATGCGGCGAATCTCGCGCTCGGGCCGCTTCCCTCCCTCGCCCGACTGGGCCAGGCCGGGCTGCTCTTGATGTTTGCGTTCTTCGGCAT
Source organism: Gemmatimonadales bacterium (assembly GCA_035491815.1). GTDB lineage: Bacteria > Gemmatimonadota > Gemmatimonadetes > Gemmatimonadales > GWC2-71-9 > 20CM-2-65-7. The sequence continues at coordinate 17,510 of DATJKA010000052.1, read as the reverse complement.
GGAATCGGCGCTGCAGGTGAGCGGTGAAGTCCGTGACGCGGCCCGCGCGGTGCCACGAGCGATCGCGCTCGCGGTGACGGGTGTGGGTGTGCTGTACATCGCTGCCCAGCTCGTCGCGCAGGGTATCCTCGGCGGAGCGCTCGCCGCGCCGGAGACGGCCAAGGCGCCACTCGCGGCGGCAGCCGTGCAATTCGCCGGATCGACCGGCTCCACGTTGATCCTGACTGCAATGATCGTGTCGACGTTCGGCTTCATGACGGCGACGATGCTCTCCACACCGCGAACGCTCTACGCCCTTGCGGTCGACGGCTATTTGCCGCAGAAGCTCGCGCTAGTCCACGCCGCACGCCGCACCCCTCACGTCGCCATCGGTGTGCAGGGCGTGATCGTGTGGGCGATTGCGATCACCGGCACCTACGTCAAATTGGCAATCATCGCGAACGTACCGATTCTGCTCGTCTATCTCGGCTGCTGCCTCGCGGCGTGGCGGCTCAGGCGGCTCGACGTGGGAGCGGCCGACCAGCCGTTCGTGATGCCGGGCGGACGCGTGGTGCCCTGGCTGGGGGCGGGGTTGATCGTGGCCCTGTTGGCGACGGCGACGTGGCAGGCGTGGCTGGTGACCGGAGGTGTATTGGCGGCGGCCTCCCTCGCGTTTATGGCTCGACGCGCCAGCGTCGAGCGGCCCCGCCGTCCCCCCCGTAAATCAGCGATCGCGTAGCCCGCGACCGCCGTACCACGCCGCGACGGCATCGACACGCGCGGGTACGCATCCTGCGGTAGACGCGCGCGTGTCACAACCGCTCTTGAGCCGTACCTACGACGTCTTTCAGCTCCTCACCGAGCCGCATTCAGCGGCGGTGTTGCGCCGCGCCGTCGGCAGGCGGCTCGGCTCCGAGACGGTCGCCTACGGGCTGCGGCGCGATCTCACGGTCCCGCATGTCGCGCCCGCCGCAAAGGTGCCGCTGGAGGTGCGCCCGCTCGAGTCCGGGGACGACCTCTCGATGCTCGAGACCGAGTTTCCGGGCTTGTCGCATGGGACCGTGTTTGAGCGGTTGGCCCAGCGTCGCCTGATCGCGGCGAAGCTATCCACCTGCTGGGTGGCGATCGGCCCGGACGGAAAAGCGTGCTACATGCAGTGGCTCATTGCACCGAAAGACAACGCCCGCATTCGCGCCCAATGGGGTGATCTCTTCCCGCAGCTCGGCCCCGACGAGGCGCTACTCGAGGGCGCCTACACCGGCGACGCGTATCGCGGTCAGGGGATCATGGCGCACGCGATGAGTCGCATCGCCGAGGCGGCGCGCGAGTTCGGGGCGCGTTCGGTGCAGACGTTCGTGGGCCAAAACAACATCGCATCGCTGAAGGGGTGCAAGAGGGCGGGATTTATTCCGGTGCAGCAGCGTAGAGAGGTGTGGCGACTCCTGGTGCGTACCGTCGAATTCACCCCCGTTTCCCCAGGGATGCGTTACCCCTTCTGACGCAACGAGGCGCGGCAGAAACCGAGAGTGGCCAGGGGCAGAATCGAACTGCCGACACGCGGATTTTCAGTCCGCTGCTCTACCAACTGAGCTACCTGGCCCAAAAGCGAGCGGGAAGTATAGAAAGTGGATGCCGAGCCGCCAAGTAGACGCTCAGCCGCCGAGACGGGCCATGGTCTCGAACAGCGGCTCGATGCCGTGCGGGCCGTCGTAGCGCTCGCCGTTCATAAAGAAGGTGGGCGTACCGTTGACCCCGCTCTTGAGCCCGCTGAACACGTCTTCCTTGACGCGCGCGCGGTAGGTGGCGGCCTCGAGCGCCGCACGCACGCGATCGGCGTTCCGACACGAGGGACACTCGAAGTCGCCGTACTGAGGGTGCCGCGCGCGGCACACGCCTCACTCATGCTTGTTGGTGCGCCTCCACGAACCACAGCCACTTGTCCACGGCCCGTGAGATGTCGGTCAGCATGTCGGCGCTGTCGGCGTCTTCGAGCTCGTTCATCTCCTCGATCGTAATCCGTGCGGCGCGCCCGAACGCGCTCAGCGCATCGGACAGCGCTGCCACGTGCTCGGGCCCCGTGGCGATGCCGATGGGATAGTCGGGTAGTTTCGACCGCTGTTCCACCGCACCGATCGTTCCCTCAGCCACCCCGCCCAGCTGCGTCACGCGCTCGGCAATGAGATCGACGTAGGTCTCGACGTCCTCATTGACTTCGTCGAAGAGCTTGTGCAGCCCGATGAACGACGGGCCTTTCACGTTCCAGTGCGCCTGCTTGCACTGCGTCTGCAGATCGATTGCCTCGGCGAGGCGCTGGTTGAGCAAGCCGATCACCTCGACGCGCGTGCTTTCCGGCAGATCGTTCTTTGTGGCAAAGAGCTTCGGCTCGTCGGCGGTGGGGGCTGCGGGGGTCTCCGCAACAATGACGCGGGAGCGCTGCGGAGACTTTGCGCGCTTGCCGTCCCGGCGCTGGGTAAGTGTACGTGGCATCTCGATCTCCTCGTTCCTTGAGTTCTGCAACACAATCCTCTCCGGATCATACCCCGATGACCGGGGAGGAGTGAATCAGACCCTCCTCTCAGCTGGCTTTCTGGAGCCGACGACGAGTCGCAGGATCAAGAGACCGAGAGCCATACGCTTCCGCCGCTAGAGCGAGACGCTGGACGGCAAGGAGACGACGTGGCGAGATTCGGTACGTGACCATCCGCCTCGCGCTCGTGGCCCTCACCCTGATGACGGCAAGTCGCGCGGCAGCGGCACAAACCGACGAGATCCAGGTCTACGACGGCGCCCTCGCCGCGCCGGGCACGTTCAATCTCACCTGGCATAACAACTTCACGCCTGACGGCAGCAAGACCCCCGCGTTTCCCGGCGCCCTCGTCGCCGACAAGTCGCTGAACGGCGTCCCCGAGTGGGCGTACGGCGTCACGCCGTGGTTCGAAGCCGGCCTCTACATGCCGCTCTACAGCATCGGCAAGCGCAACGCGCAGACAGCCGTCTTACTCGACGGCATGAAGCTGCGCCTGTTGTTTGCCGTCCCTCGCGCGGACGAGCGCCGCTTCTTCTACGGCGTGAATTTCGAGCTGAGCTACAACGCCGCCCACTGGGACGCCCAACGCGTGACCTCGGAGATTCGACCGATCATCGGGTGGCATATGCAGCCCGTCGACGTCATCATCAATCCGATCGTCGACATCGCCTACGAAGGATCGGACAACCTGACATTCGCACCGGCAAGCCGCATCGCCTACAATTTCCCGCGCGCGTGGATCCTCGCGATCGAAGAATACGACGACCTGGGCAGTCAGCCGACGCACCAGCTCTACGGGGTCGTGGACCACTCGAACAAGGTCATCGAGGTCGAGGCAGGCGTGGGATTTGGCCTCAACGCCGCGTCCGACAAACTCACCTTCAAGCTGATTCTATCGCACGATTTGAACTGACCGGTGATCGCACGACCATGAGCAAGTTCCGTGTCGCCGTCTGCGAAGTCCCCGCTGTGTTGTCGCCCGGCGCGCGGGCATGGGACTCCCTCGTCCAGCGCGTGCGGCGCCTGAGGCCGCGGCCCGATGTATTCGTGCTCAACGAGATGCCGTTCGGGAATTGGCTCGCGAGCGGGCCGAGGCGCGTTCAGCGGTTGTTGCGCGAATCTCACGAGGCGCACGAACGCGGCATCAGCCGGCTCGACGAGCTCGGCGTCCCCGTGGTCATCGGCACGCAGGCCGTGATGCGTGATGCAGGAAGCGTCAACGCGGGGTTCGTGTGGACCGCGGGCGGCGGGCTACAGATGCCTCACACCAAACAGTTTTTCCCAGATGAACCGGGCTACTACGAGGCCCGCTGGTTCGAGCGCGGCAACGAGAAGTTCGCCGTGGTCGAAGCGCGCGGCCTCAAGATCGCGTTTCTGATTTGCACCGATCTCTGGTTTCTCCAATGGGCCCGACAGTACGGCAAGCTCGGCGCCGACCTCATCGTCGTGCCGCGCGCGACGCCTCGCTCGTCATTGGCGCGCTGGAAGACCGGGGTGGCGGCCGCCGCGCTGGTCTCGGGGTGCTATGTGGCGTCGTCCAACCGCGTCGGACGCGATCGGCAGGGGATGGTCTTCGGAGGGCGTGGCTGGATCTTCGATCCGTCCGGTCGTCAGCTCGCCGCCACATCCGCGCAGCGCCCGATCGCCGTGGCGACGATCGATACCGCGGTCGCGCAACGGGCAAAGCAGGAGTATCCTCAGTACGTGAAAGACCTCGAATAAGATCAACCGCTTCACTCGGAGACCCTGCATGCGATTCCTTACACTGACCACCGCCGCGGGCGCGGCCCTCGTGCTCGCGGCCTGCCGCGAAGCCCCCGTCACGAGTCTCGGCACTCCGAATTTCAGCGCCGTGGGCAGCGGCTCCGCCCTCGTGGTAAACGTCAGTCGCGACACCACCGCTCAGAACGAGACCCCGATCGCCGTCAATCCCGCCAATCCGCTGAACATGATCACCGGCGCCAACGACTGGAACTACAACGACGGCTGCGCGGTGAATGCGACGTTCGACGGCGGCAAGACCTGGACGCCCACGTTGCCGAGCGGATTCATCCCCGGCATCACGGCATTCACGAATGATCCGGCCGTGCCCGGGACCGGTTCCTACGATTTCGGCGGCGACCCCTACGTCGCGTTCAGCCCTGACGGCCGTACTGCGTACTTCACCTGCTTCGGATACAAAGGAAAGCAGGTCGCGCTCTGGCTCAGTCGCTCGAGCGACGGCGGGCGCACGTGGACGGCCGGCGGCCCCAGCGCGCCGCTCACGCTGGTCAGCGCATTCCAGGGCGACGGGAAGGCGCGCGGGTCGAATGGCCAGTTCCCCGATCACGAGGCGATCACCGTCGCGAACGACGGCACGATCTACGTGCCGTGGGCGCACTTCACCGGATTCAGCGGCCACTCCCCGATCTTCATCGGCGTATCGCACGACGGCGGCAACAGCTTCGCGCTCCCCGTCAAAGTGTCGAGCGGCTCGGTGCGCAGTGATCAGGACGCGCGCGTCGTGGTCGACAACGCCACGGGGTACGCGTACCTCACCTTCGACAATTCCGTGCAGGGTGGGAAAGGCACGGCGATGTTCGTGAGCGTCTCGACCGATCACGGCGCGACGTGGAGCAATTCCCTCAGGTTCGGCACGTTCCAAAATCCGGTGTGTCTCTACCCACCGTACTGCTTCAACATCTCGGGCGGACAGTTCCGCGCGCCCGGTTCGTATCCGGCGCCCGCCTTTGACCCCACGACCGGGCGGTTGTACGTCGCGTACACCGATATCGTCGACGGCAAGGCCCAGATCTTTCTCACTTACGCAAGCGTCAGCGACATCACGAAATGGACGACGCCCGCGGTCGTCGCGCCCGCATCGGGCGATCGCATCAACGTGGAGCTGAGCGTCGAACCCGGAAGCGGTCGCATCGATATGATCACGCAAGACCGGAGCTACTCGGGGAATACGTTGGTAGACGTGGCGTACATCACGAGCGCGGATGGCGGCAGGACCTGGACCACCACGCGCGTCACAAAGACGGGCTGGGACCCGTCGACGCAGGGCGTTCCCTGCTCCGACTGCGCCGGCGGCATCCGGCCGTTCATCGGTGACTACAACGGCATCGTGTCGCTGCCCGGCAGCGCCGCGATGACGTGGACGGGGCCGGGCAAAACCTTCGGCACCTATCCGACGAACCTCGAGGTCTATTTCGGGAGCGTGACGCCGTAAGAAGGGCGGCGAATGGGCTGAAGGCATTGTGAGCGGCGTGTGTCGGCGGCGTCCGTCGGCGCTGTGACGCCGCTCTGGCACGCCCTGGACATGGACGCGGTCCTGCGGCAGGCCCGCGCCACTGCGGAGGGCCTGTCCGCCGCGGAGGCTCGGAGGCGGCTGACCCGCGACGGGCCGAACGTCCTTCCTCCGCCCGCGCCCACACCGTTCTGGCGGATCCTCTGGAACCAGCTCTCGAGCATCATCACACTGCTGCTGCTCGCGGCGGCGGCAGTCGCTGCCCTCTCGGGCGATCTACTCGACGCCGCGGCGATCGTTGTCGTGCTGCTGGTGAATGTCTCGCTGGGTCTCGCCACGGAGCTTCCCGCGCGGCGGGCGATGCGCGCTTTGCTCACGAGCGAGACTCCGCGCGCCACCGTGGTACGGGACGGGACGCCGCAACAGCTCGATGCCCGTGAGCTCGTCGTCGGCGACGTCGTCGTGCTCGAGGCTGGTCAAGCCGTTCCCGCCGACGCGCGCCTGCTCGAGTCGGTGGAAGCGCGGACGGTCGAGGCAGCCCTGACGGGCGAGTCGGCGCCGGTTGCGAAAGACAGTACGGTCACGCTGCCCACCACGACGCCGCTCGCGGATCGGCGCAACATGGTGTATCGCGGAACGACGCTGGTCGATGGCGCGGCGCGGGCGCTCGTGGTTGAGACCGGGCTCCGGACCGAAGTCGGCCGCATCGGCGCACTGATCGGTGGGTTACGACAGGAGCGGACGCCGCTGGAGCTGCGCCTGGACGTGCTTGGCCGGCGCCTTGCCCTGGCGGCGTTCTCCGTCGCCGCCGTTGTCGCGGCGCTCGGATTTGCACAGGGCCGCCACTGGTCCGACGTGCTCCAGCTCGGACTGGCGCTCGGCATCGCCGCAGTTCCGGAAGGACTCCCGGTCGTGGCGACGGTGGCGCTGGCCGTCGGCATGCGGCGCATGGCGCGGCGCCGCGCGCTCGTGCGGCGGCTCGCCATCGTCGAAACGCTCGGGTCCACGACCGTCGTGTGCACCGACAAGACCGGGACGCTCACCACCGGCGAGATGACGGCGACGACGCTCGTCGCCGGCGGCGTGGAGATCGCGGTCAGCGGCGCCGGGTATGGGCCGCACGGTGTGTTGCTCGAGCTCGGCCGGCCTGTCGATCTGGAGCAGCGTCCGCTGCTCGCTCTGGCGTTGCGCATCGGAGTCCTCGCGAGCCGACCCGAGGTCATGCCGCCATCGGGTGCGGGCGTCCCGCCCGGTGATCCCACCGAGCTCGCGCTGGTGGTGGCCGCGGCCAAGGCGGGGGTCGACGCGGCGCGCACGCGCGCGGAGGCCGGTCCCGTTGTTGGGCAGGTTCCGTTTTCGAGCAGCCGGGGGTACATGGCAGTCCAGTACCGCCGTCCCGACGGCTCGCTCATGGCCTACATGAAGGGTGCGCCGGGGCGCGTGATCGAGCGGTGCGCGCTCAGCGACGACGCGCGGCGCGCGTTGGACCAGACGAACCGCTCGCTCGCCGAGCGGGGCCTGCGAGTGCTCGGCCTCGCGTGCGGGCCGGTCACCGGGACGGACGAGGCGGCACTGCACGGGCTGACGTTTGCCGGATTCGCCGGGCTCACCGATCCGCCGGCCCCGGGCGTCGAGGACGCGTTGCGCGAGTTGCGTGAGGCCGGGATTCGCACGGTGATGTTGACCGGCGATCAGCGCTGGACGGCGGAGGCCATCGCCCGGCAGCTCGGCCTCGCGGAGGTGTGTAGCCGAGTCACGCCCGAAGAGAAGCTACGCATCGTGGCGGATTATCAACAACGCGGCGAGATCGTGGCCATGCTTGGCGACGGTGTGAATGACGCACCGGCTCTGAAGAAAGCGGACATCGGTGTCGCGATGGGGCGGGGAGCGGACATTGCGAAGGCCACCGCCGGATTGGTGTTGCAGGACGACCGCTTCGGCACGGTCGCGGCCGCGGTTGGGGAAGGCCGCGTCATCTTCGACAATTTGCGCAAGTTCGTTTTCTATCTCTTCAGCTGTAATCTCGGTGAGATCTTTGTTTTCTTGGGTGCGGGACTGGCCGGCTGGCCCGCGCCGCTGCTGCCGCTGCAGATCCTCTGGCTCAACATCATCACGGACACGTTCCCCGCACTCGCGCTGGCGTTCGAGCCGCCGGAGCCCGACGTGATGCGCCGGCCACCGCGCTCGCCACGCTCGGCCATTCTCTCGGCCGGGATGGCCCGGCTGACGATCGGTTACGCGCTGCTGATCGCGGCGAGCGCGCTCGCCGCGACATGGTGGGGGATGCGCGCGCATCCGGCCACGCCCGACTACGCCGCGACGCTGGCGTTCATGACCCTGGCGTTCGCGCAGGTTTTCCACTTGGGGAACGCGCGGAGCGCGGAGTCTGTCCTCCGTCCGACGCGCATCGTGGCAAACCGGTACGCGCTCGGCGCCGTCGCCCTCGTGCTCGTCCTCCAGACGATCGCCGTGTCATGGGCACCGCTTGCGCGGATCCTCGGCCTGGCGGCGCTTGGATCGCGCGACTGGCTCGTCGTCGGCGCGTTGGGCGTGCTGCCGGGCGTCGCCGGCCAGATCGCCCATGCGCTCCGGTCGCGCTCGTCTGCCTCGCCGTGATGCCTCAATGAGGCGGGGCACCGACTTCACAATCGGGACAAACACAGCGACTCGAAACGCTCCGCCCTGGCATAAAGTGAGCCCAAACCCTCGTTGTGAGCCCGGTCACGCGGCTTCCCGTATCGTGGTGCCAATCAGGGAGTTGCCGATGCAGGTCGATGCGGCATCCGCCTTGCCCTCGTTGTGGCGGAGCTTTCTCCCTGGAGCCCGAAGATGTTGAGCCACAGACTGCGTGTCGTGATGGGGATCGCCGCGCTCACAACCCTGGGCGTGGTACTCGCGTGCGGGAACAGCAGCGGCCCGCTCGCGCCGTTTCAGCCCCAAATCAACAATGTCCCCGACAATTTTCAGTTCCAGGCCTCGGGTGTGACGAACGTGACCTGGACCTATACCTATCGCTGGTCGAACACCGGCGACAGCGCGACCGTCAACCATTCGACCACGACGACAGGTGGGTCGGCCACGGTCACGATCTTCGACAAGAACGGCACGCAACTGTACTCCCAACCGCTCAAGCCGACCGGAACGGAAGGGATGGTCAAGGGCGTTCTGGGGCTTTGGACGATCCGAGTCGTGTTCACGAACTACAGCGGGACGGTCAATTTTCGCGTTCAGAAACAGTAACCTCGGGTCGCATGACGAAGCGTGGCCGGGTTCATGAAGCGGATGGTGGCGAGTGTCATGCGCGCGGCAATGGCGCAGGCACTCGTCGCCCCGACGCCGAGAGTAGGGTCGCGGTTTAGCGCGTCAGGAGCGGAGCGAGCGCGGTGCCCAGATAGTACGGCCACACCAGCAGCGCGAGCACGCCTTTCCAGAACGAGAGATGCAGAAAGGCGATGCAGAACAGCCAGGCACCGAACCACAGCATGCCGATGGCACTGTGCTGCTCGATGCGAATGCGTTGTGATCCCACGATCTGGTCCATCGGTCCTCCTCAGGTGAGGCGCTTCTGCTTCACATCAAACCGCCGGCCGCCGAGGTCCACCGACTGGCGCGGGCCGACCCATGCGAAGGATCGTGATGGCGAGTACCGCAAGCCAGATCATGTATGCGGCGATACTGATGCGCTCCCACAGTCCGATGTAGGGCGTGGGCAGGTTCGCGGCCAGGCGGGAGCTCTCGAGCCCGGTGAGCAGGCCGAACGTGAGCGCGACCACGAGGGTCGCGATCGAATAGAAACGGAATCGCGTGCCGAACGCCGCGGCGCCGAATCCCATCGTTGTCACGAAGAGGAGCACGGTGGCGATGCCAAGGATCTTGTGCAGGGTGTCGCCGAACGTTCCCCCGCCCGCCACCAGGACTTCACGCTGGTGCATCGGCGCGAATGGCCAGAGCAAGCCGAGCAGGCCGGACAGGAGGAGCAGCACGCCGACGACGCGCAGGGTGCGGTTGGTACCGGCCGCTTTCCAGACGCCCCACCCGAACGCGAGGATCAGGGCGATGTAGACCCAGCCCAGCCAGGCCCAGAGCATACGGGTCGGCGCGCCGATGGCGGTCAGCTCGCTGGGGACTTGAGAGATCGGGTTGTAACCGTCGTAGCGTATCGCGGTGATCATACCGACATAGAGCACGGCGGCGAGGGCGCCGCACACGAGCAGACTTTTTATGAGCGCGAGCGGCGCGGTCCGGTGCGGTGATGGAATTGCGATCCCGGGGACGGCCATTGTACCTCCGTGCGAGTCCACGGTGATTCTGGCGGCATCGTTGTGACGCGGGCTTGAGGGGCTGGTGAAGAAATGCGGCAAGGAAATCTGCATCGCGTCTTCCTGCACGCTTCACAGTGCGCCTGGTAGATTGCGTCCAGTTCCCCAGGCGAGCCGGGGAGATTCCAGGACCGGCAACGGAAGCGGAATCGCAGATCCGAGTGATCATCTGGTCTGGGGAGCGGTGGGGCCAATCGCGAGTCTCACCCACACCGGCGTAGCGCTCCGGTGTGCCGTGCAAGAGGTCGATCCGCGATTCGACCGACTTGCAGCGCCCGCACCGGCGAACCATGTGGCTGGTCAAGCCGCGTGGGAATGGAAGCCGGAGCTCCCAAGGCCAGAGCGGCCGCGGGAAGAAGAACGGGTGAGTCAATCACTCGACTCCGGGTAACCGGGGCGTAGGGGCGGCCCGCTTTGGGAAACCGAAGCGGGTCGCTCTGTCGTACCATCGCGGCGTCGCTACGCTCCGCTCATGCCGTCCTCCGCCGCGCTTCTCTTACTGCTCCGCCGCCTCCCACTGCTGCCGCGTGAGCAGCGCGATCGGCTCGAGCTTCTTGCCCCGCAGCGCCGTGTTGATCCCCGCCAGCTCGCGTGTGCTCCAGGCATCAAAGTCGCGCGTGATGTCCGCGAGCTCGCGGGCGATCGCGTCGGCCCGCTCGACTTGGGTCGCGGTCGGCCCGCCGTCGTAGAACACGATGCTGCTGTAGAGGTCCGTGATGTTCTCCCGCAGCCGCTCCTCACCGGTGATCATGCCGCCTTCCTTCGTGGCGACGATCTTCTTCCGCATCACGTCTACCGCCGCCGACGCCGCGCGCAGCCGCCTCGCGACCGCATCATTGGCCGGCAGCCGACCCGCACGGTCCTCCAATGCCTGGCGCACGGCGTTCATGCGCTCGACCGTGAACGTCATGTCGTTGAGCGTGCCCTCCATCTTGAGCGCCAGATCGAGCGCCGCCTGCCGCTCCTGATCGGTATGCGTCGCCCGCGGATCGGGGACCACCGCCATGCGCGTCGTGTACGTCGCCGTGTCCTTCGTCAACTTCACCGTGTAGGTACCCGGCAAGACTCGCGGCCCGTACGCGGCACCGAACGCCGCGCTCGCGGCCGGCGGCACGTGCGGCGGCAGCAGCCGCATCGACCAGGTCGCGCGACTAAGCCCGCGCCGCTTACTCGTCGGCAAGGTGCCGAGGAGTTTTCCGCTCGCGTCGAAGACCTCGAGCTTCATGTCACCGAAGATGTGGCGGCGCCGTTGGTAGTACGTGATGACCGCATCGCCGGTCGGATTCGCTCCCACGAACATCGCGTCGCCGTTCGCCCAGCCGCCGCCCGCCTGCAGCCGCTGCACGGTCGGCCGGTCGGGCAGGAACGCGACCGGGCTCGCCAGCACCGCCGGTGTCAGCCCGCGTAGCGGCGAGATGTCGTCGACGATCCAGATGCCGCGGCCGTGCGTCGCGATCACAAGGTCGTGGTCGCGCGGATGGATCGCGAGGTCGCGCACCGCGACGGCCGGCAGATCGCCGCCCTTGTAATGCGCCCACTGCGCGCCGCCGTCGAGCGACACCCACAGTCCGAACTCGGTCCCGAGGAACAGGAGATCCGGGTTGACGAGATCTTGCTTGATGACGTGCGCGTAGCCGCGCACCGGACTGTTCGGCGCGACCAGTGGCGTCCACGTCGCGCCGTAGTCGGTCGACTTGTACGCGTACGGCCGCATGTCGCCGAAGGTGTGCGCATCGAACGTCGCGTACACGGTGCCCGCCGCGTAATGTCCCGCCTCCACCGACGACACCCATGCGTTCTTCGGCAGTCCGGTGATGTGCGCGACGACGTTCGTCCACGTCTTGCCGCCGTCGCGCGTGACCTGGACGTTGCCGTCGTCGGTGCCCACCCAGATCACTTGCGGATCCTTCGGTGATTCCGCGATCGCGTAGATCGTGGTGTGCATCTCGGCGGCGGAGTTGTCGATCGTCACGCCACCCGACTGCTCCTGGCGCTGCTTGGTGGAATCGTTGGTCGTGAGATCGGGCGAAATGCGCTCCCAGGTCTGCCCGAAGTCCTTCGAGCGAAACAGGAACTGCGCGCCGAGGTAGATCGTGCCGTTCTGCGTCGGACTGACGTGAATCGGCGTGTTCCAGTTGAAGCGGAGCTTCTTCTCCTTGTAGCGCGGGAGCGGCTGGATGCCGCGCGACTCGTGCGTCTTGCGGTTCACGCGTCCGATGTACCCGCCCTGCGACTCGGCGTAGAGGTAATCGGGGTCCGTGGGATCGGCGAACATCCAGAAGCCGTCGCCGCCGTACATGTTCACCCACTCATGGTTCGTGATGCCGCCGGGAAACTCCGACGGCCCGACCCACGAGCTGTTGTCCTGGAGGCCGCCATACACGTTGTACGGTCGCGCCATGTCGACGCTCACGTGATAGAACTGCGAGACCGGCAGGTTCTCGTTCTTCACCCAGCGGCTGCCGGCGTCGTAGGAAAACCACAGCCCGCCGTCGTCGCCCGTGATCAGGTTGTCGGTGTTCGCGGGATCGACCCAGACGTCGTGGAAATCGCCGTGCGCGCCGCCCGAGATGTTGCTGAAGCTCTTGCCGCCGTCGGTCGAGACGATGAGGCTGCCGTCGGGTTTGTAGACGCGATCCGGATTGCCGGGATCGACGATCAGGTTCGCGAAGTAAAACGGCCGCCAGATCATGTTTTGACTGCGGTCGAGCATCTGCCACGTCTTACCGCCGTCGTTGGAACGGTACAGCGCGTTCTGCGGCGGCACCGCTTCGATGAACGCGTACACGACGTCGGGCTTGGACGGCGCGACCGCCACGGCCACGCGGCCCCACGGCTTGGGCGGAAGGCCGGCCGCTCCGGCGGGCACCTCGCTCCACGTCGCCCCGCCGTCGGTCGTCTTGAACAATCCCGACGCACTCGGCGCCGTGGCGCTGTCGCCGCCCGAGCGGAACGTCCAGCCCTTGCGCCGGAAATCCCACATGCCGGCGTACAGGGTCTTGGGGTGCGCCGGGTCCATCGCCAGCATCGAGCAGCCGGTCGAGAGATTGCCGCCCTTCAGGACTTTGGTCCACGTTTTGCCGCCGTCGGTCGTCCTGTAGACGCCCCGCTCGTCCGAGTCGCTCCACAGCTTGCCGGGCACGCACACGTAGACGGTATTCGTCTCGGTGGGATCGACGAGGATCCGCACGATGTGCTCGGATTCGCGCAGCCCGAGGTTCGTCCAGTTCTCGCCGCCGTCGTCGGAGCGATAGATGCCGTCGCCGACCGACACGCTGTTGCGCATCCACGACTCGCCGGTGCCGACCCATACTACTTTCGGATTCTTGGGGTCGATCGTGATCGCACCGATCGACTGCACCGGCTCGTGGTCGAAGACCGGCTTGAACGTCGTGCCGCCATTGACCGACTTCCACACGCCGCCCGACGCCGCGCCGACGTAGAGCGTGAGCCGATTGCCCTCGTGCACGCCGGTGACCGCGGCGATGCGGCCGCTCATCGCCGCCGAGCCGATGTTGCGCGCGCCGAGACCCGAAATCGTTTCCGAATCGACTTTGACCGGAGCCGCCGCCGCCGGCTGCTGGACGAGCAGAAGAATCAGGGAGAGAGTCATGGCCGGGCTCCCGGCCGTGCGAACCGCTGGTCGTCCAGCGTCACGTTGGCCTCGATTTTGTCATAGGTGATCTTGCCGCGGTCCGTGCTGCTCGAGCCTTTCGGCCCCGACTCGTAGGAGAACGGCAGATAGACGCCGTTGACCTGCTTGTAGTCGCCGAGCGAGGTCTCGGATTCCACGGGGGCGCCGCGGATCATGCGCTGCGTGTCGATCCGGATCGGGACGTAATACTCGGTGTCGAGATAGTAGAAGGAGACGTCGCCGTTCGGGCGTGTGACCTTGATCTTGTAAGCGTCGCTGCCCTCGACCGTTTCAATCCCCTGATACTCGACGCGATTACCCTTCGCCTGATAGTTGATGAGCGGGCCGTCGAAGTCGGCGTCGTCCAGAATGCTGTGCATCTCCTCCTCGCCGAGCGCCTCGGGATCGCGCTTGCCGTTCCAGGGCTCGATCTTCCAGCCGTCGCGGCCGTCGTAGGCGTTGATGCCGGTCATCCCCTGAATCGAAAACTCTTCCCGCACGCGGTTCGGCCGCCGGTTCTCCTGTACGACGACCGCTTCGAAGCCGCCGCCGCCGATGTATTTGCCGGTGCGCCGCAGCGACTGGATCGCCTGCATGCGCTCCAATCCGCCGGAGGCCTGGATGTACTTGGCGATGAGGCTGTCCACGTTTTGTGGTGGGGCCTGCCCGACCAGCGGGACTGCGGCGGCGAGCGCCGCCAGGCATAGCGGGACGATACGAGGCATCGGAGACCCTCTCGAAGGCGTTGAACAGGGACCGGAAACGTACCGGCCCGTCCGCCGCCCCGCGAGTCATCCCGACAGTCGGTTGCCAAGTTGCGCGAGCGAAGCTGTCAGATCGGCAAAAAGTTGGCCCGGAAAAGCGGCACGGATGATGCCTTCGGGGCGGCCGAAGGCTCGATCAACCACCAACAACGACATGAGAAGGGAGGAAAACCGATGTTCCTGACGACTCGCAATTCACAGAGAGACTCTGCCGCCAACGATCTGACCAACCGGGTGAATCGGCTGCTGAGCGACGCCCTGGGTCTGAACGGACTCGATTGGCAGTATCGAGACAGCGTCGGCGCTTCGTGGGTCCCCCCCGTGGACATCTTCGAGGAACCCGATGCCATCCGCATCATGGCGGAGATCCCCGGCGTGAAGCCCGAGGACGTGAAGATCACCCACGAAGGCAACGTGCTGACGATCCACGGCCAGAAGCAGCAGTCCGCCGAGGAGCGGACCGAGCGGGTGCACCGCTACGAGCGGACCTACGGCGTGTTCGAACGGACGTTTTCGCTTCCCGCAACCGTCGACGCGAACAACATCAAGGCCTCCTACGACCAGGGCGTCCTGACGGTCTTGATTCCCAAAACGGCAGAGGCTCGGCCGCGGCAGATTCAGGTCGACGTGGCGCAGCCTGCCAAGCAGGTGAACAAGTAAACCGGAGCTCTACGGCTTCGGGCAGCTTCCGACGCAGTCGCCGACCTGGCTCGCGCCGCCGGAGATCGTTCCGACGGCCGAGCCTTCGTCGGCGGACGTAATCTTCAGTTTTCCGACCGTCGTGGTGGTCCGGCGCAGCACGCGCCCCGTCGCGGGATCTTTGATCTCGCGGCCCGGCCGCACGACGGCGTACTCCGCGCCGACGCGCACGCCGTTCGCGGTGCCGACGTTGATCGTGAGCTCGTCGCCCGAGACGTCGGCGACGAGCCCGGCGATCGCCGCCGTCGTGCCGCCGATCTTCGGCTCCGCCGCGACCAGCTCGGTCATGAGGCTGTCGACCGCGAGCCGCGTGGCTTCACCGAGAATCGTGCTGCCGAAGTTCGAGCTCGACATGTCGAACGCCCCGCCCGCCGCCACGCCGCTGACTGCGACGCCGCCCGCCAGCGTCGCCCCCGAGCGCTTCGACTCGCCGAATCCCGTCGCGACGCCGAGAATCTCCGCGGTCTTGATGTCGACGATCCGCGCGTCGATGCCGACGACGGCCTTGGACGAGCGCCGCCCGATGCCGCCGAGTCCGATGCCGCCGACGCGCACGCCGCCGGCCGCGCCGACCTTCTTGTCGTCGCGGCCGAACTGGGTGATCGCGCCGACGATGATCACGTCCACGCCGAGGATTCTGCCGAGCTGCGCCGCACTGGAGGCGTCGGCGCGATTGCTCTGCTGGAAGTTCTGCTCGCTCAAGACCTGGTCGAGCTTGCTGCGCTCGATCACGGAGTACGTGCCGTTGCGCACGAGGTCGGCGATCAACATGTCCGCGATGCCTTTGCCGATGTCGACGTCCGATCCCCAGATGTCGCCCACGGACGACCGCACCGTGGCGTAATCGAAGTCCAGGACGGCGATACGTTTCCGCGGAGCTTGCGCCAGCGCAGACGAGCTGATCACTGCGAGACCGGCGACGAGCAGCAGGGGCTTCATGACGACTCCCACGAGCGAGGGACGGACAAAATACGTAGCTTCTTCGCCCATGGCGAGCGTCGCCGGGCAATTCCCCAACCTCACGGTGCTGGCGCATCCGCTGATCCAGCACAAGCTGACGATCCTGCGCGACAAGCGCACCAGCACGCGCGACTTCAAGCAGCTCGTCAACGAAATCGCGATGCTCATGGCGTACGAGGTCACCAAAGACCTGCCGCTCGAGTCGGTCGAGATCGAAACGCCGCTCGAGCAGACGACGGGAAGCCAGGTCGCAGGGAAGAAACTCACGCTCGTGCCGATTCTGCGCGCCGGACTCGGCATGGTGGAAGGGATCTCGCAGCTCATCCCCTCGGCGCGCGTCGGGCACATCGGGTTGTACCGCGACCACGAGACGCTGCAACCGGTGGACTACTACTTCAAGATTCCGTCGGGCGAAGCCGACCGCGCCTTCTTCGTGCTCGATCCCATGCTGGCGACCGGGGGTTCCGCCGTGGCGGCGGTGAGCGCGCTCGCCCGCGCCGGCGCGCAGCGGATCCGGTTTCTGTGCCTGGTCGCGGCGCCGGAGGGTGTGAAGGCGATGCTGGACGCCCACCCCAAGATTCCCATTTATACGGCCTCGCTCGACCGGCAACTGAATGAACGAGGCTATATCCTGCCAGGATTAGGGGATGCGGGAGATCGGCTATTCGGTACTCGTTAGGAGGGGTGTCTGGTGCCGGGTGCCAGGTGACCTGAAACCCGACACCCGGCACCCGGCACCCGCCTTCCACGTAACCCTTTTGTCGTCCCCCGTGTCCCATCAGTAGTTACGAGATCAGCCCGTCACTTCGGAGCGTCGTGGACGAAACACAGCTCATAGCCCGCGTCCGCACCGGGGATGACGCCGCCGCGCGCGCGTTGTACGACGCGCATGTGGACCGCGTATACCGCCTGGCCTTCCGGCTCGCGGGCGACGACGCCCTCGCGCAGGACTTCACCCAGGAAACATTCATTCGCGCGTTCGATCGGCTGGGCTCGTTCCGTGGTGATGCGGCTTTCTCGACGTGGCTGCACACCATCACCACGACCGTCGTGTTGAACGGGTTGCGCAAAGTGAAGCGATTCCGCCAGCGCGAAGCCGACATCGACGACGCGCACGAGGTCGCGGCGAATCCGCGGCGTGCGGAGCCGGATCTGAAAACCCGGCTCAGACAGGCGATCGATGCGCTGCCGGACGGTTACCGCACGGTGTTCGTGATGCACGACGTCGAGGGTTACACGCACGAGGAGATCGGCGCCGCACTGGGCGTCGAAATCGGAACGTCGAAGGCGCAGTTGTCGCGGGCGCGCGCGAAGTTACGCACTGCACTCGCCGACTTCGCGGGAGAATGGACGACATGACGGACCAGCACGAAGACCAGAAGTTCGAGCAATGGCT
>DATJKA010000051.1:0-15201 GCA_035491815.1 Gemmatimonadales bacterium | reverse complement strand
ACCGACGCCGGCAAGTACTTCGCCACCGGGTCGTCCAGCCGCACTTCGCCCCGTGCCACCATATCGGCGAGGACCGACGCGGTGAAGACCTTCGTGATCGAACCGATCTCGAAGACCGCCGTGCCGGCGACGCCGACGGCGACGAAGCGACGGGCGCCCGAGGCATCGAGCAGCCCGACGACCATCCCCTCGCCGTGTTTGCCGCTGTCGGCGAACGCCGCGACGCGCGGGGCGAGCAGTGTCCGGACGGCGGAATCGGAGGGCAGGGCCTGAGGGGGCTGCTGCGTCGCGGAAACGAATACGAGCGATACGACTGCGATGAAATTCATGTCCGCATCCCCTCGAGTGCGCCCAACAATCGCAACACCCCATCGAGCACCGTGTACGGGTGCGGCGGACAGCCGGGAACCCACAGGTCGACCGGCAACATGTCGCCCACGCCACCGGCGACTTCGGGACTGCCGCGGAACGGTCCTCCCGTGATCGCGCAGGCGCCGACGGCGATGACGATCTTCGGATTGGGGACGGCGTCGTACGTCTTCTGCAGTGCGGCAGTCATGTTGGTGCTCACCGCGCCGGTGACCACGATGCCGTCCGCGTGCCGCGGTGACGCGACGAACTGGACGCCGAAGCGCGCCAGATCGAAGACGACGTTCCCCAGCGCCACGAGCTCGGCCTCACAACCCCCGCAACTTCCGGCTACGACGGAGCGCAACCTGAGCGAGCGTCCAAAGAGGCGTCGCGTGTGCTCGGCGAGGGCGTGGGCCAGCTCCATTTCGCCGTCCGTCGTTCGCAGCGCCTCGCGCGTCGTCGTCGCCATCCGGTAGTCGCCCGTATAGGTCGCCTCTTCCGGGCTGAAGAGGCACGCGCCGGCATCACGGTCGACCGGCCGCCCCCGGTAGCGGGCTGGAAGCGCGGGGGCGCCGGCGGGAAACGTCGTGGTCCGCAGTCCTTGCCGCAGGCGGATTCGCAGGAGATCGAACATGCTAGAGGTCGTGCCCCGCGTAGGAGAGGTTGAAGCTCTTGTTACAGAGCGGGAAGTCGGAGATCTGATTGCCGCGCATCGCTTCCGCGAGCGCCGGCCAGTTGCGGAGCGACGGATCGGTGACCTTATGGCGGCGCACGCGGCCCTGCTCGTCGCTGATCGCCACATGTACGATCTCGCCGCGCCAGCCTTCGGTCATTGCGACCGCAAGCTCTCCCGGCCGCAGCGCGCCGCAGGGAACGCGAATCTCACCGCGGGGGAGCGCGCCGAGCTGCTCGGTGAGAAACTCCAGCGAGCGCTGGATTTCGAGCCGGCGCACGAGCGCGCGGGCGAGGACGTCCCCCGCCCAGGCGGTGGCGACGGGAATGTGCGCAAACCGGAACACGCCCCAGGGATGATCGTGGCGCACATCTCGCGTGATCTCGCACCCCCGCGCGACCGGTCCAACCAAGCCGAGCTCGAAGACGCGATCCTGAGGAACGACGCCCACGCCTTCGAACCGAGCCTGCACGGAGGCGGCGTCGAACAGCAATGCGAGCGCCGGCTCGAGCTCGTCCTTGAGCCGCGCGATACGCTCGCGCATCTCGGTCTGCATCTCCGGCGTGATGTCGAACGACGCGCCGCCGGGGCGCACGAGTCCGCGCCCGTACCGATTGCCGGAGAGCGTCATCAACAGATTGAGGCACTCGCCGCGCAATCGCCCCAACGTGGCGGCTCCGGGCTGAAACGCCACGTCGCCGGACATCGCGCCGAGATCGCCGATGTGATTGGCCAGTCGTTCGAGCTCCAGCGCAATGCCGCGCATCGTCTGCGCGCGTGGCGTCTTGCGGCTGCGCGCGAGCGCCTCGAGGACGCCGCAGTAGGCTTCCGCGTGGCCGATCACGCTGTCCCCCGCGATCGATTCCGCGATCAGCACCGCACGGTCGCGATCCGCGGTTTCGAGCAGCCGCTCGACGCCGCGGTGCTGGTAGCCGAGCATGATCTCCAGCGCCAGCACCTCCTCGCCGTAGCACTGGAAGCGGAAGTGACCGGGCTCGATGATGCCGGCGTGCACCGGCCCGACACCAACCTCGTGGACATCTTCGCCCTCGACCCGGAAAAAGGGGTAGGCTTCGCGGTCGCCCGCAGCCACGGGAGTGCCGTTCGTGGGAGCATGATCGGGTGCGTGCCGTCGCAGCGGCTTCAAGGCGGGGTGCCCGTCCGGTATCACGCCCGTCTGCTCCGCGACCTCGCGCTCGAACACGCTGGCCGGCGAACAGGTCGGCGTGAGCGCGGGATAGCGCTCGCGGACGCTCGTGCTGGTGGCGCCGAGGGCGCCGTGGACGTCATCGGCGAGGATCGCGACCAGGCGCACGGCGCGCGCTTCCGGCATTCCGAACAGCGAGATCAACCGCCAGCCCGCGGCGACCGCGTCGCTCACGGTCGCGCCAAACGACTCCACCGGTTCGTGCGGCACGGCAGACCACGGAACCGTGCGCCGGTTGCTCAGGCCCAGCGTGTCGAACGAGGTCAGGGCGCCACCCCGCCGAGCGCGGCGGCCGCCTGGCGCAGCGCACTCTGGAGCGGCGCGGGGATGTAGATGCCGAGTAGGATGACGCCAGCGGCAAGGCCGATCGGCCCGAGTACGAGCCAGCCGGACTCACGGGGCTCGCGCCGCTCGGGTGTGCCGTGCACGATCTTGAGGATGGTAGTGGCGAGTCCGAGGAAGATGACGACGAGCAGGATCAGCAGCACGACGCCCACCCAAACATGGCCTTCCGCGAATGCGGCGCGCAGAATGGCGAACTCGCTGATGAAGACCCCGGACGGTGGGGAGCCGGTGACCGCAAAGAGGCCGAGCAGGAGGAGGCCGCCGGAGATGGGTAGCCGCTTCGCGAGCCCGTGCATCGCCCCCGCCTGCGTCGTGCCGGCGACAAGTATGACGTTTCCCAGCACCAGAAAGAGCAGGCCTTTGGTCAGGCCGTTGGTCACGATGTGCAGCGTTGCGCCGTAAGCGCCGACCCCGCCCAGACCGAGCCCGACGGCGAGCAGCCCCATGTGCTCGACGCTCGAATACGCCAGCAATCGCTTGACGTCGGTTTGGCCGATGACGAACGCGGCGGCCACCACGATCGAGAACAGACCGAAGAACAGGAGCAGCGGCCGGGTGAACGCGCTGATCCCCGCCGCCGTGGTGACCTCGTTGATGCGCGCGAGCCCCAGAAACGCGGCGCTGGTGAGCGCCCCCGCCATGAGCGCGCCGACCACACTGGGCGCCTCACCGTAGGTGTCGGGCTTCCACGTGTGCATCGGGGCGAGGCCCATCTTCGTGCCGTAGCCGACGAGCAGCAGGATGAACGCCGCCTTGAGCCAGGCGGGGTGCAGCCGCGCCGCGTCCGCGACGAGATCCTCCAGCAGGAGGGGCGTACCGGCCGAATTCGCCTGCGCCGTCGAGAGGAAGAACGTGCCGAGCAACGCGAGCGCGATGGCGACGGACGAAATGACGAGGTACTTCCACACCGCTTCCAGCGAGCGGCGGTCACGTCGATGGAAGATCAGCGGCGCCACCGCCAGGGTGCTCGCTTCGAGCGCGATCCACAGCACCGCAAAGTGATGGCTCAGCGCCACCAGAGACACCGATGCGAGGAATGCCAGCACACAGCTCACGAATGCCCGGCCGCCGCGCGGGCTCTCGCGCCGCAGATAGCCCACCGTGTAGATCGCGGCGACAAAGAACAGCAGGCTGGTGAGCGTGAGCACGATGAGACCGAGCGCGTCGACCGCGATCCAGCCGCTGAACACCGCGGGCGGCGGCGTGGTCCACACGAGCGTGACCAGCGCGAGGTGAATCGCCGCGACCGCCACCAGCCAGGCGGTGCGCCGCGCTTCCGCGCGATGCAGGTACGCACCCAGCGCGCCCAGCGCGGGCAAGAGCACGAGCGCGAGCAACAGCATCAGTCGCGCAGCTCCGTCAGGCGGATGGACGAAAGCGAGTCGAACTCGCGGTTGATGTGAAATACGACGATGCCCATGATGAACACGGCCACAAAGACGTCGAGCAGAACGCCGATCTCGACGAGGAACGGTACCCGGTCCGTGCTGGTCAGCCCGAACAGGTAGATCCCGTTCTCGAGCATCAGATAGCCGACCACCTGCGTCACCGCTTTGGACCGCGTCGTGAGCGTCAGGAAGCCCATGATGACCGTGGCGAGTGCCACAGGCACGAGCAGTTCGCTGACGCCCGCCGGCAGGGGCAGCCGCTGGGATACTCCGAACGCGATCGCCACCGCGGCGATCCCCAGCACGAGCGACAGCGTAAACCCGATACTCGGCTCGACTTCCCGGCGCACGGCGGCTTCCCGGATGGCGCGTCTCAGGAACCACGGCAAGACCAACGATTTCACGACGGTGCTGCCGACCGCGAGTCCCACGATGTGGAGAGACCAGTGCTGCGTGAGCGCGATGGGCAACGCTCCCAGCATCAGTCCTTGCAACGCAATCGCCCGGATGCACGTGGTCAGACGGCTCGTTCCGAGAACCATGAAGTCCGCGAGGACCACAAGCACTAGGAGCAGGTCGGCGGCGGGCATCGGCTAACGGACCAGCACGAGCAACGCGCCGAGTGTGGACAACACGGCGGCGGCGACCAGAAACTGCGGGACGCGCGACAGGCGCAGGCGGGCCATGACGCTTTCCACGATCCCGATCGCGACTGCGACCAGCACGAGACCGCCCGTGAACACGAGGCCGGTGAGCGGCGCGGGCAGCGCCGTACGGGGAACGAGCACCCCCACCACGAGGGCGCCGAGTACGGCGAGTTTCACGGCGCTACTATAAAGGATACAGGCGAGATCCGGACCGCTGTGGTCGAGGACGATGACCTCGTGGATCATCGTGAGTTCCAGGTGCGTCGCCGGATCGTCGACCGGCACGCGCGACGTTTCCGCGAGCAGGACGAGAAACAGCGAGATGGTGATGAGGGCGAGCGCGGGAGCGGCGTGTCCGCCGCCGCCGATCCATGCCGACAGCAGCCCGGCTCCCACTCCCAACATGCCCGTGAGTGACAGGTTGCCGCTGATCAGGAATAGCGTGACGAAACCCAGGAACAGCGCCGGCTCGGCGAACGTAGCGAACGTCGCGTCGCGGCTGGCCCCCATTCCCTCGAAGCTGGACCCTGTATCGAGCCCGGCGAGCACCAGCGCGAACCGGCCCACGGCGAGGAGCGACGCGAACGCGATGAAATCGCCGCGGAAGCCCAGCAGCGCGCTCCGCCCGTCGAGCGGCAGTAGACAGGCGGCGCCCACACTCGTCACGAGGAGCGCCAGCGGCGCCAGTCTGAACATCCAAGTCGTCGTGCGGCTGTAGGTACTGCGTTTACGCCATAGCTTCCCGAGGTCGAAGTAGAGCTGCAGCACCGGAGGGCCGCGGCGACCGGTCAGCCACGATTTGGTCTTCGTCGCGATTCCCGGAAGCAGCGGCGCGACGACCAGAACCAGAAGGAGCGCGGGTATCGCCGTCCACGCGATCACGCTGCTCCTCCGAGCCAAAGGTAGAGCAGCAGCGCGAGCAGCACGCCGACGATATACAGAAGATAGGTGTGCAACCGGCCTTGCTGGAGCGGCCGAATCGCCTCGGCAGTGCCGGCCATGCGGCGCCACGTCGGCAGCACGAGCCGCTCCAGCACGAGGTCAAACGGATGGGTGTGAAACGCGCCGGGCGCGCGCGCGACCCGGATGCCGGACAGCCTCGCGAATGCCGCCAACAGCGGTGCGGCGTACGAGGCGGCTGTGTACTGCATTCGGCCGGCCACGCCGTTGTAGCCGCACGCCCACGTCTCGGTCCACGCCGACGGCCGGCGCCGCTCCAGCATCCGGCGCCAGGCCCATGCCAGGCCGATCAGCACGACCAGGCCGCCGGAAACCACGGTGATGCCCGACGCCGCAGCGGTGAGCGGCGCAATGACATCCTGGCGAGCCGGTCCAGCCGCGCCGGCAACGGTCGCTGCGACTTCCAGCGCAATCCGCACGGCCGGCGGGGCGAGCAATCCGATTGCGACACAGGCCAGCGCGAGTGCGGCCATCGGCGCGATGTATCCGGGACCAGCCTCACGACCTTTCGCAGCGGACTCACTGCGCGGCTCGCCGAGGAATACGACGCCCCCGACTTTGGCGAAACAGGCCAGTGCGAGGCCGCCGATCAGCGCCAAGACTCCCGCGCCCAGCACTGCAGCGCGGACCGGCCCCAGCGCGGCACCGGCTTGAAGCATCCCGAGAAAAACGAGCCACTCGCTCACGAAGCCGTTCAGAGGGGGGAGGCCGACGATCGCAACGGACCCTATCAGGAACAGGATCCACGTCAGGGGCATGTGGCGCGCGAGTCCACCGAGGCGGTCCATCGCGCGCGTGCCGGTCGCCCGAAACACCGTCCCGGCGCCCATGAAGAGCAGACTCTTGAACACGGCGTGATTCGCCGTGTGAAGCACCGCGCCGGCGAACCCGAGCAGCGCCAGCGCCGGTCGCCCGTACGCGATGCCGAGGGCTCCCGTCCCGACACCGAGCAGGATGATGCCGATGTTCTCGATACTGTGATACGCGAGCAGGCGCTTGAGGTCGTGCTGGGCGAGGGCCCACAGGACGCCGAGCACCCCCGACAGCGCTCCGAGCGCCAGAACGGTCCAGGACCACCAGGGAGGTGCGCCGCCGATCAGACTGATCACCCGCAGCAACCCGTATATCCCCGTCTTGATCATGACGCCGGACATCAGCGCCGATATGTGAGATGGCGCCGCCGCATGGGCGCCGGGCAGCCAGAAGTGCAGCGGCACAAGGCCGGCCTTGAAACCGAAGCCGAGCAGCGCCAGCGAAAGCACCGCCGCGCCGGCGCCGGCAGGCAGCGCCGAGCGGCTGAACGCATCGAACGTGAAGCCGCCGGCATGCGTGCCCCACAGCGCGAACATGGCGACCAGCGCGAGCGTGCCGATGTGCGTCGCGGCGAGGTAGATGAGCCCTGCGCGCCGAACCTCTCGTTGCTCGTCTTCGAACACGACGAGCAGGTAGGCGCTGAGCGCCATCAACTCCCACGCGATCAGGAAGGGTATCGTCGCCCGCGCCGTCACCACGAGAGCCATGGCGACGAGAAAGAGCGCGGTCAGAAAATGCGTGCCGCCCACGGACCGATGCTCACGCTCGGGGGCCAGGTAGGAGATGCCGTAGAGCACCGCGGCGAGACCGACGCCGAGGACGACGGCCACGAAGAGCGCGGACAGCGCATCGATGTCGAATGCCCAGATTCCCGTGGGAGGCCCCAGGTCCCAGGCGACGCCTGCCACCGTCCTGCCTCCGAGCACACCCGCCGCGGGGATCAGCGCGGCGGCGCAGCCGAGGCTGACGAGAAGGGCGAAGACGGAGTCCGCGATGCGCGTGCGCTGCAGCAGCCATGCGAAGGCGCCGCCGGCGAGGATCAGTCCCAGGCCGAGAAAGAAGAGTGTCACTCGTCGTCCGAGGGAACTGTATGCGGGCCGCTGACGCGGGCCTCGAGACTGCGCACGCGGGTCAGGATCGTGTCGGCCGCGGCGCGGGCAGAGAGGAGCTGCCGGAGCTCGCGATCCCGCAGGACCACGGCCAGCTGCGCGAGGATCCGCAGGTGCGCTGGTACGGTGGAACTGATGACGGAGAACAGGGCGTGCACCGGCTTCCTATCCACGGCGTCAAAGTTAACCGGGTGATGCAGCAGGCAGAGCGTCACGAACGGGGTCGGCACGTGCAGCAGGATGGGGTTACGGACGTGGGGGATGGCGATGCCGTCGCCGATGCCGGTCGAGCCCATCGCCTCGCGCGCTTCGAGCACCGCCACGAGAAATTCGCGATCCGTATCGGCCGGCAACGGCAGCAGCGCGACGATCTCGCGGAGCACGGCGGACTTGGTTTCGCCGCCTACGTCGTAGTGGATACCGCCGCTACCGAGTAGCGTGGAGAGCGGAGCGACTTCATCCGGCTGGCGCCGAGCCTGTTGCAGCAGCCGGCGGGAGACGGGCACGCCGTTTTCGGTGGCCCATTCCCACAACTCGATGGCGTTCAGGTACAGCCGCTCATTCGCGCGATGCACCGGTACGCCGCGGGTGCGGACCCAGCGTCGCAGTGTGGCTTCATCGACATCCAGGTACGCGGCGGCGTCTCGTATGCTGAGCTGCATGACGGAAATGATAGCATATGAGGGAGCCTTCGCGGGTGCTTTAGACCGCTCTCATGTCGTCCCGCCGAGGTTTCAGTCATCCCGACGGGAGCGTGTCCATGAAAGTCGCCGAGCTGATGCAGACCAACCTCAAGACCATTAGCACCGACGCGACAATCGCGGAGGCCGTCGATACGCTGACGGCTGCGGCGGTGTCCGCGCTGCCGGTCATCGATCGGCTGGGTCGGGCCGTCGGCGTGATCTCGACGCGCGAAGTCCTGAAGGCCGAGAGCGCATGCGCTACGCCGGAGGTGCGCGAGCGCCTGTTCGAGAGCACGCGGGTCCTCGAGATCATGGCGCCGTGGCCGACCACGATCGATCCGGACCTGGACGTGCGGCGCGCCGCCCAGGAGATGCTCTACCTGAACGTGCAGCGCCTGTTCGTCGAGTTCGACGGCGCCCTGGTCGGCGTGATTTCTCAGACCGACATCGTGGGCGCCGTCGCCATCGCGAAGGTCTAGACCCTACCGCCGTTGGACCGACCAGCGTCCCGTCTGGGTTTCCCCGGACGGGAGTCTGGTCGTGTAGGTACCTGAGATCGTGTTGCCACTCACGTCGCCGGCGAACGTGGTGAGCAGGCGGTCGCCCGTTTGGGGATCGGCGTAGGGGTCGAGCGTGCCGCTGACGTGGCCGGCCTGAACGCGGACGAATCGGATCGTGAGCACGCTCGCGTGTGGGGCGGCGGCGGCCACCCCGCTGGGGACGTTCGGCTGCTGCCACGGCTGCAGCGGACGACCCAGGCCGGTCGGGATCATGATGACGTCGCCGAACGCCGTGTCCTCGGCGCTGCGCAGCGAGAAGCTGATGCTGCCGCTGCGGCCGGTTTGCGTGCTGCTGTAGTCGCCCACCCACTCGCCGACCATCGCGGAGATGTCGGTCGACGGGCCCACGACGGGAACGGGTGAGCGGGAGGCGCCGCAGGCGCAGAGCGCCACGGCGAGCAGCGAGAGGGACAACGTCTTGATGCGCAACATGGTCACCTCGTGTAGGAGATGCAGTGTTGCGCGTGACGGCGGCGCGCAGTGCTTCGATGACGCTCGCTAAGCATGCACCGATAATCCTGAATTGTCACCCCAGTTTGCATGAAGCATCTTGAGGCCGGAACCCCTGTGGCCTCTGAGCACGAAGCGACCCGGATTCGGGAGCGATTTGAGCGGCTGCTTGCCGCCGGCGTGGCGATCTTCGCGCATCACGACCTCGATCACGTCCTGCAAGAGCTGGTGGACGCGGGCCGGGAGGTCGTCCGCGCGCGCTACGCCGCGCTCGGCGTGCTGAGTCCCGACGGGCAGTCGCTCGTGCAGTTCGTCACGTCCGGCTTCGATGCCGCGACCGTCCAGCGCATCGGCGATCCGCCTCGTGGTCGCGGCCTGCTCGGCCACGTGATCCACGAGGCCAAGCCGATCCGGACCGCCGACATCAATCAGCACCCCCAGCGATACGGCTTTCCGCCCAACCACCCGCCGATGAAATCCTTCCTCGGCGTGCCGGTGAA
This sequence comes from Gemmatimonadales bacterium, assembly GCA_035491815.1. Taxonomy (GTDB): domain Bacteria; phylum Gemmatimonadota; class Gemmatimonadetes; order Gemmatimonadales; family GWC2-71-9; genus 20CM-2-65-7. The sequence goes on along the minus strand of DATJKA010000051.1, from coordinate 5,515 downwards.
GGGCCGCGTTGGCGTGTTCGGCAACCTGTATCTGACCGAGAAGCTCGACGCGGCGGAGTTCAGCGCCGAGGACGAAGCCATCGCCGTGCTGCTGGCCGGTCAGGCAGCCGTGGCGATCGAGAACGCCCGCCTGTACGGCGAATCGCAGCAATTGATCGGGCAGATTCGTACGATGCAGCGCCAGCGCGATCTGTTCTTCGCGATGATGAATCACGAGCTTCGCAATGCGCTGACCGCCGTGTACGGCTGGGCCGAGCGGCTGGTGCGCGGCAAGTCGGGCGGGCCGATCGATCCCGCGGCGCGCGAGGTCTATGAGGCCGCCGATCACACGATCGTCCTGCTGAACAATTTCCTCGATCTGATGCGGCTCGACTCCGGGAAGGTGCGCCCCGTCTGGCGGGACGTCGAGGTGGACACGGCGCTGCAGCGCGCGATCGTCAGCAGCGAGCCGGCGGCGGCTTCAAAACAGCAGCAGTTGCGCGCACGCTCGCGCACCTTCACGACGTTGCGAACGGACCCGGTGCGGCTCGATCAAATCCTGGTCAACCTCGTGTCGAACGCGATTCGTCACAGCCCCGAGAAAGCGCGCATCGACTTGCAGGCCGACGAGCGCGACGGACACATCAGCTTCGCGGTGATCGACCGCGGGCCCGGCGTGCCGTTCGAGCTGCGCGAGCGCATCTTCGAGCCGTTCGAACGCTTCGATCCGCATTCCGGCGCGGGCACGGGGCTGGGGCTTCCCATCTCCCGCCGGCTCGCCGAGGCTCTGGGTGGCACGCTGATAGTGGAAGAGACGGCCGGCGGGGGAGCGACGTTCGTGCTGCAACTGCCGCTGGCGCCACCCCAAACATGAACGTTCCTTCACCAACCCTTTAATAATGGTTCAATCCTAGGCCGTTACCCTAGGCTTCATGAAGATTCTCGTGGTGGAAGACGACCGGAAGGTCGCGGGGTTCATCGAGCAGGGTCTGCGCGAGGAAGGCTACGTCGTGGACGTCGCCGGCGACGGCGAACAGGGGACCATGCTGGCCCACGTCTACGACTACGACATGCTCGTGCTGGACGTCATGCTCCCGAAGAAGACCGGCCTGCAGGTGGCGCAGGAGCTGCGGCGTGAAGGTCGCGCGACGCCGATCCTGATGCTCACGGCACGCGACACGACCGAGGATGTCGTGCGCGGTCTCGATGCCGGCGCCGACGATTACCTGACCAAGCCCTTCAAGTTCGACGAGCTGCTCGCGCGGGTGCGGGCGCTCGTGCGGCGCGGCGGCTCGGGACGCACCGAGCTGCTGCGGTACGGCCCGGTCGAGCTCGATCGGCTGAAGCACAAGGCGCGCATCGACGGCAAGTCGCTCGATCTCACGCCCAAGGAGTTTCATCTCCTGCAGCACTTCCTCCTGCATCCCGAGGAAGTGGTGCGTCGCACCGAGCTGCTCGAGAAGGTCTGGGACATGCACTTCGATCCCGAGAGCAACGTGGTGGACGTGCACGTCGGCAACCTGCGCCGCAAGCTGCGGCAGGCGACCGGCCAGGAGCTGATCGAAACGGTCCGCGGCGTCGGGTTCCGCCTGCAGACGGCGGACCGAGCGGAGGTGTGAGGGCATCACTGCGCCGCACCCTCGCGCTGCGCTTTGCGGCGACGATGGCGGCGGGGCTGCTCCTGGCGACCAGTGCGTTCTACTGGGCGGCTGCGCGCGCCCTGCAGCAGCGCGTCCCGGCCGCTACGCTCGAGATCGATCTGCTATTCACGCTCGCCGTCATCGTGCTCGCCGGAACGGCCGCGACGCTGATGGGGGCATGGCACTTCACGTCCTCCGCCGTCCGACCTGTCGCCGAGATCACCGATCAGGCGACGCGTATCGAGGCGGGCACGCTCGACCAGCGCATTCGCGCGCACGCCGACACCGAGGAGTACGAGGGGCTGGTGGCGGTCCTCAACCGCATGCTCGAGCGGCTGGAGCATGGGTTTGCGGCACAGCGGCGGCTGACGGCCGACGTCAGCCACGAGCTGCGCACGCCGCTGACGGCATTGCGCGGCGAAATCGAAGTGGCGTTGCGCGCGCCGCGCACGCAGCGCGAGTACGAGCAGGTGTTGCGCAGCGGCCTCGAGGAGATCGAACGCCTGACCGAGCTCAGCGAGGACTTGCTGCTCGTCACCCGAGCCGAAGCGCGCCTCGTGAAGCCGCGCCGGGTGGAGACCGACATGGCGTCTCTCATCGAAGAGAAGCTCGACCGGCTGCGCCGCCGCCTCGAAGAACGCGCCCTGACGGTCAACCGGGAATTGCGCGCCGGCCGGGCGCCGATGCTGCTCGATCCGCAGCTCGTCGGGCATGCGATCGACCATCTGCTCGACAACGCCATCCGTTACACGCCGGAAGGTGGAACGATCGGCGTCCGGCTGGACGGTCTGAGCCCTGCCGGTGTCCGCATCACGGTCGACAACACCGGCGCGGGAATCGCCGCGGTCGACCTCCCCCATCTATTTGAGCCGTTCTATCGCGTCGATCCGTCCCGGAACCGGGGCGGCGACAGCGGAACGGGGGGGGGACTCGGTCTGGCGCTCGTCGCGTCGATCGCGCAGCTGCACGGTGGCGCCGCGCGCGTTTCGAGCATCCCTGGGCAAAGCACGCGGTTCGAAATCGACATCCCCGCCCCCCCCGCCAACTGACGAGGGATCCCATGACCGTCGCTCCATCGAAACCTCAAGCTCCCGCTACGCCTAGCACGTCGCTGACCGGGCAACACCCGAGAGGGACGCTGTTCCTGGTCGGTCTGTACGGGGTGGTCTTCGCGGCCGCGTGGTTCGCGATGTACTTCTTCGTCTATCTGCACCGCGGCGGGGTGACGCGATGAACGTCCCGCTCTACGAGAAGATCTGGATGTGGGCCGCCGGAGTGCTGATCGTGGCGTTCCTCACGACCATCGCGGTCGGCGTCGCGGGGAGCGCGCTGCAACCGCCCAGCCACGTCGAGACGATCGATCCCGCGACGGTGTGGAGCGACGCGCGGTTCGCCAAACGCGGCGTCACCGTGGACGAACATGGCGCCACGGTCGTTCTCATCGCGATGATGTTCGCGTATCAGCCGGCTGAAATTCACGTGCCGGCGAACCGGCCGGTGACGTTCCGGATCACCAGCGCCGACGTGACGCACGGCTTCGAGATCGTCGGAACGAACGGCAACACCATGGTGGTGCCGGGTTACGTCAGCCAGTTCACCACGACGTTCCGCACGCCGGGCGAGTACCTGATCGTCTGCAACGAGTACTGCGGCCTCTCGCACCACCTCATGTCGGCCAAGCTGATCGTGGAGGGGGGGGCCCAGCCATGACGCGCAGCGATCGGCTGTCCCTCGCACATCTCTGGGTGGCGATCCTCGCCTTCGGCGCGGCCTCGGCGATGGCGTTCATGCAAGCCCTGTCGCGCGCCAGCCTCGACCTGCCGTGGCGGTCGGCCAAGATGTACTACCTGTCGGTTACGGCGCACGGCGTGCTGATGGCGCTCGTGTTTACGACGTTCTTCATCATGGCGTTCGGCTACGTCGTCGTCAGCCGCACGCTCGACCAGGAGCCTACCGGACTGAACCTGGCATGGACCGGCTTCTGGGTCGCGCTGGCCGGGACGGCAATGGCGGCGTTCGCGATTCTGACGGGACGCGCGACGGTGCTCTACACCTTCTATCCGCCGCTCCAGGCGCATCCGCTGTTCTACATCGGACTGACGCTCGTGATCGTCGGGTCGTGGTGCTGGGGCGTGGTGATGCTGCTGTCGTACCGAACGTGGCGGCGCGCGCGGCCCGACCGCCCGGCGCCGCTCGCGATGCACGGCATGATCGCGACGGTCCTGGTGTGGTTCATCGCGACGATCGGCGTGGCGACCGAGGTCCTGGTCCAACTGATTCCCTGGTCGCTCGGCTGGACGAAGACCGTGGACCCCGTGCTCGCGCGCATGCTGTTCTGGTATTTCGGACATCCGCTCGTCTACTTCTGGCTGCTCCCAGCCTACGTGATCTGGTATACGGTGTTGCCGCGCCACGTGGGTGGAAAACTGTTCAGCGATCCGCTCGCGCGGCTGGTGTTCGCGTTGTTCATCATCTTCTCGACCCCGGTCGGATTCCACCACCAGTTCATGGATCCGGGCGTGTCGGCCGGGTGGAAGCTGCTCCACACCTTCCTCACTTTCGCGATCCTGTTCCCGAGCTTCATCACGGCGTTCACGGTGACCGCGTCGCTGGAGGTCGCGGGCCGCACGCAGGGCGCGACGGGACTCCTCGATTGGATCGGCAAGCTCCCATGGCGCGATCCGCTGTTCTCGAGCGTCGCGCTGTCGATGATTCTGTTCGCGGTGGGCGGGATCGGCGGTGCGATCAACGCGTCGTTCGGCATGAACGCCGTCGTGCACAACACCGCGTTCATCCAGGGACACTTCCATCTCACGGTCGGCAGCGCGGTGGCGCTCACGTTCATGGGCGCCGCTTACTGGCTGGTGCCGCGACTCTCAGGACGAGAGCTGGAGCTCGGCCTGCTGGCACGCGTGCAGCCGTATCTCTGGTTCATCGGCATGATGCTGTTCTCGTTCTCGAACCACATCACCGGGCTGATGGGCATGCCGCGCCGCATTTATGACGCGAGCTACGGCGGCAGCACGGTGGCGGCGGCGTGGCGCGGCCTGACCGGCGTCTCCGCGCTCGGCGGCGTGTTCCTGTTCGCCAGCGCGCTGTTCTTCATGCTCGTGATGATCGGCACCGGCCTCGCGGGCAAACGCACGGCCGCGGCGCCGATCGAATGGGCGGAGCCGCTGCATCCGGTGGCTCCGGGGCGGACCGTGTTCGATCGCTATTGGCTCTGGACCGGCGTCGCCGTGGCCCTCGTCCTCATCGCGTACGCATATCCCCTGTGGATCCATCTGCAGATGCCGCGATTCGGCTCCCCCGGGTTCAAGCCGTTCTAGGCATCGCCCGGGCGCTCGGCCGCCGGCCGGTGGCGCTGATCGCCGCCGCCGGGCTCGCGGCCGGGCTGCTCGCGCGCTCGGACGCGATCTTCCTCGGCACGCTGCTCGTGGGCGGCGTCCCCCTCGTCGTCCAGACCGCGCGTGGCATGCTGCGCGGGCGCTTCGCGGCCGATCTGGTGGCGAGTCTCGCCATCGTGATGGCGTTCATCCTCGGCCAATACTTCGCCGGCGTCGTCATCGTGCTCATGCAGTCGGGCGGCGAGGCGCTCGAGGCATACGCGATGCAGCGCGCATCGAGCTCGCTCGAGGCGCTGCTGGCACGCGCGCCGAAGATCGCGCACCGGCTGCACGGCAGCGACGTCGCGGACGTGCCGGTCGAGTCCGTGGCTGCGGGCGACATGTTGCTGATCCGGCCGGGCGACCTCGTCCCCGTTGACGCCGAGGTGGTCGACGGAACGTCCAGTATCGACGAGTCCGCGCTCAGCGGCGAGCCGCTGCCGGTCCGCGCGGTCGTCGGCACCCATCTCGCGAGCGGCAGCGTCAATCTCGACGGCGCGCTGCGCGTCC
>DATJKA010000050.1:0-43896 GCA_035491815.1 Gemmatimonadales bacterium | reverse complement strand
TCCTCGGGCGGCATGCTCACGGACGCGCGATGGAGCTGACCCCATGTCGGCAAGCCAACGGTGACGGCGCTATCGGTGCCGGCGCGGAATTCTACGAACGCGGTGGGACCTGCCATCCAATCCCCGCACCTACATGATGCGCTTACTGCGTTATCTGGAGCAATCTTAGATGGCCTTGATGCATTACGACAGATGGCGAGGGGCAAGAGCGGCGATGGGCAACCGACTCAGAGCCCATTCCACTTACCCTTCTAGTAAAGGGAGTCCGGAGGGTGTTTTTGTGGAGTGAGTCCTGAGTATGTTCGAGAGTGGCGGGTTGAGAGAAGGGCACCCTATCTGAGCGCGTTCAGTTCTGCTTGCTAGAGGACGTCCGCGCTTGCTGGGACTTGAAAGATTACTCCGAACCTGTGAGGGTTCGAAATGGAAAACTGGGAGGGACGACTGACAGAGGAGTTTCATACTATTAGGAAAAGAACCTTGCTACTGGGTGCGATGCCATCACTGACAGGAGTAATGCTTTTCATCTTCACCGCTTGGTGGGCCGAAACGCGAGCAACCAACCCATCACCAGTTCTGCTCATTGTTGCTGGATTGCTTTTCGCAGGTGGGACACTGTACTGCTTTGTTTATTACCGTTGCCCACGCTGCGGCTCAAGTCTAACGGTTCCGGGAAACACCGGCGGGATCGCCTTCAATTTCTCAGCAAAGGCATGCAAAGTGTGCGGTCAAAACCTCGCCTAAGCCCCGGTCGAACAAACTTCTCGCTATTGCTTATCATGGCCAGCGGTCTCTGCGCGATGAGGCAATACGTGCGTACCTGAACGCCCCCTCGATGTGGCCAAAAAAAGTCTGTCGGCGAGTTGTGCGGGACAGAATCAAGACGTTCATCAAGTCCTGGCGCACGGCATGTCGTCGTGCCGGGGTACCCGGTCGGCTGGTTCACGACCTGCGTCGAACCGCCGCGCGCAATTTCAGGCGCGTCGGGATCGACGAGGGGACGATCATGAAGCTGTGTGGGTGGAAAACACGAGCGATGTTCGACCATGACAACGTGATCGATCCCGCGGATCTCTCCGAGGCGGTCGCGAAGAGATTCAATGGCAAACAAGCGGCAAACACTCCACCACCTTCGCAACAACAGCCTTCCGTAAGTCCTAGCAACACTCGCTGATCGCTGCTCCCTACTAGTCGGGACGGCGGGATTTGAGCGGTAATGCCGCGAGCGGAGCGAGCGGCGGCGCCAAACACGCCGTCACGACAAGGCCCCCGCCGAGGCGGGGGCCGTAGTCGGGACGGCGGGATTTGAACCCGCGACCCCCTGAACCCCATTCAGGTGCGCTACCGGGCTGCGCTACGTCCCGTCACTACTCGTCACAAGACGCCAAGTGCAAGACGCCAAGTGGCTCCCAGTTGCCTGCTTCCAGCCGAACAGAACTTACCCACAGCAGGCGCTAACGTGAAGTCGCGGGCTTGAGTCCCAGCGATCTCTTCGATGAGCGCCCGCATCGGCGCGCGCACATCCCGCTCGTAACTCTCGCGATGCGCCTCGAACCAGGGCTTGTTGTTGTGCCGAGCGAGCCCCCGCAGGAAGCCCAGGGATTCTGTCGTGAACATGCCAGGAAGATATCTTCAAGCGCCGCGCCGGGAGGGACTGCGAAACGCGGGCGCTGAATCACCCGGTAAAAACAAGAGGGGCGCAGCATGCTGCGCCCCTCGCGTGTTTCCCGCCCCGATTACGTCAGGGCGCGGCTAGTGGCCCTCGTCGTGATCGTCGGCCCCATCGTGATTGTCATCCTGGAACGCGTGGAACGACGCGCGAATCGCCTCGCGAATCTTGAACGCATTCTCGGCATTGGTGGGATCGATGATCGCGCCCGCTTGATCCTTGAACCAGGCGCCGATGTCGACGTTGATCGTCAGGTTGTTGGTGCCCGAGCTCACGGTGATCGGCGCCGAGAACTCCATCGCGATATGCGCCCTGACGCGGGCCGCGAACGTGAACGGATGGTCGGTGCCGCCCGAGTCGGTGAACACGCCGGTGACGGTCACCGAGTCCAGCTTCGCCATCACGGCGGTATAGGTGCCGGCGGGCACGAGCGCATCCAGCGCGACTTGGGTCGAGCCGTCGAGCGGCAGATTCACCGTCACCGCGCCGACGTGGAGCGGCTCGCACTCGTCTTCGTTGTCTTGATCGTGCTCGTGCTCGGCGCTGTCGGGATGCTCACTGCTGTCGGCGTGCTCGTGCCCGGTCGAGTCGTCCATGACGCTCGCCTGCACCGGCGCGGCGTCGTCGCTCGAATCAGTCGCGCACCCGGCGGTGTCGCTCGCGAGCTTCACGTGCGACAGCACGAGCTGCGCGGCCGTGATGCGCACGGAACCGCCCGTCGCGGTGATGATCTGATCGGCGACAATCCCGCCGCTCGCCGAGCCAGCAGCGCGCGACGCGCCGGCGACCTGAGTCGAGAGGCTGATGTGTTGCAGGTTGGGTTCGGTGGAGTTGCAGGCGGCGAACAACAGCGAGAGAGAAATGACGGACAAGGCGTGACGTGAATGCATTTGGTCCTCCAAAGGATCAGCGTCCAACGAGTCGCTTCAATAAAACATGGACCACCTCCAGACGGAACAGGTAACCGCCAAGAAATTCTTCGTCGCGCGGGCCAAACAAACGTGACCCATGTCACCAGAAAACAAAAAGCCCCGCGGCATTGCGTGCGGGGCTTCTTGTTTGAGGCGGCCTCAGGTTCTAGGCCGTCTTCTTCGTCGGCCGCTCTTCCGAGCGCCGTTCTTCGCGAATCTGGGTCACCGCGCCGCGCACGCTGTCCGAGACCTCACGCTCCTGCCGCAGCGAGGCAATGACCGCCTCCGCCTGCTTGGTCTGGAATTCGAGCGCGCTGGCCTGCGACACGGCCTGATCGACCAACGCTTTCTGGCCCGCGAGCTGCGCGAGGCCGGTCTGGATCTCGGCCAACATCGCCTCGGCGCGGGCGAGCCGTTCCTCGGCCTGCTCGACCTGCCGCTTGCGGTGGTCGAGGGTGTTGGCCGCGTCGTGGACGTGCGAGATCATGCTGAGCACCGTCTCGAGCGTCGCGCGCGTCTGCGTCACTTCTTCCTTCGCGCCCGCGATCGAGCGGACGTCGTCGGTCGTCTTCTCGGCCACCTCGTACAGGCGGTGCATGTCGGCCTGCATCGCATCCACCGTGGCTTGCCGCTGGCCCATCTGCTCCAGCGCACGTTGTAGCTGCGACTCGACCGCCTCCCATTTCGCGAGCCGCTCCTCGAACTGGGCCATGCGCTTCTGCGCGAAGCGCAGGGCGCCCGAGCGATTGTCCAGCTCGTCCACGGTCGCCGTGAGCTCCAGCAAGCGGTTGCTCGCCGTGGTGACCGCGGTGCCCAGCTGTGACGAGCGCTCTTCCAACTGTTGTGCGGCGGTCGCCGCTTGCTCGCGCAGCTGGGCCACCCGGTCCAGATGCTCCGTCGCCTTGTCGAGCGCCGCCTGCTTGAGCTCCAGCTGCTGCCCCAGCGCGGTCGTCCGTTCGGCGAGACCTTCGATGTTCTGGGCGCGCGACTCGAGCGCGCTCACCGCCGTGTCCACCTCGGTGACGCGCCGCTCGGCCCGCTCCGCCGTCGCGACCGCGGCCGGCACCAGCTTCTCGATCCGCGCCGCCTCGTCGGCCCGCGCGTTGAGCGCCGCAAAGCGCTCATCGGCACCCGCCATCCGCGTCAGCAGCTCGCGACTGCGCTCGTCGAGCTGCGTGCCGAGGGCCGTGAGATCCGCCAACCGCTTGTTGAGATCCTCGACCATGCGGCTGCGGGAATCGATCTGCGACATCGCCTGCGACAGGCGATCGGCTTCGCCGCGCACCGATTCGACGGTCGGCCGCAGCTCTTCGATCGCCGCCAGCTCGCCTTTGAGCGCGCTGATCTGATCGGTGACGCCGGTCAGCCAGGCCTTGGTGCCCGAATTGGCCTCGCGCACGCGCGCGATCTCGCCGGCCGCTGCCTGCACCTGCTCGATCGCGCCCTTCACCGCTTCATGCGTGCCCTTGAGGCTCGCGACGTCTTCCAGCACGGCCTGCACACCGGGCTGCGCCTTCTCGAGGCGCTCCACCCGCTGGGTCATCTGATCGACCGCGGAGCCGAGCCGAGTCGTGCTCGTCTCCATCGCGCGCACACGCTCGGCCTGTGTGCCGAGCAGCGCGACGTTCTCGGCGATGCCTTCGAGCTGCGTGACCAGCCCGTCGGCCTTGGAGTGCACGTCGGTGATGCTGCGGCTCGATTCCTCCAGCAGCTTGAAGCGACCTTCCATGCCGGTGAGCGAGCTGCGCAGATCGACGATGCGCTGGCCGACCGCGTCGAGCCCCTGATTCTCGAGCTCGAACCGCTTCACGGCGCGCTGCACGTCGTCGCGCAACGCAGCCAGACGGCTCTTCAACTCGGTGTCGGCCTGCTTGACGGATTCGTGATTGGCGTTGATTTCGGTCGAGCGCGCCAGCACTTCCGCGTGGATGTCTTTCAGCTCGGCGACCTTCGACTCGAGCTCGCCGAGGCCCTTCGCGCTCTCTTCGTGGCGCCGGATCTTGGCATCGACCTCGCGCATCAGCTCGTGCAGCCGCCCCACCTCGGCGGTGGCGCGCTCGACGACGTCGCGCTGCTGCTCGAGCGCCGCGACCTTCTGGGTCACGCCGTCGGCCAGCGCCTTGAGGGTCGTCAGCTGCCGTTTGGTCTGCACCGCTTCAGCCGCCGCTGCGGACAGATCCTTGAGGGTCTGACCGACGGCGGTGGTGCGCGACTCGGTCTCGGTCACGCTGCGATGGACCTCCTGCTGGCGGTCTTCGAACGCGCTGAAGCGCGTGGCGACCGCGTCGCTCGTCTTGCGCAGCTCTTCCTGCCGCGCGCGGACCTGATCGAACCCCTGCGTCAGCTCGCGGACCGCGCCGCTCAACGTGTCGGCATCCATGCGCAGCGCCTTGAACCCACCGCCGAGCTCGAGGAAGCCGGCGACGTCGTTTTTCAGCGCGAGTGCCTGCTCCAGCACGCCGCGCAGCTCGTCGATCTCGGTGCGCAGCTGCTTCGCGCTCTCCGAGTTCTGGGTGAGCTGCGTCTCGGTACGCCGCTGCTGCTTCGAAACATTCTCGGTCTGCTCGTCCAGCGTCGCGAGGACGGGGACGAGCCGCTCGAGCGACTTGACGCGCGACTGCAGCTCCGCGATCACCTTTTGCGCCTCGGTGATCGGCTGCATCATCTGCGTCAGGTGCGTTCCCGATTCGCGCGCGGTGTTGGTGAGGTTCTCGAACGCCACGCGCTCACGCTTCATGTCGGCGAGGATCGCGCGCAGTTCGGCGGGGAGCTGTTCGGGCGTCGTATCGCGTCCGAAGATATTCCAGGCCATGGGGCGGTCCCTCCGTTAGGAGGGCTCCAGACAGCGGGTCGCGGCACTTACTTTATAGAAGGAGCAGTTAAGGGCGGGGTGGGCGGAGTCCCGACCTGGGACGACTTGAGTGCCGCCAGAGAATCTAAGGTTGGTTCTGTGCTTGAAAGTGAGGGAAATCACTGGCTCAATGGGACTCATGAAGTCCCAAAATGTCGCTTTTAGTCCTTGTCCCCCCCTAAGGGTATCTCAAATCCCGTCTTGAAGACCAGCCGGTCGCCGCTGTTGCGAGAGCCGAAACCGACCCCGACGTGAAGATTGGCGTCGTCACCGAGCCGGAAATCGGCTGTCGGGTAAACCTGATGCTTCGCTTCGGTCTCCACGAAGGCGCCGTAGTACTCGAGTCCGAGCGTCACTGTCTTGCTGATGCCGTAGCCGGCCCGCGCGCGCGGCTCGAACTCCCATTCATGCTCCGGCCCTTGAAAATCGCGCTCGAACGTCGGATCGACGATGAGGCGCAGCGCGCCGACGCGCCGCTCGAGGATGGCGGTCAACTCGAGTGTTTGCGCGCTCTCGCTGAACGCTGGCCGCGCGGCCTCGTACTCGATGCCGAGGCCGAGATTGACCGGAAGCCCCCACTGCTCCGGTGCCCTCATGCGCGAGCGGGCACGCCAGCCGGCGTACTCCAGTCCCAAGCCAGGCACCTGCGCGCCCAACACGTAGGCCGCCAGCTCCCAATGATCGGTGATCCCGCGCGTGAGCTCGCTCGCGAACCGCCATTGCCCTTGCGTCGGTGCGACGCCGCCGTCGAACGCGCTCGTGCCTCGGCTCGCGTAATTGACGAGTGCCTCGAGCTCCCACTCGCCGCGCGCTGCGGTCGCATAGGGGTAGACGGCGATGTCGAACCGTTCCTGGGCGGTGAGGGGCGCCGCGACGAGCGCGAGGACAGCAAGTAGACGAAATAGGCGCATGTGTGTGCGGTAAGGAAAGCCGAGTTTAATTGTCGGCATTCAACACCGCAAGGCTTCCATTCGTAGTGCATAGGCTGCACGATTCCCACACACACATTTCATCAGACTGAGGGCCGTCATGTTTCAGCGCCTATGGGCGGCTGCCGCCGTCCTCGTCATCGCATCTCCTGTCGTCGCTCAAAACCCACCTGCTCCGGCATCTACCGACACCACACGACCCCGCGCTTTACCACAGCCGCGGCGGCAACCGCCGAGCAACGTGACCGTCACGACGGGGGTGCCCGCGCAGGCGCCGGCCGCGAGCGGCATCACACTCGATTCGACGCTGCTCGCCGGTTTCCGCTGGCGCAACATCGGCCCCGCGAACATGGGTGGGCGAGTGTCGAGCGTGACGGGAATTCCGAGCCCGTCGAAGACGTTCTTCGTCGCGGCCGCGGCGGGCGGGATCTGGAAGACCACGAACGCGGGCACGACGTTCCGGCCCGTCTTCGACAACCAGCCGTGCGTATCGATGGGCGAGCTCGCGATCGCGCCGTCCGACACGATGCAGGTGTGGGCCGGCACGGGCGAAGAAGATTCGCGCAACACGATCTCGCCGGGCTGCGGCATCTTCAAATCGACCGACGGCGGCCTGACGTGGACGCGCTCAGGGCTCGAGAAGACCGGAGCGATCGGCCGCATCGTCGTCAATCCAAAGGATCCGAACACCGTCTACGTCGCGGCGCTGGGCCAGGCGTGGTCGGCGAATCCCGAGCGCGGCCTCTACAAGACGACGGACGGCGGTAAGACGTGGCAGCTCGTGAAGTTCATCTCGCCGCAGGCCGGGTTCATCGACGTCGCGATGGATCCGTCGAATCCCGACGTGCTGTTCGCCGCCAGCTGGCAGCGCGTGCGCACGCCGTATTCGTTGTACAGCGGCGGCCCGGGCAGCGGACTCTGGAAGACGACGGACGCCGGCAAGACATGGACGCAGGTCTCGGGCAACGGCCTGCCCACGACGACGCTGGGCCGCATCGGCATCGCGATCTCGCAGTCGAATCCCAAAGTCATCTATCTGATGGTCGAGGCCGACACGAACGCTAACGCGCGTCCAGCCGCCGGGGCCGCGGCGCAGACGCGTCCGTCCGGTCTCTATCGCTCGACCGACGGCGGGACGAAGTGGGAGAAGATGAACGGCAACGACGTGCGCCCCTTCTATTACTCCCAGGTGCGCGTGGATCCGAAAGACGAGAACCGCGTGTACTGGTCGTCCACCCCGGTGAATTTCTCGAACGACGGCGGCAAGACGGTCGGCAACGCGACGGTCGGGATTCACGTCGACCATCACTCGATGTGGATCGACCCGAACGATCCGAACCACATCATCGTCGGTGACGACGGCGGCGTGTCGCAAAGCTGGGACAAGGGCGGTAACTGGGACTTCCTGAACACGTTCCCGATCGGGCAGCCCTACATCATCAGCTACGACATGAATTTCCCCTACGGCGTCTGCGCCGGCTTCCAGGACAACGGCTCCTGGTGCGGGCCGTCGCGGCGGCGGCAGGGCGAGATCACGAACGCCGACTGGACGACGGTCGGCGGCGGCGACGGCTTCTACACGGCGCAGGACCCGACCGACCCGAACATCATCTACGTCGAGTCGCAGGGCGGCAACATGTCGCGGCTCAACTTCGCGACGGGCGAGCGCACGGTCCTCCAAAAGCCGAACTACCGGCCGCGCTACACCCAGTACGAAGATTCGATCGTCATCGAGCGCCCCGACACGACGAAGCCCGAAACCGCGGCGCAGCGCCGCCACCTCGCCGAGCTCCGGCTGCGCCAGCGGGCGGACTCGAACGACACCGATCTGCGCTGGAACTGGAACACGCCGTTCTTCATCTCGGCGTACAACCCGCAAGTTTTCTACGCCGGCGCGAACAAAGTGATGAAGTCCAACGCGCGCGGTGAGAATCTCTACCCGATCTCGGGCGACCTCTCGACGCAGGATTCGATGAAGATCCGCGTCTCGACACGCACGACGGGCGGCGTCACCCCCGACGTCACGGGCGCCGAGACGTTCTGCACGATCGTGTCGCTGTCGGAGTCACCGATCCGGCCGGGGCTCTTGTATGCCGGCACGGACGACGGCAACGTCTGGCTCACGCGCAACGACGGCGGCACCTGGGAGAATCTCACCGGCCGCTTCCCCGGCGTCCCCGCCGGCACGTACGTGAGCCGCATCGAGCCGTCGCACTTCGACAGCGCGACGTTCTACGTCACGTTCGACAATCACCGCAACGGCGATTTCAAGCCGTACGTGTACGTCACGACCGATTTCGGCAAGTCGTTCCGCTCGCTCGTGAATAACCTGCCGGCCGATCCGAGTCTGCCGAACTACACCCACGTGATCCGCGAGGACGTCGCGAACCGCGACCTGCTGTTCGTCGGCACGGACGTCGGGCTCTACGTGTCGTTCAATCGCGGCGCGTCGTGGCAAAAATTCATGAGTGGCCTGCCGGTCGTGCCGGTGCACGACATTCGGATTCAACCGCGTGATCGCGACTTGCTGATCGCGACGCACGGCCGTTCGCTGTGGATCGTGAATATCGCGCCACTCGAGCAGCTCACCGACAGCGTGCTCGCCGCGGGGGCTTACCTGTTCCAGCCCAGCACGGCGTACCAGTACGGGCAGGCGCCGCTCGGCGGCGGCAACAACGGACAGAAGCAGTTCCGGGCGCCGAGCCCGCAGTACGGCGCGGAGATCGTGTACCGGCTGACGCAGGGCTCGACCGACCGCCGCGCCCGCACCTCAATCGTCATTCGCGACGTGCGCGGCGACACGGTGCGTACGATACAAGGTCCGGCCGGCGCGGGTCTGCACCGTGTCGTCTGGAATTTCCAGGGCAAGAATCCGCCGCCGGTCGCGCTGTCGCCGTCGCAGAAGCGCGATAGCGCGTGGCTGGTGCAGCGGATCAACGTGGTGTTCGATTCACTCCAAAAGGCCGGCGGCAACGCCGAGCAGCTGGATCCGATCAAGAAATTGCTGCTCGCCGGTGACGTGCAGGGCATCGCCACGCGCTTCGGCTTCGGTGGCGGCGGTGGGGGTGGCGGCGGAGGAGGCGGTGGTGGCTCGCCGTTCACCGCGGCCGGTCGCTTTGTCGAGCGGCCGGGCGAAACGACGCCGCGCGCCGTGTCGAACACACCGAATCTGGGGGCCGCCGGCGGTGAGAGTGGCGGCGAGTCGGGTAACGATCAGCCCGACGCGAGCTTCCTCACCACGCTCGGCAACCTGCTGAGAAAGCCCGGGACAGGTGGCGGCGGTGGTGGGGGGGGAGGATTCGGCGCCCTTGGCTTTGTGGCGCAGGCGTTCGGGCGACCGACGGGTGGTGGTGGGTTCGGGGGATTCGGCGGTGGTGCGAATCAAGTCTCGACCGGCGACTATCTCGTCACGATCACCGTCAACGGGACGACGTTGACCCGCGTCCTGCGGGTGGAACGCGGCAAATAGCTTGGCCTTTCTCGACACGAAGCACCAGCGCGCGGCGTTCATCGTCATCGCGTTGGGCGTGGCGATCCTGTGGTCCCTGGGGCCGTACGCCACAGGGATCATCGGGATCCCCGTGCTCGCGGTGCTGTTCGCGCCGCTGCATGAGTGGCTGGTCAACCGCCGCACACCCTCGGGAGTCGCGTCGTTCGTCGTCACGATTCTCGGCGCGGTGCTGCTCATCGTTCCGGGCGTGCTGATCGCCGGGCTGCTCATCAATCAGGCGCAGGAGATCACGCAGAGCGTTCTCCAGAGCCCGATCATCGAGCGGTTTCGCGGGCTGCAAATTCACGGCATTCCCGTCGGCCCCCGTCTCGCCGAGGCGGGCGGCCGCATCGTGGCGGCGATCGGGGCAAGCGCGTTCGGACTCGTCGGCACCGCCACCCGGCTGACGCTCAATCTCACGATTTCGTTTTTCGGTCTGTACTACGTGCTCAAACATCCGGGCGACGTCTGGCTCGACGCGCGGCCGTACATCCCCTTCTCCGACGCCAACACGGAGAAGCTGGGCCGCCGATTCAAGGACGTGACGGTGTCGACCGTCATCGGCACCGGCGTCGTCGCCGCCGTTCAGGGCGCGTTGCTCGGCCTAGCCTTCGCGATCGCGGGATTGCCGAACGGCTTGTTCTGGGGCGTCGTGACGATGGCGTTCGCGATCTTGCCGGTGGTGGGCAGCGGCCTGATCTGGGGACCGGCCGCGGTCGTGCTGTACATGCAAGGCCGTCCGCTCGCCGCCATTCTGCTCGCGGCGTGGGGCGTGCTGGTCGTCGGCAGCGTAGACAACTTCATTCGCCCGTTCATCTATCGCCGCTTCTCGGCGATCCACCCGCTCATCACGCTGATCGGCGCGATCGGCGGCGTCAGCATTTTCGGCCTCCTGGGACTGCTCATCGGACCGCTCGCGCTCAGCTACTTCTTCGAGCTGATTCGGATGTATCGCGAGGAGTATCTCGAGCCCGAGACCGCGTAGTCATGCGCGGCCGCAGCGTCGTTCTCGCTCTCGCGTTTGGCGCCCACGGAATAGGGAGCGCCCAAGCGCCCCGCATCCCACCGCGGTTCACAAGCAGCGTCGCCCCAGCACCAGCGGCATCACCCGACAGCGTGGTCCGCCGCATCCCGCCGCGAACCTACTGGCTCGAGGGCGGCCTGATCGGCGGCGTGGTTGTCGGCGCGTTGGGATCGCAATTGTGCAGGCTCGGCGACGGCGCTTCTGGCTCCTGCGCCGTCAAGGTGTTCGTCATAACCGGAGCGTTTATCGGCTTTCCAGCCGGCGCGTTGATCGGCGGCCAGCTCAAGAAGCATCCGCCGAACCCGGCGGCGCCGCCCCCTCCGTGAAGGCCTCCATTCGGTTCCGCTGGCTGTGCTTGATCATCGGGATGCCGGCGTTCCCAACCCTTGCCGCGGCACAGAGCACGCATCAATCCGCGGCTCGGCTCCAAGCGCTGACGCTGCGCGACTCGGTGTATGGGCGCGACCGACGCCTCTGGGTGTACTTACCCGCGGATTACGATGCCAAACGCGCGACGCCCTACCCGCTGATTGTTGCGTTCGACGGCGCCGATTACCAGGACACGATGCCGCTGCCGTTGATCCTCGATACGCTGCGCGCGACGGGGCGCGCGCCGGCCTTCGTCGCGGTGCTCATCGACAACGGCGCCGGCGCGCAGCGCATTGCCGACCTCGGCAATGCCCCGCGGATGGTGCGGTTTCTTGGCGACGAGCTCATCCCGTGGGCACGCGCGGGCTGGCATGTCACGACCGATCCGCACCAGGTGATCATCACGGGCTCGAGCGCCGGTGGATTGGCGTCCGCCTACGTTGCGCTGATGCGGCCCGACCTGTTCGGCAACGTGCTGTCGCAAAGCGGGGCATTCTGGCGCGGCGCCGACGCATCGAACGGCGCGCCGTACGAGTGGCTGACCGCCGAGGCGGCGCGGCTACCGAAGCGCGACGTCCGTTTCGTGTTGGACGTCGGCGAGCTCGAGGATCATCCCACGCTCGGCGGCGCCGGTCCGAACTTTCGCGATGCGAACCGCCGGTTCCGCGACGCGCTCCAGGCGCGGGGGTATGACGTCGTGTACACGGAAGTTCCGGGTGGCCAACATGCGCCGCAGTTCTGGGCGCCGCGGCTGCCGGTCGATCTCCTCACCGTGACGGCAGGCTGGAGCCAGGGGCCGCGCTAGCCCGCGCGTTTCCTCGCAATACACTCGATCTCCACCGCGATCCCGCCGGGCAGCGCACCCGCCTGGATCGTGGTGCGCGCCGGAAACGGCTTGGAGAAAAACGTCTCGTACACTTCGTTCATCGCCGCGAAGTCGTTGATGTCGCGCAGATACACGTTGCACTTGACGACGTGATCGAGTGATGAGCCGGCCGCCTCGAGAATGGCGCGCACGTTCTCGAACGTCAGCTTCGTCTCGGAGCGCACGTCGCCCAGCTCGCGCTGTCCCGTCCTGGGGTTGTTCGGTCCCTGCCCGGCGACGAAGATGAAATCGCCCTCGATGATCGCCTGCGAGTACGGACCGCGCGGCTGTGGGGCTTGGTTGGTCTGCACGGCCTTTCTCATCGTCTCCTCTGCAATCGTTTCCATAGGTGAAAGACGGGAAATCCCGCGGCGGCAATGCCGAGACCGTAGATCGGCGAAAAGTTGCGGACCTGAATTTGCCCCCAGACGATCGCCGATAGCCCAACCACGGTGCCGAGGATGAACGCGAGCGGCACCCAGGGATAGATGGGAGTGCGAAACGGCCGAGGCGCGTCGGCCATTTTCCGCCGCAACACGAACACCGCGCCGACCGCGAAGATCAGCGCCGCCCACTCGATGACCACGAAATACGTCGTGAGCGTGTCGTAGTCTCTCAGCGTGAGCACCATGACAATCCCGACCAGCCCGACGATGACCTGCGCGACCCACGGCGTGGCCCAGCGCGGATGGGTGTTCCCGAGGAACGCGAACGTCAGCCCGTCGCGCGCCATGGCGTACGCGACGCGCGGCTTGGCGAGCAGGTTGCCGTTGAGGGCGCCGAACACGCTCGTCATGATGGCGAGCATGACGGCGACGCCGGCGGCCGGTCCCGCGAACGACGTCGTCACCGTCCGCGCGATCGCTTCGCGCTGCAGCGACATGACGCCGACCGGCATCATGTACAGGTACGCCAGGTTCGCGCCGATGTAGAGCGTCACAATCATCAGCATGCCGATGATGATGATGCGTTTCATCAAGCGATCCGGTGCGATGACCTCACCGGCGATCATGCTGACCGCGATCCAGCCGTCATAGGTCCAGATCACCGCCGCGACCGCGCGCGCCAGCCCACTCGGGTGCACGACGCCACCCGCGGTGACGTTGGAGAAATCGCCTCGGCCCAGCAGGAATGCGCCCACAATGATCGCCGCGAGCGCGACGACCTTGATGAGCGTCGTGACGCCGCTGACCGCGACGCCCACGCGCGCGCCGAGCACGTTGGCGAACGTGAGAATGACGATGGCGGCGATGGCGATCACCTGGACGCGCGCATCGACGGGCGAGCCCAGCAGGTTGAGCAGAAACTCCGCAAACACGACGGCCAGCGCGGCCACAGTCGTGGGAGTCGTGATCAAGACGTAGAGCCAGCCGAACACGAACGCGGCGGCGTCGCCATAGGCTTCGCGCAGGAAGACGTAGACGCCGCCGGGCCGCGGCAACAGCGTGCTCAGCTCGGCCACCGTGAGCGCGCCACAGACACTGATCAGGCCGAACGCGGTCCACAGCGCCATGATGACGAGCGGATTCGGCACGAGACCGGCAATCGTGGGCGGGGTGCGGAAGATGCCGCTGCCGATCGTGATGCCGACGATCAGCGCGATGCCGCCGCCGAGCCCGATGACTCGGCGCAGATCCTGGGATTGAGGGGAAACAGGCGGCGACGACATCGCGCATAAGCTACACGTTGTGCAGCTTTGGGACATGACAAACGCGCGCGGGTCATCGCGGCGAGACTTCCTGGCGTCGTCGCTGGCGCTCGCCGGACTCACGTGGATCAAGGAGTCGCCGTTGGACGAAGCCCTGCTCTACGTCGGGACCTACACCGAGAACATCTACGTCCTGCGCATGGACCCCGGTTCGGGTGAGCTGCGGTCAATAGGCTCGCTGGCTGCCGGGCCCAATCCGTCGTTCCTCGCGACACACCCCAAGCTCCGAATCGTCTACGCGGTCAACGAAGTCGAGGCCGGCACGGTCCGCGCCGTGAAAACCCTTGCCGAGCAGTCGTCGCGCGGGAGCTCGCCGTGTTACGTGAGCGTGGACAGAACCGGCCAGGTGTTGCTCGTCGCCAACTACGACAGCGGCAGCGTGGCGCTGCTTCCGCTTCAGCCCGACGGCACCCCCGAGACCGCGACGTCCATGATCCAGCATCAGGGCCACGGCCCGGTGGCGGATCGTCAAAGTGGCCCGCACGCGCACTGCATCCTCGCCGACCCTTCCAACCGCTTCGCGCTCGCTGCGGACCTCGGAGCCGATCGCGTGTTTGTCTACCAGCTCGATCTCGCAGCCAAGGCGCTCCGCCACGTCGACGGCGCGGACGCCGTGATGCGGCCCGGCGCCGGCCCGCGCCATCTCGCGTTTCATCCGACGTTGCCGCTCGTGTTCGTCGCCAACGAGCTCGATTCCACGGTGGCCACGCTGCGCTTCGACGCGGAACGCGGTGCGCTCACTCCAATCGACACGCAGTCGACGCTCCCCGCCGGGTGGAGCGGCACGAACTATCCCGCCGACATCCACGTCGCGCCGTCGGGTCGAACGCTGTACGTGTCGAACCGCGGACATAACAGCATTGCCGTGTTCGCGGTTGCGGCGACCGGGGGGGGCGAGCTGTCGCTCGTGCAAACCGTCCCCACGCAGGGCGACTGGCCCCGCAACTTCACGCTCGACCCCAGCGGACGCTGGCTGCTCGCCGCGAATCAGCGGTCGAACTCGATCGTCGTGTTCGCGCGCGACGCGGCGAGTGGGAAGCTCATGCCGGCCGGCAAACAGATCAGTGTGCCGAGTCCTGTTTGCCTGCGGTTCGCGCCATGGTCCTAGAACTCTTACTCGCGCTCCAGGTTGGTACTCACGTGTACGATCGGGTGATTTTGGGTGGCCGGGTCATGGATCCGGCGTCGGGACTCGATGCCGTCCGCAACATCGGACTCACGGACGGCAAGATCGCCGTCATCACTTCCGACAGGATCGCCGGGCGCGATACGATCGACGCCCGTGGTCTCGTTGTCGCGCCCGGGTTCATCGATCTGCACTCGCACGCGCAGACACCGGAGACGTATCGGCTCCAAGCGCTCGACGGCGTCACCACGGCCCTAGAGCTCGAGCTCGGCACGGCGGACGTGCCCGCTTGGTATCGCGAGCGCGAGGCCGGCGAGCGCATCAACTACGGCGTCAGCGTCGGCCACATCAAAGTTCGCATGGCGGTGATGCACGATGCCGGAACCTGGATGCCGGTCGGCGACGGCGCCTACCGCCCCGCCACGGACTTGCAGATCGCCGAAATCGCGGCGCTCATCGAGGCGGGGCTACGGGATGGCGCGGTGGACATCGGCGCCGGCTTTCCGTACACGCCGGCTGCCACGCGAGAGGAGCTCCTGGCCGTCTTTCGCGTCGCTGCAAGAACGAAGACGCCGGTCCACGTCCACATCCGCCCCGGCAGTGACGGGTTGAAGGAGGTGCTGGCGCTCGCCGCCGAAACCGGCGCGCCCCTCCATGTGGTCCACATCAACAGCTCGGCGCTGGCCGAGACGCCGCAGATGCTGGCGATGATCAGCGCGGCGCGGGCACGCGGGCAGGACGTCACGACGGAGGCCTATCCGTACACGGCGGGGATGACCGAAATTCAGTCGGCGACGATCCAGGACACCTACAAATCGGCGCCCGAGGCGCGGCTCGCGGAGATCGAATGGCCGCTCACGGGCGAGCGGCTGAATCGCGAGAGTTTCGAGCGCTACACGCGCATCGGCGGGCCGATCGTCATCCACACGAACACCGAGGAGATGGCCACTGCCGCGATCTCGAGTCCACTCACGATCGTGGCGAGCGACGCCTACTGGCAGAACGGCACCGGGCATCCCCGCACCACCGGCACGTTCGCCAAAGTGCTCGGCCACTACGTCCGCGAGACGCACGCTCTTTCCTTAATGACGGCCGTCAGCAAGATGACGCTGATGCCGGCGCAGCGACTCGAGGCGCGCGTGCCGGCGATGCGACAGAAGGGACGCTTGCAGGTCGGGGCGGACGCGGACATCACGATCTTCGACGCGGGAAGCGTGATCGATCGCTCGACCTATCGCGAGCCCGCGCTTGCGCCGGTCGGCATTCGGCATGTGATCGTGAACGGCGTATCGGTGGTGACGAACGGACAGGCGGTTGAAGGCGTCGCGCCGGGTCGAGCGGTCCGCGCCCCCGGCCAATGATCGAGGAGCGCGTGCTCCAGTTCGGGACGGGCGTCCTGTTGCGCGCGCTCGTCGTCGCGGCCGTGGACGCCGCCAACCGCGCGGGCCGAGGAGCGGGGCGGATCGTGGTCGTTCAAAGCACACCGTCGGGCTCGGCCGCGGCGATGAATGCGCAGAATGGTCGCTTTACTCTCGTCGAGCGCGGGGTGGTGAATGGAACGCCGGTCGATCGGACGCGGCAGGTCGACGCGATTTCGCGCGCGCTCGTCGCCGACAAAAAGTGGGAGCAGGTGCGCGCGCTCGCCCGGCGTGCCGAGCTCCGCGTGATCGTGAGCAACGTGACGGAAGCTGGCTTCCGCGAGGACGGACCGTTCGCCGCGCGTCTTGCCGAGCTGCTGCACGACCGCTTTGTCGCGCTGCCGGACGGGCCGGCGATGTTCGTCATCCCGACGGAGCTCATTCCCGACAACGGCCGGCGGCTCGCGGAGATGGTCGCGCACCATGCAGCCCGCCTGACAGGCGGCGCCAAGTTTCGCGACTGGCTTGCCGCTCGGGTGCGGTTCTGTTCGTCGCTCGTCGATCGCATCACCACCGCCGGGCCGACCGACGCTGATCCACTCCGCACGGTCACGGAGCCCTATTCCCTGTGGGCGATCGAGGGAGAGCCCGACTGCCTGCGCGCCGCATTCCCGATCGACTCGCCACCCGAGGTCGTGTTCGCGACCGACATCACGACCTACCGCGACCGTAAGCTGCGACTCTTGAACGGCGCTCACACCGCGACGGTGCCGGTCGCGTTGCTTGCCGGCGTGCCGACGGTGCGTGAGGCAATCACGGACCAACGTGTGGGGTCGTTCATGCGGCGCATCCTGTTCGACGAAATTCTTCCCGCCGCGGGACTCTCCGATCCTGCGGACGCAGCCAACTTCGCGCGCAGCGTGTGGGAGCGCTTCAGCAATCCGTGGCTCGAGCATCGCTGGCAGGCGATCGCGCAGAACCAGGTCGAGAAATGGGCGGTGCGGGTCGCGCCGACCGTCGCGCGCTTCGTCGCGCAGCGCGGACGCGTGCCCGAAGGGTTGGCGCTGGCCGCCGCCGCCGGTCCTCCGCGCGCCGAGGCCGGGCCGCGGGATTTCGAGACCGCCGTCACACGCTGGCGCGGCGTGCTCGATGCATCCGGCATCGATGCCGCATTGCAGACGCTCGCCGGCATACCCGCATGATCGAGGCGCTCATCAAGAGCGGCGTCGTCGCCGTCATTCGGGCGCGCAAAGCAGCCGACCTGCGGCCCGTCGCGACTGCTTTGGTGGCCGGCGGCATCGCGCACATCGAGATCACGCTCACGACGCCCGGCGCCACGGACGCGATCCGAACGCTGACGGATGTCGCGGGCTGCGTCGTGGGCGCCGGCACTGTCCTCGATGCCGCCGCGGCCCGCGAGGTCATCGCGGCGGGCGCACGCTTCGTCGTGAGCCCCGCATTCGACGCGGGCGTGCTCGCCTGTTGCCAGGAGCGTGGGGTTCCCTACATCCCCGGCGCGTTCACGCCAGGCGAGATTCTCGCCGCCCATCGCGCCGGCGCCGAGCTGATCAAGCTGTTCCCCGCTTCCGCCGTCAGTCCTTCGTATATCCGCGACGTGTTGGCGCCGCTGCCGTCGGTGCGACTGATCCCCTCGGGCGGCGTGACGCTCGAAAACGCCGGCGACTGGATCCGCGCCGGCGCCGCCGCGGTGAGCCTCGGCAGCGCATTGGTCTCCGAGCACGCCGCCGACGTCACGAGTCGCGCGCGCACGCTCGTCGCCAGCGTCGCCAGGGCGCGCGCGTGAGAGCCGTCACCTTCGGCGAGCTGCTGCTGCGGCTCTCCCCTCCCGGTGAGGAGCGTCTGCTCGTCTCGCCCAAGCTCGAAACCTGCTTCGGCGGCGCGGAGGCGAACGTCGCGGTCGGTCTCGCGCACCTCGGCGTCGCGTGCGACTACGTCACGCGAATTCCCGAGAATCCGCTGGGTGGCGCCGGCCTCGAGGCCCTGCGCCGCGAGGGCGTCGGAACCACACACGTACTGCGCGGCGGCCAGCGTTTGGGACTGTACTTCGTCGAGTCCGGTGACGACCTGCGGGCGATGCGCGTCGTGTACGACCGCGCCGGGTCGGCGTTCGCGCAGCTCGAACCGGCGATGCTCGACTGGTCCGCGATTCTGAAAGGCGCCGCATGGTTTCACTCGACCGGCATCACGCCGGCGCTCGGCGAGGGCCCCCGAGCCGCGCTCGCCGCGGCGATCTCCTGCGCGAGGTCCGCGTCGATCCGCGTGAGCCTCGACCTCAACTTCCGCGCGGCGCTGTGGCAGAATCGCGATCCCATGCCCACTGTCCGGCCCCTCGCCGAGCAGGCCGATCTCGTCATCGGCAATGCCGATGCGATCAAGACGATGCTGGGCATGGAGGCGGATCCCCAGCGAGTCGCGGAGCGATTGGGGGAGAGGGGCGGACGCGCGTCGCGGTTCGTTGCGATCACCGAGCGCGAACATCGGGGACCGCGCGATCAAACCTGGAGCGCCGCGTTGTACGACGTGCAGACCGGTCACCTGCATCGGAGCCGGCGGCACGAGGTCCGCGTCGTGGATCGAGTCGGCGGTGGTGACAGCTTCACGGCGGCGTTGATCGCGCAATTGCTCGCGGGCAACGAGCCGGCGGAGGCACTCGAGTTCGCCGTCGCCGCGAGCGCGCTCAAGCTCACGATTCCGGGCGACTTCTGCCGCGTGAGCGCCGCCGACGTCGTGGCGTGGCGTCAGCGATGATTCCGTCGTTTCGCTGGTTCGGTCCGACCGATCGCATTCCGCTCGCGCATATCCGGCAGATCCCGGGCATCCGCGGCATCGTGAGCGCGCTCTACGACGTTCCCGTCGGCGATGCGTGGACGCGGGGAAGCCTCCGCGAGCTCCAGCATCGCATCGAGGACGCGGGGCTCGCGTTCGCCGTCGTCGAAAGCATTCCGGTCCACGAAGACATCAAGCTCGGCCGGCCGACGCGCGATCGGTACATCGCCAACTTCTGTGAAGGCGTTGCGGCGATGGGCCAGCTCGGCATCCCGGTGCTGTGCTACAACTTCATGCCGGTGTTCGACTGGACGCGCACCGATCTCGCGTTTTCCCTGCCCGACGGCTCGACGGCGCTCGCGTACGACGACGCGGCGCTCGCCGCTATCGACCTCTCGCGCGGCACCGGCACGCTGCCCGGCTGGGCGACGGCGTACGAGGCCAAAGAGCTTGCGGCATTGCTCGCCGCCTACCGCGACGTCTCGACGGCGCGGTTGTGGGAGAACCTGCAGTACTTCCTCGAGCGTGTGGTGCCGGTCGCGGCACAGGCGGGCGTGCGTATGGCGATCCATCCCGACGACCCGCCGTGGCCGATCTTCGGCCTGCCCCGCATCCTGACCGACGCGCCGGCGTTCGAGCGATTCATCCGGCTCGTCGATCATCCCGCGAACGGCGTGACGTTCTGCACGGGATCGCTCGGCGCCAATCCGGCAAACGATCTCCCGGCCATGATCGCGCGTCTGGGCAGCCGCATCCATTTCGCCCACTGCCGCAACGTGCGCGTGACCGGCCCGCGGCGATTTCACGAAACGGCTCATCCGTCCAAGCTTGGCAGTGTGGACCTGTTGGCGGTGCTGCGCGCGCTCCGGACCGCAGGCTTCGACGGTCCGATGCGGCCCGATCACGGCCGCATGATCTGGGGCGAGACCGGCCGTCCCGGCTACGGACTCTACGATCGCGCGCTCGGCCTCACCTATCTGCAAGGCTTGTGGGAAGCGCTGTGAAGTCGAGCTATCGCTGGACGATTTGTGCGCTGCTCTTCGCCGTCACGACCGTCAACTACGTGGACCGGCAAGTGCTCGGCATTCTCGCGCCCACGCTCCAGCACGATTTGCATTGGTCGGAGTCGCAGTACGGCGACATCGTCTCCTGGTTCAGCCTCGTCTACGCGTTTGGATTTCTCGCGGCGGGCCGCTGGCTGGATCGGATCGGTGTGCGGCGCGGATTCGCGATCGCGGTGGTCGCCTGGAGCCTCGCCGCCATCGCGCACGCGTTCACGCGGACCGCCGCAGGTTTCTCGGCCGCGCGCGCGGCGCTCGGTCTCGGCGAGTCCGCCAATTTCCCCGGTGCCGTGAAGACGGTCGCCGAGTGGTTCCCGAAGCGCGAACGCGCGTTGGCGACGGGCATTTTCAATGCGGGCACCAACACGGGCGCGATTGTCGCCCCGCTCGTTGTCCCATGGATCACGCTGCGCTGGGGCTGGCCGTGGGCATTCATCGCGACCGGCGCGCTCGGCTTCCTGTGGCTCGTGCTGTGGCTCGCACTCTATCGTAATCCGGCGCCAGGCGAGGCACCGAGCGATCCGGTGGACGACGCGCCGGTGACGATACCCTGGATTCGCTACTTCAGGTATCGGCAGACGTGGGCCGTGATCGCCGGCAAGACGCTCGCCGACCCGATTTGGTGGTTCTACCTGTATTGGCTGCCGAAATTCCTCGACACGCGCTACGGCATCAAGCTCGCGCAAGTCGCCCTGCCGCTCATCGTCGTCTACCTGCTCGCCGACGTCGGCTCGGTGACGGGCGGCTGGCTCTCGAGCCGCATGATGAAGCGCGGCGCGACCGCCAATCGCGCCCGCAAGACGGCCATGTTGCTGATGGCGCTCATCATCGTGCCCACGGCGTTCGCGCCGGCGGCCGGCTCGATGTGGACGGCGGTACTGATCGTCGCCGTCGCGGCCGCCGCGCATCAGGGCTGGTCGGCCAACGTCTATACGCTCGCGAGCGACATGTTTCCGAAGGCCGCGGTCGGCACGGCGATCGGGATCGGTGCGTTCGGCGGCGCCATGGGGGGCGTCGTGTTCCAGCGGTTGACGGGCCGGATTCTCCAGGCCAACGGCAACGATTACACCCCGATCTTCGTCGTCTGCGGCCTGGCGTACGTGACGGCGTGGGCTCTCATTCACCTGCTGGCGCCCCGGCTCGAGCCCGTTGACGTCGCCGGTCCCCCGGATATAGTCGAGGCATGACTCCACTTCTTCTATTACTCGCTGCGTTGCAAGCTCCGCCACCCAACACGCTGACTGCGGCCGAGCGGGCCGCGGGTTGGCGACTGTTGTTCGATGGGACCACGTTCACCGGCTGGCGCGGACTCGGCATCCAAGGCGTGCCCGCGGGTCACTGGGTCATCGCCGACGGCGCGATCCGCAAAGTCGCGAGCGGCAACGTCCCGAAGCTGCCCGACGGCCAGCCCGCGCAGGGCGGCGACCTGATGACGGTGGACAGTTTCGCCGACTTCGAGCTGCAGTGGGAATGGAAGGTGACGCCGGGTGCGAACAGCGGCGTCAAGTACAACGTCTCCGAATCCCTCTCACTCGCCAACGCGCCGAATCACGCGGCACTCGGCTTCGAGTACCAGATGTTGGATGACGACCGTCACGAAGACGGTAAACTGCCGACGCATCGCGCGGGCGCGCTGTACGATCTCGTGGCGCCGAGCGCGGCGAAGCGGCTCAATCCGGTCGGCGAGTGGAATTCGTCGCGCATCGTGTTCCGCGGCAATCACGGCGAGCATTGGCTCAATGGCGTGAAGGTCCTCGACTTCACGCTCGGCACGGCGCACATGGATTCACTGCTGGCCGCGAGCAAGTACCACGTGTTCCCATGGTTCGGGCAGCGGCGGCCGGGCGGCGGCCACATCATCCTGCAGGACCACGGCGACGAAGTCTATTTCCGCAGCATCAAGGTGAGGCGTTTATGAAACGGCGGGAATTCGTGCAGACGACTGCGGCGGCGAGCCTCAGTCTGCTCGGCTGGCGGCGTTGGCATCTGCCCAGCGACCGTGTGACGGTAGCCGTGATGGGGCTCAACGGCCGAGGCAGCGTGCTCGCCCGCACGTTCGCGCGAACGCCGAACGTCGTGGTGGGATATCTGTGCGACGTGGACTCGCAGGTGCTGGCCAAAGCCGCGACGTCGCTCGCCCAGGTCCAGACGACCGCCCCGAAGACCATCGGCGACTTCCGCCGCGCGCTCGAGGATAAGAACGTCGACGCGCTGGTCATCGCGGCACCCGATCATTGGCACACGCCGGCGGCGATCCTCGCGATGCGGGCCGGCAAGCATGTCTACGTCGAGAAGCCGTGCGGTCACAACCCGCACGAAGGCGAGCTCATCGCCCAAGCACAACAGAAGTACGGCCGAGTGGTCCAGATGGGCACGCAGCAGCGCTCCGAGCCGAGCTCGATCGAGGTGATCCAGGCGATTCGCGATGGCGCGATCGGACGGCCGTACCAGGCGCGCGCGTGGTACGCCAACACGCGCGGAACGATTGGCCGCGGCAAGGAGGCGCCGGTGCCCGCGAACCTCGATTACGAGCTGTGGCAGGGACCGGCGCCGCGCACGCCGTATCGCGACAACGTGATCCATTACAACTGGCACTGGTTTCACCGCTGGGGGACCGGCGAGATCTGCAACAACGGCACCCACGAGATCGACGTCTCCCGCTGGGCCCTGGGCGTGAATTATCCCACGCGCGTCGCGTCCACCGGCGGCCGCTATCAGTTCAACGACGACTGGGAGTTTCCCGACACGCAGGAAGCCACGTTCGAGTTTCCCGGCGGCGAGACGATCATCTGGCAAGGACAGAGCTGCAACGGTCTCCAGACCTTCGGCCGCGGGCGCGGGACGGCGATCCTCGGCACCGGCGGCAGCGTGGTGCTGGACCGCGACGGCTACATCGTGTACGACCTCAAGAACCAGGTCGTCAAGCAAGTCGCCGCGAGAAAGCCGAGCGATGGCTTGAACGTCTCGGCGGACGATACGGCGACGGGACTCCACATCGCGAACTTTGTCGACGGGGTCCGCAGTGGGTCGAGCGCGTCGTTGCATCAGCCCATCGACTCCGGCGCGAAGAGCGTGTTGCTCTGTCATCTGGGCAACATCGCGCAGCAGACGGGGCGAGGGCTGCGCACCGACCCGACGACGGGCCGGATCGTGGATGACGCCGATGCGATGACGCACTGGCAGCGGGAGTACGCGCCTGGCTGGATGCCGACGGTTTAGATGACCGCCCCCGGTCTCCTGCACGAGGACCGGTTTTTCGATTCTGATCCCGCCGTGCGGCGCGCGGCGCGGACGTTATATGAAGAGACGCGCGGCCTGCCCCTCATCTGTCCGCACGGGCACGTCGACGCCGCTCTCCTCGCCGCCAACGAATCGTTCCCTGAGCCGACCGAGCTGATCCTCCGGCCCGATCACTACATCCTGCGGATGCTGTACGCGCGCGGTGTGCCGCTCGAAGACCTATTGCAGGGCGATCGGCGCCGCGCGTGGGATCTGTTCGCCGAGCACTACTATCTGTTTCGCGGCACGCCGAGCGGCGCGTGGCTCGATCACGAGCTGCACGAGGTCTTCGGCATCCGCCGGCGCCTGAGCGCGGAGACGGGCGCGGCGACTTACGATGAGATCGCCGAGCGCCTGCGGTCGCCCGAGTTCCGGCCGCGGGCGTTGTTCGAGCGCTTCAACATCGAGGTGCTCGCGACGACGGACGGGCCGAGCGACGATCTTCGCCACCACCAGTCCCTGCGCCGCTCGGGTTGGAAGCACGGCGCGCGGGTGATTCCGACGTTTCGTCCTGACGCGGTCTTCCATATCGCCGGCGCGGAGTGGCCGGCGGCATTGGCAGCGCTGGAGCAAGCCGCCGGGTCTCAGGTCGCCGACTTCCCGGCGTTCGTGGCGGCGCTGGCCGCGCGCCGGCAGTCCTTTCGGCAGCTCGGTGCCACGGCAACCGATCATGCCGTGCTCGAGCCGTATACGGCCGCGCTCGATGCCGATGAGGCCGACCGCCTGTTTCAGGCGGCGCGCCGCGGGGAGGCGACGCCGGCGGACGAGTGGAGCTTCGAGGGCAATCTGCTGATGGAGATGGCGCGACTGTCCACGGAAGACGGCCTCGTCATGCAGATCCATGCTGGTGCCTGGCGCGACCACAACGATCTCGTGTTCAAGAAGTTCGGGCCTGACAAGGGTGGCGACATTCCGGTCGCGACGGAATTCACGCGCAACCTGCACGCCTTGCTGAATGCGTACGGCAACGATCCGCGGTTTACGCTGGTGCTGTTCACGCTCGACGAGTCGACCTACAGTCGCGAGCTGGCGCCGCTGGCGGGCCATTATCCGGCAGTGCGGCTTGGTCCGCCGTGGTGGTTCCACGATTCAATGGAAGGGATGCGCCGCTTTCGCGAGCAAACGACGGAGACCGCGGGCATCTACAAGACGGCGGGCTTCAACGATGACACGCGGGCCTTCTGC
Source organism: Gemmatimonadales bacterium (assembly GCA_035491815.1). GTDB lineage: Bacteria > Gemmatimonadota > Gemmatimonadetes > Gemmatimonadales > GWC2-71-9 > 20CM-2-65-7. The sequence continues at coordinate 19,287 of DATJKA010000050.1, read as the reverse complement.
TCCATTCCCGCGCGCCACGATCTCGCGCGCCGCATGGATGCCAACTACCTTGGTGGGCTCGTGGCACGGCATGTCGTGGAGCTCGACGATGCGCGGCAGATGGCGCGGGCGCTGGCGTACGATTTGGCGAGGGAGACGTATCGCCTGGGAGATCATCAGTGAACAACAACGGCGTGCTGAAGGTCACGTCCCTGCTGTCGCTCCTCTTCCTGACGCTTCACGTGACGGACGACATCGTCCGCGGGATATCGAAGGCCGAGTCTTCCAATATTGCGCTGGTCGTCCTGGTGGTTCTCCTGTACGGCACGCTGGTGCTTGCCGACCGGCGGTCGGGGCACGTCATCATGTTCGTCGTGGGGTTGTTCGCCGCGGCCATTCCCGTCATGCACATGAGAGGAGCACACTATCCCGAGATCGCCGCGTCCCCCGGCGGCTTCTTCTTCGTCTGGACCCTGTGGGCCCTCGGCGCGTTCGGGGGCGTCACCATGATCCTCTCGGTGAGCGGACTGTGGAGCCTGCGACGGGGAGGCACGCGCAATTAAACCGATCGTCAGGCCCTAGAAGGCCCCAGCATCCCCGCCCGCTCCCGATGCGGGCCGTATAGTTGACTTTCTTCCCCTCGCGTCAAATCGTAGGCGCAGCCCTTTGGCGGAGGACCGATGTCTCTAACGCAATGGGCGCGATTGCGCCTCACAGAGCCTGGGCGTCTCCGGCGCGGCGCTTGGTACCGCGTCGTACGCCTGACGGCGGCCGAGGCCGTGCTCGACGTGAACGGGACGTTGACGCCCGTTCCGCGACCCTCACTCGAGATCCTGCCAACTCCACCGACGCGCTGGGCCATCGTGCCGCGCCCACCCCACTCGGCGCGACTGCCGATGTCCTGGGGCGCGCGCTACGGTGTTTGCCCGAACTGCCGCGCGCGGGCTCGCCTCGAAGAGCGGGCGACCAGCATGCGTTGTCCCAAATGCAATGGCTTCTTCGACATCGGGTGGGATAATTCCTAGCCGGGACAAATGTTAGGCAGTACCAGCCCGTGACAGAGGCACGCCTCTACGCCCGCGTCACTCGGCGCCTGCTCCCGCTGCTGTTCGCCTGCTACGTCGCGGCCTACCTCGATCGGGTGAACGTCGGCTTCGCGAAGCTGCAGATGCTGAGAGATCTACACTTCAGCGAAACGGTCTACGGCCTCGGCGCCGGCATTTTCTTCATCGGATACTTCCTCTTCGAAATCCCGAGCAACATCATCCTGCACCGCGTCGGGGCGCGCCTGTGGATCGCGCGCGTGATGCTGACGTGGGCGGTGATCTCGGCCGCGATGGTGTTCGTGACGTCGGCGACCGGATTCTACGTCCTGCGCTTTCTGCTGGGCGTCGCGGAGGCGGGCTTCTTCCCGGGCGTCATCCTGTATCTGACGTATTGGTACCCGTCCGACCGGCGGGCCGGGATCGTCGCGCTGTTCATGACGGGGATTCCTGTCGCCGGCGTGATCGGTGGGCCGCTCTCCGGCTGGATCTTGCAGTCGATGGCAGGAATGAATGGCCTCGCGGGCTGGCAATGGCTCTTCCTGCTCGAAGCGCTCCCCTCGCTCGCCCTCGGCGTGGCGGTGCTCGCGTATCTCGATGATGGGATCGTCACAGCCCGTTGGCTCGGCGCCGACGAGAAGGAGATGCTCGGGGCGCGAATCGCCGAGGACCAGACCCACGCTCGGGCGCACGCATTGTGGGATGGCGTCACGAACGCCCGAGTCTGGTTCTTGGCCGTCGTCTATTTCTGCCTGATCGCCGGTCTGTACGGCGCCGGATTCTGGCTGCCGACACTGATCAAGCGGACCGGCGTCGCGAGTCCGCTGGCGATCGGCATACTCACGATTGTGCCTAACGCCGTCGCCGCGGTGGCGATGGTCACGATCACCCGCCGGTCCGACCGGACGCGCGAGCGGCGGTGGCACCTCGTCGCTCCCGCATTGATTGGAGCCGCGGGGTGGCTCGTGACGGTCCGCTACGGTGGGGACGTAGGCCTGGCGCTCGCCGGGATGTCGCTTGCAATGGCCGGCGTGACGACCTCGCTCGCGCAGTTCTGGACCTTGCCCACCGCGATTCTTGCCGGCGCGGCTGCCGCAACGGGAATCGCGCTCATCAACTCCCTCGGCAATCTCTCTGGGTTTGTCAGCCCCTGGCTGATCGGCTGGCTCGTGGATCGCACGGGGTCGACAGACTCGGGCGTCTATGCGCTCGCGGGCGTCATGGCCATCGGGAGCGCGCTGGTCCTCACGATCCCCGCGCGGCTCGTCAACCGCTAGCTAGCTTTCCGTCATGCCCCGCCCCGTCCCTGAGCTCCTCGCCCCCGCCGGGAGCCTCGATGCCGTTCGTGCCGCGCTCGGCAACGGCGCCGACGCCGTCTACCTCGGCGTGGACAAGTTCAATGCGCGGGACGAGGGCGCGCAGCTCACGCTGGATGACCTGGAGCAGTCCTGTCGCCTGGCGCACGCCCAGGGGGCGAGGATCTACCTGACGTTCAACATCCTCTTCAAGCCGTCCGAGCTGCACGACGCGCTCCATCATCTCGGTGAGTGCATCGACCGCGGCATCGACGCCGCGATCGTCCAAGACCTCGGCGCCGTGCGGCTCATCCAGACGCTGTATCCCAGTCTGGAAATTCACGGCTCGACCCAGATGACCGTGCACGACGAGCGCGGCGCCCGGGTGCTGCGCGAGCTGGGATGCGACCGCGTGGTGCTCGCGCGCGAGAATACGCTGGACGACATCCGCGCCATCCACCGCGCCGTCCCCGAGCTCACGCTGGAAAGCTTCGTCCACGGCGCGCTCTGCATCGCCTACTCGGGGCAGTGCTACATGTCCGGCATGATTTCCGAGCGCAGCGCGAACCGCGGATCCTGCGCGCAGTCGTGCCGCAAAGACTACGTGTTAGCGGACGCTGCGGACGGCGCGGAGCTGGATCGCGGCTACCTGATCTCCGCCCGGGACCTCGGCGCGTGGGAGCACCTCGCCGACATCGCCGACGCCGGCATCCATACGCTCAAGGTCGAAGGCCGCAAGAAGAAACCGGAATACGTCGCGACCGTGACCCACAGTTACCGCGACTTTCTCGACCGCCTGACCGAGGGCGACCGGCGTCCACCCACACCCGCCGCAGTCCAGCCGCTGGTGCAGATCTTCTCGCGCGGCTTCACCGGCGGCATGTACGGCGGCCGCGCTGGGCGCGACTACGTGACGCGCACGCAGCCCGACAACCGGGGCGCGGTGCTGGGCGAAGTCATCGTGCGGGAAAAGAACGAGCTGATCGTGTCGGTCTCGCAGCCGATCCAGCGCGGCGATGGGCTTGGCTTCGAGCATCCCGAAGGTCCGTCCAAAGGCAACCGCGGCTTCGGAGTCCGGAGCGTGCGGACGCTCGGCCAACAGCGTGGGAAGATCCGGCAGGCGATTCAGCCGGCGGAGGACATTCCGGCCGGCTGGACCGTCGTGCGCTCCGCCGAAGCCGCGCTGCTCGCCGGCGCGCGTGAGAGCTTTGCGGCCGTGCCCTCCAAGGGAGCGGCCGAGCGCACTCGAGTCGACGTCAGGGCGGCGGGTGCCGCGGGCGAGCCGCTCACGCTCACGTACCGCACTGCCGCCGGCGAGGCGACGGTCAAGAGCGCAACCGTACTGGCGCACGCTACCCGCCACGGGTTGGACGCAGAGCGCCTCCGTGCGCAGCTCGGCCGCCTCGGCGAGACGGCGTTCATCCTGGGCGACGTCGATGTGTCGGGCCTAGCGAAAGATCTCTTTGTGCCGGTCAGCGCCCTCAACGATCTACGGCGGCAGGCGGTAGAGATCCTCAGCACGCAGACGGAGCGGGACAGACGTGTCCGGCACGAGGAACGCGATCGCGCGATCGATGCGGCGATTGCCCGCGTGGTCACGGACCGCGACGACGTCCCTGCCCCGCGCCTCGTCGCCGAAGTCTGGCGGCTCGAGGACGCGCAGCTCGCGTCGGAAGCAGGGGCCGACGAGATCTCGCTCGACGTGTTTCTGCGCCATCCGATGCCGCCGGTCGCGCGCGTCAAGCAGCTCGCCACCGACCTGTCGCAGCGCGGAGTCACGCTCCGGCTTCGCACGCCGACCATTGTCCGGCCCGCCGATCGCAAGTTCGTCGAGAAATGGCTCGCCCTGGACACGCCGTTGGTCAGCGGGCACCTCGGAATGGTCGCCGAGCTCGCGGGCGAAGGGCGTGACGTGGTTGCGGATTACGCCGTCAACGTCTTCAACCAGCACAGCGCGGCCGAAGTCTTCCGGCTCGGCGCGCGTCGCATCGTGCTGTCGGTCGAGCTGACGGGCGACGAGATGGCGCAGGTGGCGGCGCCATGGAAGGGGCGCGGTTTCGAGGTGTTCGCGTACGGCCGCCCCGAAGGAATGACGATCGAGCATTGCGTGCTGTCGGCTGCGTTCGACCGCGAAGTCACGACGTGTCGAGACCTGTGCGTGCAGAAACATCCAAACGTCGAGCTGACCGATCCGGCAGGTTACGTCTTTCCGGTGGCCACCGATTATGCCTGCCGCAACCGCCTGCTGCATTCGCGTCCGGTGGACGGCTCCGCGTATCTGCCGGAGCTGTGGCGCGCCGGTTTTCGCACCTACCGACTCGTGTTCAACGTCCCGGGCGATCCCGTCGCGCGCGTAACGGCCGCGTATCGCGCCTCGCTCGATGCGCTAGCCGAAGGTCGCGCACCCGATCCCGGCGCGGTGCGCGCAGTGACCGGTCGCGAGTATACGCGCGGCCATTTCGCCCGCGCGGTGTGATGCCATCCCAGGAGAGCCACTGCATGCGTGATCTACATCTCGCCACGGTCCTGTCGATTCTCGCGGTCACCCCTGCATTCGCACAGACCCAACAACCGGTGCCGCGCGCGATCGCGCTGCCGGATACGCTCGGCGCGAACTTCGCCGTCACCGACACGCTGACGGGCAGCAGCGCGCCGACCGACTACGATTTCCTCGTCGGCACGTGGCGCTTCACGTTTCAAGCGCGGAATCGGGACGGCTCGTTCACACCTGCGTTCACGGGGCATTGGGTGTTTACCAAGAAGGAAACGGGCGGCCAAGGTGTGCTGATCGAAGATCATTGGCGACCCGACGACGCCTCATCGACCTGGGAGGCCGGCACCTGGACCTACCGCGCCTACAACCCGGAACGCAGAGTCTGGGAGATGGAGGGGATCAACACCAATCGGGGCGCGTGGCAGTCCGGCCTGATGTGGAGCGCCGGCGCCGATCGACTGCTGATCGAGTGGTATGGACCGATGCTCGTCCGGTTTCGGTACTTCGCCATCGAGCCGAACAAGTTCTTGTGGCGCGCGGACGCGACATTCGATCGCGGCAAGACCTGGGTGAAGGACTACTGGACGATGGAAGTGCAGCGCATCTCGCGCTGACCGTCTCCCGGCCCGCACACCGAAGGGATATGTTCTCGCCCTAGTGCGCATCAGCGACATGAACTGGATGCAGGTCGAAGCGTACCTGCGACGCGACGACCGCGCGGTGCTGCCGATCGGCAGCACCGAGCAGCACAGCTATCTCCGGCTCACCGTCGATTGCATTCTCCCCGAGCGCGTGGCCGTCGAAGCCGCCGAGCCGCTCGGCATCCCCGTGTTTCCAGTTGTTGCCTACGGGGTCACGCCGTACTTCCGCGAATTCCCCGGCTCGATCACCCTGCGCGTCGAGACGCACCTGCGCCTGGTGGCCGACATCCTGGACAGCATGGCGCACAGCGGCTTCCGGCGCATCATGATCTGCAACGGCCATGGCGGGAACGGCGCGGTCCAACAACTGAGCACCGAGTGGGCCGCCGACCACCCCGGCTGCAAGGTCATCTTCCACAACTGGTGGAACGCGCCGCAGACCTGGGCCAAGGTGCAGGCCATCGATCCCGACGGATCGCACGGCTCGTGGATGGAGAATTTTCCCTGGACGCGGCTGCCCGGCGTCGAGTTTCCAGCCGGGGGCCGGCCGATGTCCGACATGACCAAGATTCGCGCGCTCGATCCGAAGGCGCTGCGCGAATACCTCGGCGACGGCAATTTTGGCGGCAAATACCAGCGATCCGATGAGGACATGCAGGCGCTCTGGCAGGTGGCCGTTGCGGAGACCCGCGCGCTGCTGGACGGCTCCTGGGGAACGTGAGATTCCTCGTCTGGGGCGCCGGCGCGATCGGCGGCACGCTCGGCGCGTTTCTCGCGCGTGCCGGCCACGACACCACTGTGGTGGACGCCGCAACCGACCACGTTGATGCGATCAACGCGAACGGGCTCCGCATCACCGGCCCGATCGCCGAGTTCACGATCCCCTTGACCGCCCGAGCGCCCGACCGCCTGACCGGCTCGTGGGACACGATCATTCTCGCAACCAAGGCACACCACACCGCCGCTGCCGCGCGCGCGCTGCTGCCGCATCTCACACCCTCGGGTTGCGTGATCTCGGCCCAAAACGGATTGAACGAGCTCGAGATCGCGAAGGTCGTGGGCGAGCCGCGCACCGTGGGCGCATTCGTGAACTTCGGCGCGGACTACATGGAGCCGGGCGTGGTTTTCTTCGGGGGCCGCGGCACCATCAGGGTGGGCGAAGCGTTCGGCGATCACCGCATCTCGCCACGCGTGACGGCTATTCGTGACGCGTGGCGAGCGCTCGACGAACGCGCCGCCGCAACCGAGAACATCTGGGGCTATCTGTGGGGCAAGGAAGCGTACGGCGCGATGCTGTTCGCGACCGCGCTCACCAACGACTCGATCGCCGATTGCCTTGCGCACACGGAGCATCGCGGTCTGTACATCGCGCTGGCGCGCGAGATTCTCGCGGTCGCCACGGCGCGCGGCGTCCGCCCCGAGGCATTCGACGGCTTCGACCCGTCCGCGTATTTGCCCAATGCGCCGGCGGGCGCGGCGGAGCGATCGCTCGACAGCCTCGTCGCGCACAACCGCAAGTCGGCCAAGACGCACACCGGCATCTGGCGCGACCTCGCGGTGCGCAAACGCCCCACCGAGGTGGACGCGCAGCTCGGGATCATCGTGACGTTGGGCGCCGAGTGCGGTGTCGCTACGCCGCTGACCGCGCGGCTGGTGGAGTTGATCCACGAGCTCGAGCGCGGCGAGCGGCCGATGGGCCGAGCCGCCCTGCAAGCACTGGCCGCATGAATTTCGATTTCACCGGCCGCACCGCGATCGTCACCGGCGCCGCGCACGGCTTCGGCCGCGCGATCGCACTCGCGTTCGCGCAGCGCGGCGCGAAGGTGTTCGCGTGCGACGTGATCGAGACCGAGCTGCGCGAGACCAAGCGGCTGTGCGGAGAGGCCTGCACGACCGGCGTCGTGGACGTGCGCGACAAGCAAGCCGTCGAACGATTCGTGGCGGAGGCGGGCGCCGCGCAGATCCTCGTCAACAACGCGGGCGGCGTGCTGGGACAGGTGGGCCGGCCGCTCGAGCAGGTCACGCCTGCGGAGTGGCAAGCGATTTACGATGTGAACGTGACGGGCGCATTTTACTTTGCGCAGGCTGTTGCGCCGCGCATGAAGGCCGCGCGCGCCGGTCGCATCATCAACATCTCGAGCGGCGCCGGGCTCGGCGTCAGTCTCACCGGGATCCAGGCATACGCGTCGGCCAAGGCGGCGCAGATCGGCCTCACCCGTCAGCTCGCCCACGAGCTTGGCCCCTGGGGCATCACGGTCAACAACATCGCGCCCGGCTTCGTGCGGTCCAATCCCACCACCGAAAAGCAATGGGAATCCTACGGGGCCGAGGGCCAGCGCGCGCTCGTCGAGAGCATTGCGTTGAAGCGCCTGGGTACGCCCGAAGACATCGCGGCGGGCGTGTTGTTCTTCGCGTCGGACATCGCAGGATGGATCACGGGCCAGGTGCTGTCGATCGACGGCGGCAAGTGACGGATCTCGATCCGGTACTCGCGCGTCTTGCAGCCCGGCACGAGTGTATCCTAGACGAGCTGAAAGAGTTCGCGGCGATCCCCAGTGTGAGCACGGATCCCGCCCACGCGGCCGACGTGCGACAAGCTGCCGCGTGGGTCGCCGCCAAGCTGAAGGCCGCGGGACCGTTCACCGTCCGCACATTCCCGACACCAGGCGCCAGCGTGGTATACGCCGAGTGGCTCGACGCACCCGGGTCACCGACGATCCTCGTCTATGGGCATTACGACGTGCAGCCCGAGGACCCCGTCGAAAAGTGGGTAACGCCGCCCTTCGCACCCACACTGCGCGATGGACGTCTCTACGCGCGCGGCGTGTCGGACGACAAGGGCCCGATGCTGATCCCGATCAAGGTGGCCGAAGCGTTCTTCGCGGAGCGCAGCCGTCTGCCGGTGAATGTGAAGTTCATGATCGAGGGTGAAGAAGAGATCGGCAGCACGCACCTCGAGGAATTCGTCCGGCAGAAGACGGACATGCTCAAAGCCGACGTCGTGGTGTCCGCGGACGGCGCCATGTGGCGCATCGACGAGCCGTCGATCACGATCGGCAATCGCGGCCTCGCCGCGCTGGAGCTGACGCTCGTCGGCCCGGCCAAGGACCTGCACTCGGGCCGTCACGGCGGCGGCGTGGCCAATCCGCTGCACGCGCTGGCCCGGCTCGTGGCTTCATTACACGACGCAGACGGACGCGTCGCGGTGCATGGGTTCTACGATCGCGTCCGCGAGCTGAGTCCGGCGGAGCGCGCGGATATCGCGAGACTCCCGTTCGATGAAGCAGCGTATCTCGCGCAAGTCGGCGCCGGCGCGGCGGGCGAGCCCGGGTACACGACGCTCGAGCGCCAATGGACGCGACCGACGGTCGAGATCAACGGCATGTGGGGCGGCTACCAGGGGCCCGGGTCCAAGACCATCGTGCCGAGCGAGGCGCATGCCAAGATCACGTGCCGCCTGGTGTCGGATCAGGATCCCGACGAGATCGTCACGCTACTGAAACGCCATCTGGAGCGGCACGTGCCGGCCGGCACGCGCCTCATCTTCGGAGACAATGGACACGGCGCGAGGCCGGCGAGCATCGCGCGCGATCACTGGATCGTGAAGGCCGCCCTTACCGCGCTGGAGCGAGTGTACGGCAAGCAGCCGCTCATCGTACGCATGGGCGGCACGGTGCCGGTGGCCGAAATCTTCCAGCGCGTCATGGGCCTCGAGACGGTGTACTTCTCGTTCTCGACCGGCGACGAAGACTTTCACGCGCCGAACGAGTTCTTCCGCGTACACCGGCTGCACGAGGGACTGGCTGCCTGGGCGCAGTTGTGGGAGCTTCTCGGCCGGTGACACTGAAACAGGAAGAAGCCAAGGTCGAAGCGCGCAGCGCCGAGCTCAAGAAAGTGCTGGGCGTCCGCGACCTGGCGCTGACCCAGATCCTCTTCATCATCGGGCTGACGTGGATCGGCGTGGCCGGCAAGCTCGGGCCGTCGCACGTGATGCTGTGGCTGCTCGCGGCGGTCCTGTTCTACCTGCCGCTGACCGCCGTGGTCATCTGGCTCAACCAGCTGATGCCGCTCGAGGGCGGCCTCTACCAGTGGGCGAAGCTCGGCTTCAATCAGACGCTGGGCTTCATGGTCGCCTGGAACCTGTGGCTGTACGTGATCCTGTTCGCTTCCGAGCTCGGCCTCACGGTCGCGACATATCTGTCGTACGCGCTGGGGCCGAGCGCGGCATGGATGACGACGAGTGCCTGGTTTGTATCGTTGGCGTCCGCGCTGGCAATTGCACTGCTGGGGTTCGTGGCCTTCGTGGGCCTGTCGATCGGGAAGTGGGTTCAGAATGCCGGCGGCATCTTCATGATCACGATCTTCGTGGTCCTGATCCTGCTCCCGTTGATCGGCCTTGCGACCGGGCATCTGCAGTCCTACCACCCGTTGCGCACGGAGATACCCGCGGTCTCGCTGTTCAACCTCAACGTGCTCGGCAAGATGTGCGTCGGCGCGTTCGCCGGCTTCGAGTACATGGCCATTTTGGCCGGCGAAACGCACTCGCCCGCCAGCACGGTGAAGAAGTCCGTGTACTATGCCGCGCCGGTCATCACCCTCTTTTTTATTCTCGGCACCGCGACGGTGGTGGCCTACATCCCGAGAGAGCAGATCGACCTCATCGGCCCGCTGCCGCAGGTGCTGCGCGTGGGCTTCGGCCCGTTCGGCATCGCCGGGACGCTGGTCACGATCGCGATCGTGATGACGCTGGTGATGCGCGTGTCGCAGATCAGCGTGGCGTTCACGGCCGTGACTCGGCTGCCCATGGTCGCGGGCTGGGACCGCCTGCTGCCGGCGTGGTTCAGCCGGCTGCATGCGACGCACCGCACGCCCGTCAACTCGATCCTCGTGGTGGCCGTATTCTCCTTTGCCATGTCGGTGGTCAGTCTGGTCGGCGTCGGGCAGGCTGAAGCATTTCAGCTGATGTTCAACGCGAGCGGCATCTTTTACGGGCTCACGTATCTCGTGATGTTCGCGATTCCGCTGGTCGGCTTGCGCGGCGTGACACCGCGGCCGCCGTGGTGGGTCAAAGCGTCGGCGTGGTCGGGATTCCTGATCACGGTGCTGTACACGGTGCTGTCGGTTTTTCCCATCATCCAGGTCGCGAGCGTCGCTTCGTTTGCGCTCAAAATCTCGGTGGTGGTTGTCGTACTGAACCTGGTGGGACTCGGCATCCTCGTCGCCGCGCGGCGGCGAGCCCAACCCGTTACTGAGGCTGGAGTGTGACTATGAAGATCCGGTCGTTGTTCTGGATCGTGGCGCTCGCCTGGACGCCGACGCACCACGCACCACGCGCCCTAGCAGGTGACTGGGACGTCTACATCGCGCTCAGCGCGACGCCGAAATTCGGCTTCGAGGGGTGGCGCCGCATGGGCTTCGCGCATTTCGCGGGCGCCGACTCGAACAACGTCGGATTCCTCCGCCGCCGCACCGGCGAGCCGATGCTGATGGCCAACCAGGTCGCGATCAGCGGCGACTCGGTGTTCCTCACGCAGGACACGCTCGCGCAAATGCGCGCGGCCTGGCACGGCGACACGCTCGCCGGACTCCAGTACGTGAACGGCAAGGTCGTGGACCGCCGCTTCCGGCTGGTGCGGCGCAGCGGGCCGTTCGTGATCGAGCACGACATCCAGGTGTGGAACATCCCCGCGTCCGACTCACAGTACGCCGTCACCGAAGACACGCTCGTGATGATGCCCACGCGCGACGGCGCGCAGCTCGCGACCTACATCGCGCGACCCGTTGGGAATGGACCGTTCGGCGTCGTCATGCAGCGCACCCCCTACCGTCGCATCCTGCACGGCCCGGGGCGCTGGTGGGCAGCGCGCGGCTACATCTTCATCGGACAGCACGTCCGCGGCCGCGATGCGTCGAGCGGCGACGTCCGAGACTTCGGCGACTACTCGACCGACATCCAGGACGGTTATGACGCCGTCGAGTGGGCGGCCAAGCTGCCCGGCGCCAACGGCAAGGTCGGCATGATCGGGCATTCGGATGAAGGCCGGTTGGTGTGGTTCGCCGCCGTCAGCAACCCGCCGCATCTCGCGGCGATCTCGCCCACCGCGGCGACGCCCGATCCGTGGATCATCGTCCCGTACGCGTACATGGCGTTCGGCCCGATCAACGTCGACTGGGCGTGCCTGATGCGCGGGCGGACGATGGACCCGCACACCGCCGAGCTCGATATCGGCGAGGCGATCCGCCACCTGCCGCTGGCAACGCTGCCGCAGCGGCTCGGCTGCGGCGACGTGCCGCTGTGGGACCGCTGGGTCGCACACCCCACGTTGGACGATTACTGGCGCAAGCACGCCGCGACGACGTACATCGCCAATGTCCACGCGCCGGTGCTGTCCATGGCGGGTTGGCACGACGATTCGCGCGGGCCGACCTACTACACGGACTTTCTGTTGCGCCAAAAGAATCACCCCAACTGGCACATCGTGATGAACCCGGGCGCGCACAAGGGCGTGGACTACGTCGCCGGCGACTTCGGCCCCCAGGCGCGCTACCAGTTCCGCGATCTCCAGATCCGGTGGTTCGACCACTACCTGTTGGGCAAGAACAACGGCGTGGACACGCTGCCGCACCTCGACGACTTCGTGATGGGCGACAACGTCTGGCGGCAGGAGAACGAGTGGCCGCTCGCGCGCCAGCGCCTCACGAACTTCTACGTTTCATCGGGCGGCCATGCGCAAACCAGCAGCGGCGACGGCGTGCTCGACAGCGTGCCCCCGCCCCCCCGCGCCGGCGCGCCGGCCGATACCTTCACGTACGATCCCGCTGACCCGACGCCCTACCTCATCGATTCGCGTGAGCTCGAGGAGTCACTCAACGAGGACTACACCGAGCTCAACGCCACGCGGCGCGACGCATTGGTGTTCACCTCGGCGCCGCTGACGAAGGCGCTCGAGGTGACGGGGGAGATGACGGCACGGCTGTGGGCGGCCACGGACCGGAAAGACACCGACTGGACCATCATGCTGCTCGACGTCTATCCGGATGGCCATGCGGAGCGGGTGCAGGACGGCTTGGTGCGGGCGCGGTTCCGCAACAGCATGTCGCACCCCACGCCCGTCGTGCCGGGCCGAGTCTATCCCTACGACATCGATCTGTGGTTCACGTCGATGGTGTTCCAGCCGGGGCACCGGCTGCGCGTGAGCATCGCCTCGGCGCTGTTCCCGAAATACGACCGGAACCTCAACACCAACGGCAACTACGAGCGTGACACGACCTTCGTGGTGGCGCACCAGCGGCTGCTGCACGACGCCGCGCATCCCACGCACGTGACGTTGCCGGTGATTCCGCGCTGATGAGTGCGTTGCTCGTGGTGACGTGGATAGCGGGGATACTCGCGGGCGTCATTCACCTGCTGATCTTCTGCATGGAAAGCCTCTGGTGGACGACGCCGCAGGTGCGCGCGCGCTTTCGCCAGGCTCCCGAGCAAGCACAGGCCACCAAGCTGTTCGCGTTCAATCAGGGCTTCTACAATCTGTTCTTGGGCCTGAGCGTGTTCGCGGGATTGGCGCTCGTGCTGGCGGGACACGCCGTTGCGGGGCTGACGCTCGCGACGTGGGGCTGCCTGTCGATGCTTGGTGCAGCAATCGTATTGGCGACGTCGGCGCCGCAGATGTGGCGCGGTGCAGTCATTCAAGGAGCGGCGCCGTTGCTGTTCCTGCTGCTCGCACTCGCTCACTGGGCTCGTTCATGAACGTTCCTTCATCGCGTCATTGCGCATGAGGCGACGTTGCCGTGTCGCGGAGCATCTTCTCGGGTGACGCCTAACGTACGACTCGACTCCATCACCGGAGATTTCCGATGCGGCGCCTACTGGTCGTATCTCTTCTCGGTTCCATCGCGAGCCCGCGGCTAGCGGCGCAGCGTGCGCCCGACGCGTTCCGCATCGATCCTCGCATAATCGCCGAAGCACAGGACGTTTGGTCGGTCATCGCTTCGCCGCGGAATCCCATTTGGACGGGCTGGAACGCTGCGCGCACGCCGTTGCTGTTCTACGCCCCCGGCATTCAGGATGTGCTGATCAACCATCCGCGCCCGCCGCAGGACTTCCGGCTGTACGACGGGCCGGTGCGATTTGGGGACGCCAAGATCTGGCTGCGCGACGGCGCAACGTTCGAGTCGCAGCCCGGTCAGAACACTTCCCGCACGATCGCCGGCACGCGGACCCTCATGGTCGCGGACCCGGAGGCGGGGTCCAACCCGTACGACGACATGGGAGTGATTGCGCACGAGGCGTTCCACGTCTTCCAGGACCTTGGCGCACCGAATAAGGGCGCCAATGAAATGGCGCTGGTTCGCTATCCCATCCTGTCGGCCAAGAACAACGTGGGCTTCGCGCTCGAGGGTGCGGCCCTCGCCGCCGCACTGCGGGCGCCGAATACCGCCGCGTTCCGCGCGGCCGCCATCCGCTGGCTCGCCGTGCGGCATGACCGCCGTGCCGCGCTGCGCCCGCCGGCCGTCGAATACGAGGACGCGGTGGAGTTCACCGAAGGCCTCGCCAAGTACGTGCAGTATCGGCTGCTGGAAACGTTGCAGGGCCGCCGCCCCGGACCGGCCATGTGGTGGACCCGCGGCTTCCACGGCTACGGCGATCTCTCGGTCGAGCGGGACGCGGTCGTCGCGATGCTGCTGCGACACATGCGCGGCGAGATCAACGTCAACAACGATCCGTTCGGCGCCGCGCCGTTGCGCATGCGCCTCTACTACTCCGGGATGGCGCAGGGTCTTCTGCTCGACCGGCTCGCCGCGCCGCAATGGAAAGCGCGCGTCTTCCAGCCCGACGTGTCGCTCACGAGTCTCGTCGAGCAAAGCCTCGGCGCTACGACCGAGGAGCTGGCGGCCGCATTGGACGAAGCGCGGCGCGAGCCGGGCTACGATTCCCTCCTCAGCACCAAGACGGCGCTGGCCGAGCGAGGCCATGTGCGCGCTGATTCGATGGTGGATGCAATCACGCACGGACCCGGCACCGGGGTCGTGATCGACTATTCCGGCCTCGCCGTCCCGCGCGTCGCACTCAGCTTCACGCCGTTCGGCATCACCGCCGTCGACAGCGTGCGCACCATCTTCGCGCTGGTGCCGATCCTGCTGCACTTCCCGGACAGCTCCGAGGTGACGCAGAGCCAGGCGTCGCCGCTGTTACAGGATGCCGGGAGCAAGAGACTCACGTTCCGACTGCCGCGAGAGCTGTCGGACGATGAAGTGGCGCGAGCGCTGGCCGCCGGCACGACTCCGTTGGTCCTCGATCTGCCCGGCGCGCACCTGGCCCTACGGCACGCCACGCTGCGGCGCGAGGGCCGCGATCTGGTGATCCTGCTTCGCTAAGCGTTAACATTGCTCCATGCCGAGCCGGCGTTCCTTCATCATCGCGCTCGTCACGGTGACCGGCTGCCACAAGCCCGTGGAGCGCGGCGCCACCGCACTCTCGAGCGGCGTCAGTCGCGCCGACTCTGGGTTGGCTGCCCGCGATCCGCGCGTCATCCCGCTCACCGACTTTCCCGGCGACGTCCAGATCCTGCTCGGCGATCCCGACTCGGCCGGCCCGTTCGTGATGCGGATTCACGAGCCGCCGGGAACGATCATCCCGCCGCATTCACATCCGGTCGACGAGAACATCACGGTGCTACAGGGGACGTTCTGGTTCGGCATGGGACCGCAGTACGACAGCGTCGCGCTGCGGCGGCTGCCGGCCGGCGGCTATGCGTTCGCGCCGGCCGGCACGACGATGTTCGGGGCGACGCCGGAGGACGCGATCGTCCAGGTTTCGGGCATCGGTCCGTTCAAGATTCGCTGGATCAACGGCGCGACGACGCTCGAAGACCCCGGCACCACCACCTTTCGCTTTCGCGCCGGTGAGCGAGTATTGACTCCACGCGGCGTCGGCGTCATCCGTCAGGGGTATGCTTCGGGAACGCTGATCGAGTACGAGATTGCTGATTCCTCGGGCCGGCGCTTCATGGCCGTCGAAGGCACAGTGAAGGCCGCTCATTAACGGAGAGGGCTCATGGACGACGCCGATGTCCTGCGCGGAGTGCTCGCAGCCTACAAGACCGTGATGGAAGCGTCCTGGCCGCACCTGCATCCCGCCATGAAGGAGCGCGCCTCGGGGTGGGCCACGGCCGGCGCCGACAAGCTGCAGGCGGAGCTACAGGAATATCTGCAGGCGTCCGCGGAGTCCGACCAGCACGTGCGCGTCTTCTGGAAGGTTGGTACCCAATTCAAGTTCGGCGGCGTCAACCAGCTGTTCGCGCGCGACGCCGGGTTCTCGAATCCGGCCGACCTCGTAGGCCTGGACGACTTCGACCGCCGGCTGCCCTGGACCCATCAGGCCGCGAAGTATCGCCAGGACGACGAGGAGGTCTACAAGAGCGGCCAGCCGAAGCTGGACATCCTCGAGCGCCAGCAGTCGAAGACCGGCATCACCTGGGTGCGCGCCGGCAAGGCCCCCATCCGC
This sequence comes from Gemmatimonadales bacterium, assembly GCA_035491815.1. Lineage (GTDB taxonomy): Bacteria > Gemmatimonadota > Gemmatimonadetes > Gemmatimonadales > GWC2-71-9 > 20CM-2-65-7. Next base: position 3,331 of record DATJKA010000050.1, on the reverse strand, counting down.
AAACCCAATCGCGACGTCGTCGGCATCCTCGGCATGTACGAGCTGCTCGACGCCGAGACCGGCCGCAAGCTCTTCGCCGAGCGCAATCTCCAAAAGCGCAAGTGAGGGCGGCTAGCGGCGCCGCATGATCGCCCGCGCGGGCGCGCCTTCGTGCCCGCGCACCTTGATCGGCAACACGATCAGGTCGTAATCGCCGCCGCCGGCGGGAATCGACCGCAGGTCCAGCCCCTCGACGATCGGGATTCCCTTCCCCAGCAGGATCTGGTGCGTCCGCGGCGCGCTCGCGCCGAACTGCTCGGCCGAGATGTAATCGACACCGACCAACGTCACGCCGGCATCCGCCATGAGCTGCGCCGCATCGGGTGCGATGTATGCGAAGTCTTTGTGAAACGCTGAGTCCATCCAGCCGCGCAGCGTGCTCCGGGTGCGGAACAGGATCCGCGGCGCGCCCTTCCAGTCGTGCTTGTTGAGCTCCGCCGCGTCGATCGCCTGCACGCTGTCCGGGATGTCGATCACGCGCGCCGCACCGATCAACGGCTGCAGCGGCACTTGATCGATCGACGCGCCGGTCGCGATGAAGTGCATCGGCGCGTCGATGTGGGTCCCGCTGTGCGCACCGAGCGAGTACACCGACAGCGTGAACTTGTCGCCTTTGCGCATGTCGTGGAGGAAATCGAACTTCATCGGCGCGTCGCCCAGATAGACCGGTGTGCGCGCGGGATCAAGCGTCGCCGTCACGTCGATCCAGCCTTGCGCCGTCAATCCGGTCGCGCTCGGCTGGGGCCGCGCGCACCCCACCAGCAGGCTGAGCAGCAGCGTGAAGCCCAATCCCGCGATCCCGATGATCGTCTCGGCCACGGTCCACGTCTTCAGCGTTTGCGGAACGGTCATGTTGAAGAACTCCTTGATGAGCCAGAAACCGGAATCGTTGACGTGCGACAGAATCAGCGCACCCGCGCCGGTCGCGAGCACGAGCAGCTCGGCATGCGAGCCGGGCGTGACGGCGGCAATGGGCGCGACGATACCCGCGCTCGTCGTCATCGCGACCGTCGCCGAGCCGGTCGCGATGCGGATGAGCGCCGCCACACCCCAGGCAAGCAGCAGCGGTGACGCGTGCGAGCCAAGCGCGAGATTCGCGATCGCCTTCCCCACGCCGCTGTCGAGCAGCACACGATTGAAACCGCCCCCGGCGCCGATCACGAGCAGAATCGTGGCGGTCGGCGCGAGGCAGTCGCCCGCGAACTTGAGGATCTGATCGCGCGTGAAGTGCTGCTTGTAGCCGAGCGACCAGAAGGAGAACAACAGCGCGATGAGCAGCGCGACGATCGGGTTGCCGATGAACGGCAGGAGCTTGGAGTCGGGAGCCAGGATTGCGCCCACACTCGCAATAACCATCAACACCACAGGCAACAGCACGGTGAACAGCGAGAGCCCAAAACTCGGCAGCTCGCGCGGCACCTCGCCCGCGAGCTGCTCGGCCATGGGGTTCTCAGCCGGCAACGCAATGCGCGGCGCGATCCACGTCGCGAAGATCGGGCCGGCGAGCGCTGCGGTCGGCAGGCCGACGATGAGCCCGTACAGAATCGTCCGGCCGACGTCCGCCTGATAGGCGCCGACCGCCAGCATCGCCGCGGGATGGGGGGGCAGCATGCCGTGCACCACCGACAGCCCCGCGACCAACGGAATGCCGATCTTGAGGAGCGACATGCCGGTCTTCCGCGCGATCGTGAACACCAGCGGAATGAGCAGCATGAAGCCCACCTGAAAGAACACCGGAATGCCCACGATGAACGCGACGATCATGATCGCCCAGTGCACGCGCGGCTCGCCGAACAGATCGATCAGCGTGGTAGCGATGCGCGTCGCGCCGCCCGACTCCGCCATCATTTTGCCGAGCATGGTGCCGAGCGCGACGACGATCGCGATAAAGCCGAGCACGCTGCCGACGCCGTCCTGAAACGCGCGGGCGACCGTTTCGAGCGGCATCCCGGCCGCGATGCCGAGCGCGAGCGAGACGGTAATGAGGACCACGAACGGATGGAGCTTGAAGCGCGCGATCAGGACGATCAGCGCGATCACGGCGATCGTCGCGTACAGCAACAGCCGTGTGTCGTGACTCATCGCAAGCGCTCGAGCAGGTCGCGGACGATGGCATCCGGCGGCTCGCGGCTATCCAGCACGATTGCCCGCTCGTCCGGCCCGGGGTGCTCGAGCGTCGCGAGCTGGCTGTCGAGGAGCGACGCGGGCATGAAGTGCCCGGCACGCGTCGTCAGGCGCTGCGCGATCAACGCGCGCTCGCCGACGAGATGAACAAACCGGAGGTCCGGATCGGCCGAGCGCAGAATGTCGCGATAGCTGCGTTTCAGCGCCGAGCAGGCGACCACGATCCCCGTGCCGGCTCGCTTCGCCTCCGCGACGCGCGCGGCAATCGTCTCGAGCCACGGCAGGCGGTCGGCATCGGTCAGCGGAATGCCGTGTGCCATCTTCTGGACGTTGGCAGCGGGGTGCACCTGGTCGCCTTCGAGAAACGGCACGCCGAGTGCGGCAGCGAGCTGGGACCCGACGAGTGTCTTGCCCACGCCCGCGACGCCCATCACGCACACCTCAGGCTTTTTCTTCGTGACCACCGAACTCGAAGCGGAGCGCCGACAGCAGCTTCGCGGCGAAGTCCCCTTCCCCACGCGACGTGAAGCGCTCGTACAGCGCGGCCGAAAGGACCGGCACCGGGACGCCGGCCTCGATCGCGGTCTGGATCGTCCAGCGGCCTTCGCCGGAATCGGCGACGTGACCCGAGAAGCCGGAGAGATCGGCCTGGCGCGCGAGCGCGCGCGCCGTGAGGTCGAGCAGCCAGGACGAAACCACGCTGCCGTGGCGCCACACCTCGGCGATGGCGCCGAGATTCAAGGAATACTTCGAGTGCCGCAGGACGTTGAAGCCCTCGGCGTAGGCGGCCATCATGCCGTACTCGATCCCGTTGTGCACCATCTTGACGAAATGTCCGGCACCGGCGGGGCCGCAGTGGAGATATCCGTCAGCGGGCGCGAGGGCCTTGAACAGCGGATCGAGGCGCTTCACCACGGGCGCCGGCCCGCCGATCATCAGGCAGTAGCCGCGCTCGAGCCCGTGGACGCCGCCCGACGTGCCGACGTCGAGGAACTGAATGCCCTTCTTCTCGAGGACCTGGGCCCGACGCGCGGCGTAGCCGTAGAACGAATTGCCGCCGTCGATCGCGACGTCGCCCTTCGCCAGCAGTGGCGTGAGCTCGTCGAGCACACCGTCGACCGCCGCCGCCGGCACCATGATCCAGACGGTCCGCGGCGGCGCGAGCTTC
>DATJKA010000049.1:0-2773 GCA_035491815.1 Gemmatimonadales bacterium | reverse complement strand
GCGGGTGGCGGCGGAGGCCAGTTCGGCGGTGGACGCGACAACGAATTCCGCAATTACTCGCCGGACAGCTCGATGTTCGCCTTCGCCCGCGAGCACAATCTGTTCGTGGTGAAGGTGGCGACGAAGGACACCGTGCAGCTCACGCACGACGGCGTGAAGAACTACAGCTTCGGTGCGCGCGACACCGTCCAGGAGCGGCAACAGCAGGAGCTCCAGCGGCAGCAGCAGCAACAGGACGACAGCACGCAGCAGCAGGGCGGCGGCCGTGGCGGACGAACCGCGATCAATCGCGACCCGCGCGTTCGCGCCAACGTCGTGTGGTCGCAGGACTCCAAGGCATTCGCCGTGACGCGCATGGACATGCGCAAGGTGGGTGAGCTGTTCCTCGTGAACAATCTCGCCAACCCGCGTCCCGAGCTGATGACGTACTCGTACGCGATGCCGGGCGAGCAGAACGTCGGCCAGGAAGAGTTGTGGGTCTGGCACGCCGGCGAGACCAAGCTTCTGCCGGTGAACGTCCGAAGGTGGAAGGACCAGCGCCTGTTCGACGTGCACTGGAACGGCAATGCCGAGCATCTGCGGATGGTGCGTCGGGACCGCACGCAGCGGCACCTGGAGCTCATCGACGTTGCGTTGCCGTCGCAGCAGACGACGGAGCTGCTCCGGGAGGACGTGGAGAACAGCTCGAGCGAACGGCAGAACGTGCGCTACGTGAAGACGGGCGGCGACATGATCTGGTGGTCGGAGCGATCCGGCTGGGGACATTACTACCTGTACGACAACGCCGGGCATCTCAAGCGCGCGCTGACGAGCGGCGCGTGGCGCGCCGAACGCATCGTCGATGTGGATTCCGTAAGAGGCGTGCTGTACTTCGCCGCGGTGGGCCGGGAGCCGAGGGAGAATCCGTACTACTCGCACACGTATCGCGTGAATCTCGACGGCACGGGGCTCGCGCTGCTCGACGCCGGGAACGCGACGCACGATTCGCGGCTCTCGTCCAACCGGCGATGGATCGTGGACAACGCCTCGCGCATCGACCTCGTGCCCAAGGCCGTGCTGCGCGACGTAACGGGCAAGCCGGTGATGGATCTCGAGACGATGGACGTGTCGCGACTCACGGAGCTGGGCTGGAAGCCGCCGGAGACGTTCCACACCAAGGCCGCGGACGGAGTCACCGACATCTACGGCAACATGTGGAAGCCGTTCGACTTCGATTCCACGAAGAAGTACGCGATCATCGCGAACGTCTATCCGGGGCCGCAGACCGAGTCGGTGAACTTCACGTTCTCTCCGTCGGCCGTGCCGCAGCAGCTCGCGCAGCTCGGATTCATCGTGATCCAGATCGGCAACCGCGGCGGCAGCCCGCAACGCTCGAACGAATATCAGGCCTACAGCTACTACAACCTTCGCGATTACGCGCTGGCCGACAAGAAAGCGGGCATCGAGCAGCTCGCGGCCGCGCACAAGTGGATCGACACCGACAAGGTCGGCATCTACGGCCACTCGGGCGGAGGCTTCCTGACCGCGGCGGCGATGATGCTGCCGCCGTACAACGATTTCTTCAAGGTGGGCGTGAGCGAATCAGGAAACCACGATAACAATATCTACAATCAGAACTGGAGCGAGCAGTACCACGGGCTCAAGGTGATCGCCAAGAGCAATGGGCGAACCGGCGTGCGGCAGGCGGGGAGCGCGGCCGGCGGTCCGGCGAGCGCCGATGGGAACGGGAACGGCAACGCCGCCGCGTCGGCGCTCTCGGCGCTCGTCGACGGATCGATTGGCGTCGACGACACCACGGACACGTTCCAGATCCACGTGCCGACGACGGTCGATCTGGCGCCGAACCTCAAGGGCAATCTGCTGCTCGAGACGGGTGACATGGACAACAACGTGCACCCGGCGAACACGATCCGGCTGGTGAACGCGCTGATCAAGGCGAACAAGCGGTTCGATTTCATGCTGCTGCCGGGCAAGCCGCATGGCTATGGGGACGACGTGCCGTACACGAACCGACTGATGTTCGAGTACTTCGCGGAGCATTTGCTGGGGGACTATTATCGGGGGGACGCGACGTACCGCGAGAAATAGTGGTGGGGAGATCGAAAGGGCCGCGCGTTGCGCGGCCCTTTCGATCGGTGGGGAGCGCGCCGCTCGGCGGCGCGCGGTGGGGAGCATCGGGCGGCTGCGCCGCCCTCGCGGTGGGGAGCGGCTGTGGCGCGACAAACGCGTTACTTGGTTTGTTCGTGCTGCATCAGGGGCCTCGCTTCAGCCAAATGGCGATCACGCCGCACGGGTTGCCGCCGAGGAACTCGGCCGGCACGGTTATCGACCGCGTATATACCTCGACGGCTTGGACCTCGGACGGAACCATATAGCTGAGAAACTCCGCTTGCGCGTAGGGCCCCTCGAATTTGGTCATGTCCTGACCGTCGACCCAGATGTGCGGGCTGCCGCACATCGGGAACGTGACACCGCGATCGTTCTCGTACACGCCCGGAAGCATCCCCAGCATCATCTTCAGATCCACTGGATCGATCGAGTCGATCTGCTCGCGGGTGATGAAGCGTCCCCAGCCCCGCAAGCCGCGACGGTAGACGTCTTCCATGCCATGCGGGACTCGCGCCGAGTGGCCGAGGATCACCATCTGCGTGAGCGTGTGCGGCAGTCGCATCATCGTGAAGTCGCGCTTCAGTTGCTCACCGTTCGCGAATCGTTGCGATTCGATGAGCTTCGCGTAGCCGATCGCCTTGATGACGATCTCCCGGTCGCCGGG
>DATJKA010000048.1:0-3674 GCA_035491815.1 Gemmatimonadales bacterium | reverse complement strand
CGTGCACCCCGCGAGAAGGCCGACGGCAACCATCATCGCCGGCGGCACGCGACGCCGGATTCTCGCCGCGCGGGCTGATGGCTGCTGGAACGCGCGCATCCACAGCGTGCTCATCGAGTACAGCGTCAGAAACCCCGTCGTGAGCGCAACCGCAACCAACCAACCAGACCACGGCGACACGCTGCGAAACCCCGCGTCGATCACCAGCGCCTTCGCCCAGAAGCCAGACAGCGGTGGGATGCCCGAGATGGAGAGCGCGAGCATCGCGAATAACGCGGACAGGACCGGATGCTCGCGAATCAGACCACCGAGTGCGCGTATATCGTACCCACCGCTAGTGCGAGCGATCGCGCCCGCGCCGAGAAAGAGACCTGCCTGGACGAGCATCGTGTGCATGGTGTAGAAGATGGCTGCGGCGGCACCGGCCTGTGACGCGAGCGCGAGACCCATCATCAAGGAGGCCACCTGGCCGACGACGTGGAACGCCAACAGGCGCCGCAGGTCTACCTGCGCGATGGCGGCCAGCACACTGACGAGCATGGTCGCCGCCGCGAGCAGGGCGAGGAGCGCCGGCATACCCGGCACGGAGGCGGTGGCCGTGCCCACGCCGAACACGACGACCAGGATGCGGAGGCATGCGCAGAACGCCGCCTTCGTCAGCAGCCCGGCGAGCGCCGCCGACACGCTGATCGGCGCCGTGTGGTACGACGCCGGTAACCAGAAGAAAAGCGGGAACATCCCCGCCTTCAGCACCAGCCCGGACAGCAGCAGATAGCCGGCCGTGATGACCCCCACCGAGGGCGCGCGCCCCGCGAGCGTTTGGGACAGATGGGTCATGTCCAGCGTGCCCGCTTCCCCGTACAGGATGCCGATGCCGACGAGCATGAACGTCGCGCCCATCGTGGTCAGCGCCGCGTAGCGGAACGCGCCGTCGATCTGGGCGCGCCGCCGATCGAGGGTCACCAATCCAATCGCCGTAACGAGCATCAGCTCGAACCACACGTACAGGTTGAACACGTCGCCGGTGAGGAAAGCGCCGTTGACCGCCGCGCACATGCCCAGGAAGAGCGGGTCGAAGCCCGCACGACGTCTCCGGTCGCGGATGTCCGCGCGCGCGAAGATCGCGACCGCGAGCGCCACGATACCCGCCGTTGTGCACAGCGCCGCGCCTAACGTGTCAGCGACGAACGTGATGCCGAACGGCGCGCCCCATCCACCGAACTTCACGACAACCGTCTCGCCGCGAGCGACTCGCGTCACGAGGAGCGTGGCCGCCGCCAGCATCAGCGCCACGCCAGCCTCCATGACGGTACGCTGCAGCCGCGGGAGCCGGCGGAGGAGCATCGTGATCGCGGCCGCGGCGAGCGGGATCACGACCGGACCGACCGCGAGGCCGTCAGCCAGCGCGTCAGCGGTCATCGGCCTCCCCGGGGGCGAAGGGGTCGCCTAACGTCTGCGCGGCGTTGATTTCGTCACTCCGGAGCGTCCCGTGCGCGCGGTACGCGCGCAGCGCGAGCGCGGCGAGGATCACAGTGAGCGCGAAACCGATCACGATCGCGGTGAGGATGAGGGCCTGCGGGACCGGATCTACCGACTCACCCAGCCGCTCGCTGCCTTCGCGGATGAGCGGGGGTTGGGCCGAGCGGATCCGCCCTGCCAGGAACAGCACGAGGTTGACGGCCGTCGTCAACAGCGACAGCCCCAGAATTACGCGCACGATATGCCGCGAGAGCACCATGTAGACTCCGCAGCCGAACAGTCCCGCGGCGACGAACGCGTAGACGACGCTCATCGCTCCGCCTCGCGCGTTAGGCCGAACAGGAAGGCGAGCACGGTCCCCAGCACCGCCAGATAGACGCCCAGATCGAACAGCAGGGTCGTCCCCTGCTTGATGTGCACGCCCAGCACGTCGGCCTCGAACCAGACGTGTCGCAGGAAATCACCGTACACGACCAGCCCCGGCACGCCGCTCGCCGTCGCGATCAGGAGCCCGCCGCCGGCCAGCATCAGCGGGTGCAATCGAAGCTTCTCTCGCGCAATCCCCACACCGTGGGCGAGGGCGACGATCGCGAATGCGAGAGCCGCCGTCAGACCGCCGACGAACCCACCGCCGATCTCGTTGTGCCCGCGTAGCAGCACGACCAGGGAGAGCGCGAGGAGCAGCCAGTAGAACAACGGGGTGGCCATCACGAGGATGAACGGTCCGGTTCTCGAGTCGGCAAGGAAGCGCGCCTCCCGCGGCATCCGCGGCCCGAGCAGCGACCACGCGATGACAGCCGACAGCGCGATCACCGTTGTCTCGCCCAGGGTATCGAAGCCACGGAAGTCCACGAGAATGACGTTGACGACGTTCCGGCCAAAGGCCTCGACGTAACTGCGCGCTCCGAAGAACGCGGAGATCTCCGTCCGCTGCGGTGCGGCACTGACGTCGATCAGCGCCACGAAGATCACCACGGATAGGCCGGTCGCCAGCATCGCATCCAGCCTCCGCGCGCGCGGCGCCCGCGTCGGTGGTGCGGCGATCGGCAAGGTGAGCAGCGCTGCCGTGAGCAGCACCACGACCAACGACTCCACCGCGAATTGCGTGAGCGCGAGGTCGGGCGCGCCATTCATCATGAACGTGAGCGCAACGACGAGCCCGGCCAGACCCGTCGCGACCATCGCCGCTAGAAGGGATCGCGCTCTGGCCGCGGCGACGCCGCCTGCGAGTCCAACGATTGACACCACCGCTGGCCCGAAGCGCACACCGCTCAGTCCGAACCCCGCGCGCGGAATGACGCCGGCCGCGAGCAGCCCCCAGAGCACGAATGCCCCGGCGCTCGCCATGATGATCCATTGTTGCCCCCGCAGGTCGTTGCGCCGCACGTACCCGGCAGTGCGCCTCGCGGCCGCTTCAATGCCGCGCAGCAACGCGTCGTACGCGTGCTCCGCTTCGTAGTGATCCAAAGGCGACTCCGTGCGAAGACGTCGATGGATCGGCCGCCAGTAGACAAAGATCAACGCGCCGACGCCGACCACTGCGGCGCTGAGGAGGATGAGCGGCGACACGCCGTGCCACAGCGCGACCGTCACGTCCACCGGTTGGCCGTAGATGCTCGCGACCGCGGGCCGCAGTACCGCCCGGCTAATCCAGTCCGGCTGGAGACTGATGAGTAGCCCGAGAAGCGCCAGCGTCATTGGCCCTACGAGCAGCCCGAGCACCTCGCGATGTTTGACCTCGCGGACGCGGTCACGCCCCATGAAGAACGGGCGCAGCGTGACCACGCCCGCGACGCCCACGAGCACGGCATTCACGAGCACCGCGATCGCAACAGGGATCGCGTTCCAGGAGCTCTGAATCTGTGCCTCGAACAGGAACTCCTTCGAGATGAACCCGAGGAACGGGGGCAGCCCGGCCATCGATAGACTGGCGAGCAACGACGCGAGGGCGGTCACCGGAAGGAAGCGTCCGAGACCGCCCATGAGGCGCAGCTTGCTCAGGCCGGTGGCGTGGAGGACGGTGCCCGCGCAGAAAAACAGCGTCGCCTTGTAGAGCGCATGCGCGAGCAGAAAGCCGACCGTCGCGACGCTCGCCATCGGCCCGTCGAGTCCTACCAGCATCACGAGGATACCGAGCGACGCCACCGTGGAATACGCGAGCACGGACTTGTAGTTCTCGGCGCGCAGGGCCTGGT
>DATJKA010000047.1:0-234740 GCA_035491815.1 Gemmatimonadales bacterium | reverse complement strand
CGTCATCGGAAAGAAGGGCGCCGAGGTCGACAAGCTGCGCGATGAGCTCGCGCACCTGACGGGCAAGGAAGTCGGCATTAACGTCGAAGAGATCAAGCGTCCGGAGCTCGACGCGCAGTTGGTCGCGGACAACATCGCGAGTCAGCTGGCGCAGCGTATCTCGTTCCGCCGCGCCATGAAGCGCGCGGTGCAGAGCGCGATGCGGATGGGCGCACAGGGAATCAAGATCAAGACGGCGGGCCGGCTGGGCGGCGCGGAAATCGCACGCACCGAAGGCTACCATGAGGGCCGCGTACCGCTGCACACGCTGCGCGCGGACATCGATTACGCGACCTCCACGGCCAAGACGACGTTCGGCACCATCGGCGTGAAGGTTTGGATCTTCAAAGGCGAGCGGACCGAGGACCTCCACGGCCGCACTTATTCGACAGGCGTCTAACTCATGCTGGCACCGAAGCGGGTCAAGTTTCGCAAGCGGTTCAAGGGCCGCACCAACGGGATGGCGACGCGCGGGAACACCGTCGCGTTCGGCCACTACGGGCTGATGTCGCTCGAGCCGGGCTGGATCTCCAACCGGCAGATCGAGGCCGCGCGCGTCGCGCTTACGCGCGAGATGAAGCGCGGCGGGAAGGTGTGGATCCGGCTGTTTCCCGACAAGCCGATCACGAAGAAGCCCGCCGAGACCCGGATGGGGAAGGGCAAGGGGAATCCGGAGGGCTGGGTGGCGGTCGTGAAGCCGGGCCGGATCATGTTCGAGCTCGAGGGCATCGAGGAGGCGTCGGCGCGCGCGGCCTTGGCGCTGGCGTCGGCCAAGCTGCCGATCCGCTCGAAGTTCGTGAAGCGGGAGGAGCGGTAAGATGGCGACAAAGCGGGAGAACCGGCCCGAGGGCCTGCGTGAGCTCAAGACCGACGAGCTGACGCAGAAGCTGGCGGTGCTGACGGAAGAGCAGTTCCGCCTGGAGTTCCGGCGGGCGACCGAGGCGCTGACCAATCCGCTGCAGCTGCGGACGCTCCGGCGCGACATCGCGCGCATCAAGACCATTCTGAAGGAAAGGGCGTCGGCATGACGTCGGCAGAAGAGCAAGCACAACGCGGGCGCCGCAAGGTCCGGACGGGCGTCGTGGTCAGCGACAAGATGCAGAAGACCGTGACGGTCTCGATGCAGCGCCGCTTCGCGCACGGCTTCTACGGCAAGCAGGTCAATCGCACCAAGACGGTCGCCGCGCACAACGCGCACGGCGCCAAACTGGGCGACACCGTCCGCATCGTGGAAACGCGGCCCTTGTCGAAACGGAAACGTTGGCGGGTCGTCGAGATCATTGAAAAGGCGAAATAGCCATGGTGCAGCAAGAGTCGCAAATCAAGATCGCGGACAACTCCGGGGCGCGCCGCGCCCTGGTGATCCGCGTGCTCGGCGGGTCGAAGCGCCGCTATGCGGGGCTGGGCGACGTCGTCGTGGTCACGATCAAGGACGCGATCCCGACCGGCCAGGTGAAGAAGGGCGAGGTCGTGAAGGCGGTGATCGTGCGGACCGCGAAAGAGACGAAGCGCAAGGACGGCTCCTACATCCGCTTCGACGAGAACGCCGCGGTGCTGATCAACGACGAAGGCGAGCCGCGCGCGACGCGCATCTTCGGCCCCGTCGGCCGCGAGCTGCGCGAGAAGAAGTTCATGAAGATCGTGTCGCTGGCGCCGGAGGTGATCTAGATGAAACCGCTCGTTTACAAGAAGGCGCGGCGGGAGCGCTTCCAGGCGCCGGTGCGACACAAGCTGCACGTCGCCAAAGGCGATACGGTGCGCGTCATCAGCGGCGACGACAAGGGGAAGGAAGGACGCGTGCTCCACGTCCACCCCAAGACGTTCCGGGTGGTGGTGGAGGGCGTGAACCTCGTGAAGCGCCACAAGCGCGCGACGACGCCGCAGGGCGAGAGCGGCATCATCGAATTCCCCGCGGCGATCGCGGCCTCGAAGGTGATGCTCCTCGACCCGAAATCGGGTGAGCCGACGCGGGTGCGCCGGCGCGTGGACAAGGAAGGGAAGCTCGAACGGATCGCGGTGAAATCGGGTCAACCGATTCCGCGGGTGAGGTAGGCATGGCCGACGAAAAAGAGAAGCAAGAAAAGAAGCCCAAACCGCAGCAGCAGCCGAAGCAGCCCAAGCAGGAGAAGAAGGGCAAGCAGCAGGCCGAGGCGGCGGAAAAGGCCCCGGAGTCCAATGAGCCCGTCGAGCCGGCGCCGCCGGCTCGGCTGAAGGACTTCTACGAGCAGCAGGTGCGCGGCAAGCTGCAGCAGCAGTTTGCCTTCCAGAACCCGCACCAGATTCCGCGGCTCAAGAAGATCGTGCTCAACGTCGGTATGGGCGACGCCTCGAAGAACCCGAAGGGGCTCGAGGCGGCGGTGGCGGAGCTGGCGGCGATCAGCGGCCAGCATCCGGTGGTGACGCGCGCCAAGAAGGCGATCGCGAATTTCAACCTCCGGGAAGGGCAGGCCATCGGCTGCGCCGTGACGCTGCGAGGCGGCCGCATGTACGAGTTCCTCGACCGCTTCATCTCGGTCGCGGTGCCGCGCATGCGCGACTTCCGCGGGCTCCCGACCAAGAGCTTCGACGGGCGGGGCAATTACACGCTGGGCATCAAGGAGCAGATGATTTTCCCGGAGATCGACTACGACAAAGTCGAGCGCATTCACGGGATGGACATCACGTTCGTGACGAGCGCCGGGCGCGACGACACCGCGCTGGCCCTGTTGCGAGAGCTGGGCATGCCGTTCCGGGCGGAAGCCGCGGGCGCAGCGGCCTAGGAGATCACATGGCGAAGAAGGCGTGGATTGAGCGAGTCAAGAAGGGGCCGAAGTTCAAGGTGCGGGGCTACTACCGCTGCCAGCGTTGCGGCCGCAGCCGCGGCACGCTGCGCAAGTTCAAGCTGTGCCGCATCTGCTTCCGTGAGCTGGCGTTGCGCGGGGAGATTCCCGGCGTGCGCAAAGCCAGCTGGTAAGAGGGGACACGAATGAGCGTGATTGATCCCGTTGCCGATATGCTCACCCGGGTGCGCAACGCCTGTATGGCGGGGCACCGCCGGGTCGATATGCCGGTGTCGAAGCTGAAGGTCGCCATCGCGACGATTCTCCGCGACAACCACTACGTCCAGGACTTCAAGGTCCTGGACGACGGGCAGCACGGGTTGCTGCGGCTGTACTTGAAGTACCACAACGACGCGCCCGTCATCCGCGAGCTGCAGCGCGTCTCGTCGCCGGGCCTGCGGCGCTACGTCAAGGCGCGCGAGATCCCGCGCGTCAAGAACGGCCTCGGCATGGCGATCCTCAGCACGCCGCAGGGACTCATGACCGACCGCGAAGCGCGCACCGCCCGGGTGGGCGGCGAAGTGCTCGCGGTGGTCTGGTAAACAAACCGGGAAGCGGGAAGCGGGAAGCGAGATATGTCACGAATCGGGAGGAAGCCCGTGTCGCTGCCGAAAGGCGTGACCGCGCAGATCGACGGGCACCAGGTGACGGTCAAAGGACCGAAGGGCGAAATCAGCCGGACGCTGCACGAGGACATGGCGTTGGCGCTCGAGGACGGGACCGTCGTCGTGACGCGTCCCTCCGACGAGGCGCGCCATAAGGCGCTCCACGGACTCACGCGCACGCTCGTCGCCAACATGGTGGAAGGCGTGACGACCGGCTTCGCCAAGTCGCTCGAGATCCAGGGCGTCGGCTACAAGGCGGAGCCGAAGCCGTTCGGCATCCAGCTCGTCGTCGGCTATTCGCATCCCGTGCCCTACCATGCGCCGAAGGGGATCAAGATCACGGTGACCAACAACGTCCAGGTGAAAATCGAGGGCGTCGACAAGGAACTGGTGGGCCAGGTGGCTGCAGAGATTCGCAACGTGCGGCCTCCCGAGCCCTACAAGGGCAAAGGCATCCGCTACGCCGGCGAGCAGGTTCGCCGCAAGGCGGGCAAGACTGCCCAGGCGGCGAAATAAGCCATGCGATCGATTCGGAAGATCAAGGGCGCAGCGGACAACCGCTACCGGCGGCACCTCCGCGTGCGCAAGAAAGTCGAGGGCACGCCCGAGCGCCCGCGCCTCGTCGTGTTTCGCTCGTCGAAGCACATCTATGCGCAGCTGATCGACGACCAGAAAGGCATCACGCTCGCCGGCGTCGCGGACAGCTCCGAAGGCGTGCAGGTCGAGGGCAAGGGCAAGGTCGCCCGCAGCTTCGCCGTCGGGAAGCTCATCGCGGCCAAGGCCAAGGAAAAAGGCATCGCGAAGGTCGTCTTCGATCGCGGTGGCTACCAGTACCACGGCCGCGTCAAGGCAGTCGCGGACGGGGCACGTAAGGGAGGATTGGAGTTCTAATGGAAGAGCAAAAAGAAGGCACAGCAGCCTCGACGAACGTACCGGCGGCCGACGTTCCGGCAGCCGAAGCTCCGGCGGCGGCATCGCCCAGCTCCGAGGCGCCTCGACCACCACGTGGCCCGCGCGGCCAGGGCGGGGGCGGGGGCGGGGGAGGCGGTGGCCGCGGTGGGCGCGGCGGTGGCCGGGGCGGTCGCGGTGGTGAGCGCCGTGACGGTGGTGACCGCCATGGCGGCGGTCGCGAGGGCGACGGCATGGTCGAGAACGTCGTCGCGATCAATCGCGTCGCGAAGGTCGTGAAGGGTGGTCGCCGCTTCTCCTTCAATGCATTGGTGGCGGTGGGCGACGGGAAAGGCCAGGTCGGGATCGCGACCGGCAAGGCGAACGAGGTCAGCGAAGCGGTGCGCAAGGCGGTCGAAGCGGCGCGCCGCCGCATGAACGAGATTCCGCTCACGGGCGGCACGATCCCGCATGAGATCATCGGCAATCACGGCGCGGGGCGGGTGCTGCTCAAGCCCGCCGCGTCGGGAACCGGCGTGATCGCGGGCGGCCCGGTGCGCGCGGTGCTCGAGTGCGCCGGCATTCGCGACATTCTCACGAAGAGCCTGGGCTCGACCAACCCGCACAACATGGTGCGGGCGACGATGGACGGACTGAAGCGGCTCACCACCGCTCGGCGCGTCGCACGCGAGCGTGGCGTGGAGCCCGAGGCGATTCCGTATCGCGCGCGCCAGGAGTCAGTCGTGACCTCCACGACGGCGGGGCCGAGCCATGGGTAGACTGCCCCCGACCCGCAAATACCGGAAGCGGAAACCCGGGCGGGACCGCGTGCTCCCGCTCCCGGCGTCCGGCAAAGGACAGCTGCGCATCAAGCAGGTGCGCTCCGGCAGCGGTCATGCGTATCGCTTGAAGCGGACGCTCGAGGCGCTGGGCCTCAAGCATCATCAGGACGAAGTCGTGCATGCCGATCATCCGGCACTGCGCGGCATGCTCCATCGGGTGCGTCATCTCGTGATTGTGACGTCCGAGACCGACCCCACGGCCACGCCGCGGGGAAAGGGAAAGAAGCAAAATGCCTAAGGCGAAAGCAAAGACCACACGGAAGCGTCGGGCCAAGGCTCCGGCTGAGGCGACGTACCAGCGGCTGGCGCTGCACGATCTCCGCGCGCCCGTCGGCTCGCATCGCGCCCGGATCCGCAAAGGCCGCGGCCCCGGATCCGGCATCGGCAAGACCGCCGGGCGCGGCGGCAAGGGTCAGACCGCGCGCCAGGGCGGTCACGTCCGGCCCGGGTTCGAGGGGGGCCAGATGCCCCTCATCCGACGCATTCCGAAGCGCGGCTTCACGAATCCGTTCAAGCAGCCGGCCCAGGTCGTCAACGTGCGGCACCTCGTGCTGCTCGCCGAGGGCGTCGAGGTGACGCCGGAGACGCTGTTCGGCGCCGGACTCGTACGCCGCCCCGATCATCCGATCAAGCTGCTGGGCACCGGTGAGGTGGCGGGCCGCAAGTTCGTGGTGAAGGGCGTGGCGGTGTCGGCGAGTGCGAAGCAGAAAATCGAGCAAGCGGGCGGAACGATCGCGTGACTTCGCCAGTCCCGAATCTATTCAAGGTTCCGGAGCTCAAAGAAAAGCTCCTGTTCACCTTGCTCTGCCTCGTGATCTATCGGATCGGGGCGCACATCGCGACGCCGGGCGTGAACGTCGACGCCCTCGCCGACTTCCTGCAGAACCAGGGACAGGGCACCCTGTTTCAGCTGTACGACTTGTTCGCCGGCGGCGGCTTCTCGCGCGCCACGGTGTTCGCGTTGGGCATCATGCCGTACATCTCCGCCAGCATCGTCTTCCAGCTGGCGGGCCCGGTGTTCCCGATCATCGAGAAGATGCAGCGCGACGAAGAGGGCAAGCAGAAGCTGACGCAGTGGACGCGCTATCTCACCGTCGTGCTGTGCATCTTCCAGGCCTACGGCTTCGCGATCTTCACCGAGCAGCTGACGAACGCGGTCGCGCATCCGGGCTGGGGCTTCCGTATGACGACCGTGCTCACGCTCACGACGGGCGGCATCTTCGTCATGTGGCTGGGTGAGCAGATCACGGAGCGCGGCATCGGCAACGGCATGAGCCTCCTGATCTTCTTCTCGATCATCGAGCGAATCCTGCCGGAGACGTTGCGGACGTTCGAGGCGCTGAAGACCGGGACGCTCAGCTTCCCGGTGCTGCTCATCGTGCTCGTGCTGATGGTGATCATCGTCGGCGCGACCGTCGCGATCACCGTCGCGGCGCGACGCATTCCGGTGCAGATCCCGCGCAAAGTGATGGGCCGCGGCCGCATACGGGAAGGACAGAAGACATTCATCCCGCTCCGCATCAATTCTGCGGGCGTGATGCCGATCATCTTTGCGCAGTCGCTGATCATCGTGCCGGGCACCGTGGCGACGTTCAGCGGCGTGGCTTGGCTCAAGCGCTTCGCCGAGTACTTCAACACGACGTCGGTGTGGTATGTCGTGTCGAGCGCGATCCTGATCGTGTTCTTCGCGTACTTCTACACGTCCATCATCTTCAATCCCGTGGACCTCGCGGAGAACCTGAAGAAGCAGGGCGCGTTCATTCCGGGCGTGAAGCCGGGCGCGCCGACCGCCGACTACATCGACGACGTGCTCAGCCGCATCACACTCCCCGGCGCGATCTTCCTCACGTTCGTCGCGCTGCTCCCGATCGTCGTTTCGAACACGCTCAACATGCCGTTCGGGTTCGGCGGCACCGCGCTGCTCATCGTCGTGGGCGTGGCGCTGGATACGGTGCAGCAGGTGCAGCAGCATCTGCTCCTGCGCCAGTATGACGGGTTCATGAAGGGTGGCGGCCCCAGCGGCGGCACGTCGCGGGTGCGTTTCCGCCGCTAAGTGCACATCCTCATGCTGGGGGCGCCGGGCTCGGGGAAGGGAACGCAGGGAAGAGTTCTCGCCGAGCGGCTCGGGCTGCCCAAGATCACCACCGGCGACCTGATTCGCGCGGCCATGAAGGACGGCACTCCGCTGGGACTCGAGGCGAAGAAGTTTTACGATGACGGCAAGCTGGTGCCCGACAGCATCATCCTCGGCATGATCAAGGAAGAGCTGGACCGGCCGGAAGCGAAGGAGGGCGCGATCCTCGACGGATTTCCGCGGACCGCGGCGCAGGCCGAGCTCGTGGACCGGACGCTGGCGCAGCGCCAGCAGCGGTTGAACCACATCCTGCTGCTCGACGTCACCGAGGAAGAGCTGGTGCGCCGCATGCGGCAGCGCGCCCAGGTCGAAGGCCGCACCGACGACACGCCCGAAGCGATCGCGACACGCCTGCAGGTCTACCAGCGCGACACCGCGCCGCTCATCGCGCATTACGCGCAGCGCGGCATCGTGCACCGCGTCCCCGGCACCGGGACGGTCGACGACATTGCCGGGGAGATCAAGCGCATCATCGGGCGATGATCACTATCAAGTCCCCGCGCGAGATCGAGACGATGGCGGCCGCCGGCCGCATCGTGGCCGAGACCCTCGCGCTCGTGGGACGGCACATCCAACCCGACGTCACGACCGAAGAACTCGACCGCCTGGCCGAGACGTTCATCCGCAGTCACCCGGGCGCGCAGCCGTCGTTCAAGGGGCTGTACGACTTTCCCGCCACGCTGTGCACGTCGATCAATCACGAGATCGTGCACGGCATTCCCTCGAAGAAGCGCGTGCTCCACGACGGCGACATTCTGAGCGTGGACGTGGGTGTCTGGGTCGAGGGACTGCACGCCGATTCCGCGGCGACCTTCCCGGTGGGCGACGTGAAGCCGGAGACGGCGCGCCTGCTCACGGTGACCCAGGAGGCGTTGGCGGCGGGCGTCGCGCAGGCCCGCGCCGGCAATCACGTCGGCGATATCGGCCACGCCGTCCAGAAAGTGGCCGAGGGCGCGGGGTATTCGGTGGTCCGGGAGCTGGTGGGGCACGGCATCGGCGCCTCGTTCCACGAGGAGCCCCAGGTTCCGAACTACGGCAAGCCGAAGCGCGGGCCCCGGCTCGTGCCGGGAATGACGATCGCCATTGAGCCCATGATCAACATCGGCGGCTCGGCGATCCGCACGCTCGACGACAAGTGGACGGTGGTGACGCAGGATGGGTCGCTGTCGGCGCACTTCGAGCACACCGTGGCCGTCACCGACAATGGGCCGAGGATCCTGACGACGTCCTAGCTCGTGCCCGAGTGCTTCGCCCGCGCCTGGTCCGTCATCCCCGCCAGGTTCGCGTTCACGTTTTCCGTCGCGCCGTCAATTGCCGTCCTCGCCAGCATTCCCGCCACGCGCGCGTCGCTGACGGCGTTCTTATTGCCGATCTGCTCGATGGTCTGCGCCAGTGCCAGCAGCCGGCGCCCACGCTTGACCACCTCGGCCGGCGGCCGCGCCGCGGCCAGCAACGCGTCGTCGATGACCTGGACGCGTGCGGGATCGTCTTTGGGGGTCTTGTACGCGCGACTGACGCCTTCGTAGGCGGCGGCATCCTCGTCCACCAAACGGCGTAGCTCGCCGCGCAGCTGCTCGGCTTCGTCGAGGATCGCGCGGGCCTGGGCGTCCACGGCCGCGTACGCCTTGCGCCCTAGGGTGAGGCGCGCGACCATCGCGACGAGCGCCGCGGACAGCGTGCCGGCGAGGGCCGCGGCGCTCCCGCCTCCAGGAGTGGGGGAGCCCGCCGCCAGCTGCCCGATCCAGTCGTCCATGGTCTGCGCGGCCGGGGCCACCGCGCGCATTTTCGTCTCGAGGATGTGACTGTTCGCGTCGGCCAACTTCAGCGCGCTCTCCGCGGCGCCGACGAGCGCACGCTCGGGAATGAGGCCCACGATCTCGCTCTTCTGGATCCCGATGCCTTTCTTCTCGGCCCGGACTTTGATCGCGTTGAACACCACCGCCGGCGACGTCACGTCGATGTCGAGCAGGTTCATGGAGACCTGCGCGAGCCCATCGACGATGAAGCCGCTCGCCTGTACCGCCGGCAACCCGCCCCCGGAGGTCCGAATCTGCTTCGCGATCTCCTTGGCGACGGTGACGTCCTGCGTATCGAGGTACACGTTGAACGCAACGAGAAACGGGCGCGCCCCGATGGCGGTGGCGCCGGCGGTCGGGTGCACGCGGTTCGGCCCGAAGTCCGGCTCCAGCGTTCGCTCGCGCATGCCCTCGAACTCGCCTTTGCGCACTTCCGGAAGCAGCACGCGCTCCGGGCGCGTCGCGGCCTTCGCGTAGAGAAACACCGGGATCCCCAGCTCCTTGCCGGCACGCTCGCCGAGCTGTCGCGCGAGCGCCACGCAATCGGCCATTGTGACGCCCGAGACCGGCACGAACGGCACCACGTCGGTCGCGCCCATGCGCGGATGCTCCCCGGAATGCTTCGTGAGATCGATCCGTTCAGCCGCGACGCGCATCGCCGCGAACGCCGCGCTGACGGCGGCCGCGGGCGGCGCGACGAGCGTGAAGACCGAGCGGTTGTGCGCCGGGTCGGACTGCACGTCGAGCAGCTGGACCCCGCCCACTCCGGCCAGCGCGGCGCCCAGGGCGGCGATCGTCGCCTGGTCGCGGCCCTCGGAGAAGTTCGGGACGCACTCGACGAGTGGCTCAGCCATCAGGATCTCCTCAAGAGGTCGAGCAACCAGCGATGCAGGGTGCGATTGCCCGCGACGAGAGCGCCGTGTTGACCGGAGCTCACCACGTCCACCGAGCCGTCGAGGCGCGTCACGACGCCGCCCGCCTCGCGGATCAACAGGGTGCCCGCGCTGATGTCCCAGGGCGCGAGCTCGAGCTCCCAAAAGATATCGAGGCGGCCGGCCGCGACGTCGGCCAGATCGAGTGCGGCCGCACCGGCGCGGCGAATACCGCTCGTGGCGCCCATGACGGCGGCGAACTGCGACATGAACAGCGGCAGCTTGCCCAGCGCCTTGAACGGGAATCCCGTGCCGACCAGCGCGTGACGCGGCTCGGTCACCGCCGAAACGCCCAAGCGCGTGTCTTCCTCGAACGCGCCACCGCCGCGCGTCGCGCGATAGGTGCGGTTGCGGCAGACATCGTGGACCACGCCGGCGGCGAGCTTCCCGTCGGCGAGGCAGCCGATACTCACGGCATACTGCGGATACCCGTGCAGATAATTCGTCGTGCCATCCAACGGATCGACGATCCAGACCACATCCCCCTGCGGCACGCGCTTGGGCGACAGCTCCTCACCGACGATCACGCTGTCGGGGATGTCCCGGAGCAGCACCTCGGCGATCAACCCCTCGGCCGCGCGGTCGACTTCAGTGACGAAGTCGTGCTGCGCCTTTTCGGTCCACGAGTGGATGGCGGGCCTCGGTGCGTTGCGCAGATAGTCGCCCGCGCGCAGCGCGGCGCGCTCGGCCAGCTTGACTAAGTCGTTGTATTCACGCACCTTGTGGCCCCGTGACCTCCGCGACTATGAAACGCGTCTTCAGCGGTATCCAGCCGTCCGGCGAGCTCCATATCGGCAACTACCTCGGCGCGGTGCAGAACTGGGTGCGGCTGCAGACCCAGCACGACTGCCTCTTCTGCGTCGTCGACCTGCACGCCATTACGCAGAGCTACGATCCGGCGAGCCTCTCGCCGCTCACGATGGACATGGCGGTCAGCCTGTACGCGGCCGGCCTCGATCCGGAGAAGAGCATCATCTTCGTCCAATCGCACGTCGCCGAGCACACCGAGCTCAACTGGATGCTCACGTCCGTGACGCCGCTCGGCGAGCTCGAGCGCCAGACGCAATTCAAGGACAAGGCCCAGCGCCAGGAGAGTGTGTTGGCCGGCCTGCTCGCGTACCCCGTGTTGCAGGCCGCTGACGTACTGCTCTACAAAGCTAGTCTCGTTCCTGTCGGCGAGGATCAGGTCCAGCACCTCGAGCTGATGCGGGAGATCGCCCGCCGGTGGAACGCGCGCTACGGTGACGGCTTCTTTCCCGAGCCGCAGCCGTTGCTCACGCAAACGAAGCGCGTCCTCGGACTCGACGGCAAGGCCAAGATGTCGAAGAGCCTCGGCAACACGATCGGCCTGTTCGAGTCGCCGGAGTCGATCTGGGAAAAGCTGCGGCCCGCCGCGACCGATCCCGCGCGCAAGACGCGTAAAGATCCCGGCACGCCCGAGATCTGCAACATCTACACGCTGCATCAAGGATTCTCGCCGGCCGAGACGGTCGCCGAAGTGGCGCACAAGTGTCGCACGGCGGGATGGGGCTGTCTCGATTGCAAGCGCGTGCTGGCGGATAACATGATCGCCACGCTCGCGCCGATGCGCGAGCGCGCCGCGGCGCTGCGCCGCGATCCGCCCGGCGTGCTCGAGCGGCTGCGGAGCGGCGCGGCGAAGGCGCGAGAGCTCGCGCGCCGCACGATCGCCGAGGTCAAGGAGCGCATGGGGTTTCTCCATGAGTGACGTGTTCGGTCGCATGGTGGAGATCTTCCGGCTCGACCTCATGTTGCAGATCGGTCTCGCGACGCTGCTGGGCGGTGCGATCGGCCTGGAGCGCGAGATGGGCGGCAAGCCCGCGGGACTGCGAACCAACATCCTGATCTGTGTCGGGTCGGTGCTGTACACACACTTGTCGATCGCCATGCTGAGCGCCGGTGGCGGAGCGATCCCGCCGGGCACCGATACGACCCGCGTAGCCGCGCAGATCGTCACGGGTGTCGGCTTCATCGGCGCCGGCACGATTCTCCACGCCCGCGGCGCGGTCGTCGGACTCACGAGTGCGGCGACGATCTGGGTTGTCGCGGCGATCGGGATCGCGCTCGGCTCGGGCTACTACCTCGAGGGGGTGGGCACGACGCTGGCGGTGGTCGTCGTCCTCGCCGGTCTGGGGCGCGTCGAGAAAGTGCTCCAGAGCCATTCGATGCGCTCGACGATCACCGTGCACGCGCGTCCGGGTCCGACGGTCGTCGAGGACTTGGAGACGCTGGTGCGTCGCTCGGGACTCGATGTCGTCGCGGTCTCGAACCGGACCGAGAACGTCGACATCGTCATCGACTTCGAGCTGCGCGGGTCCAAGCGGCTGTACGATCAGGCCGTGGTCACGCTGCTCCATCACGACCATGTCCGCACCGTTTCGACCGGCGAGTGAGCAGTCGCCGGCTCGTCATCGATCTTTCCTCACCGCGTGCCGCGTGGCGCATCCCGCCGGCGCGCGTCGCTGAGATCGCCAAAGCCCTGGGCGACACTTGGGAGGTCAAAGAAGTAAAGGCGCCGGCCGTCTCGGACGGCGACGGCGGATCCGGTTCCCCGGAGGCCGTTTCCGCCGCGCAGGGGGCCGAGATCTATTTCGGCTGGGGTCTCCCGTCCGGCATCATCGCCGCCGCGAAGTCGTCGCTGCGCTGGGCACACAGCGCGAGCGCCGGCGTGGCGTCGAGTCTTGCATCGCTCGCGGGTAGCGGTGTCATGCTGACCAACTCGGCGGGCGTTCATGCCGAGCCGATCGCGGATTGGGTGATTGCGGCGATCGCGTTTTTCGTCCGCGGCCTGTACCGCATGGTTTCGGCGCAGCGACAGGCCCGGTGGGCCAAGGAGGACTTCACCGACGGCGCCATCGCGATGCGTGAGTTTCGCGAGCTCCGGCTCGGCGTCTTCGGGCTCGGCGGTATCGGCAGCGCGGTGGCGCGACGCGGGTTGGCGCTCGGCATGAAGGTCGCTGGAGTCCGTCGACGCCCCGAGCGCGGCGGGCCCAAGGGCATGGAGTGGGTCGGCAGGTTGAGCGATTTGCCGCGACTGGCGGGTGGGAGCGATGTGCTCGTGATTGCCGCACCGCACACGCGGGAAACCATCGGCGCCGTTGACCAGCGCGTGCTCGAGCGATTGCCGCATCGCGCGATCGTGGTGAACGTGTCCCGGGGATCGTTGCTCGACGAAAAGGCGCTGCTCGAGCTGCTGGAGCGGGGGCGGTTGACCGGCGCGGCGCTCGACGTCTTTGGCGAGGAGCCGCTGCCGGCCGGTCACCCCTTTTGGCATCAGCCGCGCGTGCTCGTGAGCCCGCACGTGAGCGGGGTCACCACGGGATTCTGGGAGCGAGAGACGGCCCTCATCGTGGACAACATCCAGCGCTATCTTGCAGGGGCGCCCCTCACGAACGTGGTTGATCTGGAAGCCGGGTACTGAATGGAAAAGATCATCAAGGCTGCGGTGGACCGCGGGGCGTCGGACCTGCACATCAAGGCGGGCGACGTCTTCCGGGCGCGCATCGACGGCCGGCTGGTCCCCCTGACCAAGCAGCGTCTGACGCCCGAGCAAACCAAGGCGATCGCGCTGCGCCTCATCAACAACGAGGAAGATCGCGCGCGCATCGACAAGCTGCGCGATTACGACTGCTCCTGGGGCATGCCGGGCATCGGCCGATTCCGCGTGAGCATTCTCCGCCAGCGCTCGTCGTTCATGATCGTCATGCGGGTGATCCCCTTTGACGTCCCCACGTTCGAGTCGCTGAAGCTGCCGGCGGTCCTCGGCCAGGTCGCAAGCGCCGAGCGGGGTATGATCCTCGTCACGGGCGTGACGGGCTCGGGCAAGAGCTCGACGATGGCGGCGATCATCAACCACATCAATCAGAACCAGCACCGCCACGTCCTCACGCTCGAGAACCCGATCGAGTTCCTGCATCGCGACATCAACTGTTCGGTGACGCAGCGCGAGATCGGCGTGGATACGGACGATTTCCGGACCGGCCTGCGGGCGGCGCTGCGACAGGACCCGGACGTGATCCTGATCGGTGAGATGCGCGATTCGGAGACGATCGACACTGCGATGAAGGCGGCCGAGACGGGGCACCTCCTGGTCTCGACGCTGCACACGCCTGATGCGGTGACGACGGTCAGCCGCATTGTTTCGATGTTCCCGCCCGAGGAGCAGGAGATCGCGCGATTGAGACTCAGCGAAGCGCTACACGCGGTCGTGTCGCAGCGGCTGCTGCCGCGTGCGGACGGCCGCGGGCGCGCCGCCGCCCTGGAAGTGCTGCTCGCGACCGGCACGGCGCGCGACATGATCCGTGACAAGGACCGCACGCCGTCGCTGCACGACTACATCAAGGAATCGCGCGAGCAGTACGGCATGCAGACATTCGACCAGCACCTGATGGATCTCGTGTCGGAAGACGTCGTCACGTACGAGACCGCGCTTGCCGCGTCGTCTAATCCGTCCGACTTCCAGCTGCAGCTGCGCACGTTGCGCCGGCGCTCGCGCGTTGCGACGTCAGCCGAGCCCGCCCCCGCCCCCGCCCCCGCCCCCGCCCCCGCCCCCGCCCCCGCGGTGGACAAGCCGGCCGGATTCACGGACGATCTCTCGAGCATGCTGCCCCAATGAGCGAGCGGGCCAAAGCCCCCGCAGGTATTTTCCCGCCGATTCCCACGCCGTTCGATGCCGCCACGGGCGATGTGGCGCCCACGCCTCTGCAGGAGAACATCGAGCGGTTGCTGCGGGAGGGCATCGACGGCATCGTCGTCGCCGGCTCTACGGGTGAAGGCCCGGCGCTGGATGCGGATGAGCATCGGCGGTTACTCGTCGCCGCGCGCGAGACGCTCAGCGATGGGAAGTGGCTCATCGCGGGGACGGGCGCCGAGTCCACCCGGCAGACGATCACTCTGTGCCAGATCGCCGCAGTTGAGGGCGCCGATGCCGTGCTGGTGCGTCCTCCCGCCTACTTTGCGGCGGCGATGACGCCGGAATCGCTGGCAGTGCATTTTCGCGCAGTCGCGGACGCGAGTCCGGTGCCGGTACTGATTTACAACATCCCGAAGTACACGCGCGTGTCGCTCGAGCCGGCGTTTCTGCAACAGCTCACGTCGCACGAGCGGATCATCGGCGTCAAGGATTCATCGGGCGATCCCAAGAATCTCGCGGCCTACCGCGAGGCCGTCCCGCAGTGGACGGTGCTCGTCGGCTCGGCGTCACTGCTGTTGAGCGCGCTCGAGCTCGGCTGCCAGGGCGGCGTGATCGGCGTGGCCTGCTTCGCCCCGAAGCTGTGCGTGCAGCTGCTGCGTGAGTTCGAGCAGGGCCATCGTGCCGCGGCCGGTCAGATGCAAGAACGCGTGTCGCCGCTCGACAAGGAGATCGTCGGCAAGCTCGGCCCGGCCGGCGTGAAGGCGGCGATGGACGCGGTCGGCATGTACGGCGGCCCGCCGCGCCCGCCGCTTCCGCCGCTGGCGCCGGCCGATCGCGAGCGCGTCAGCGCGCTCGTCCGCGGTGACTGACTACGGCGAGCTGTTCCGCGAGCTCGCGGTGCCGCGGCTCGTCGGGACTCCCAATCACCAGAAGGTTCGTGAGGTGTTGAAGCGCGAGCTCTCGGCGCGCGGCTTCGAGATTGAAGAGCACGCGTTTTCGGGAAGGCCGTCGCGCGCCTTCTTCGGATCTCCCGCGATCGTTCGCGGTGTGAATCTCATCGCACCGCCCGTCCGCCCGTCCGCCCATCCGCCCGTCTGGCTCGTCGCGCACTATGACTCCAAGGGTCAGCCGATCTCGATGGCATTGCGGCTCGTGGGCTTCGGGGCACTCGTCGCGGGGCTGCCCACCGTACTGCTGGTGCCGCTGCTGGGCGCCGTGCTGCTGGCGCTGGGTGTCGCTATCGCGCTGTTCAATCGCGTCACCGACAATTCCCCCGGTGCGCTCGACAATGCCAGCGCGCTCGTGACGATCTTCATGACGCTCGATCAGCTGCCGTCCGATGCAGGTGTAGGCGTAATCTTCCCCGACGCGGAAGAGTACGGTCTGGTGGGCGCGCGGGCCCTGGCGGTGGAGCGCGCCCAGCTCTTTGCCGGCGCGAGCGTCGTCAACCTCGATGGCATCGATGACAGCGGCGGAGTGACGGCGTTTCTGCACCGGCCGGGAAGCGCGGTCCGAGTCGTCGCGAATGCCGTGGGCGCGAGCACATGGCGCTGGCTGCCGGTGATCGTGGACGGCATCGCGCTTGCGCCGGCCAGCCGAGAGTGCGTGACGATTATGAAGGGCGGCTGGCATACGATGCTGGTGGTCCATCGCCCCGCGGATACGGCCCGGCGGCTGCGCTTGGACGGCGCGGCGAGCGTCGCGGCCGGGCTGGCGCGCGTCCTGCGAACGCCCTAGCTTCTGACAGAGGATACTCTAGGCCCCCGCGCGGGGGCCTTTTCTTTTGGGGGGAACTCGGTGTTCGGACCGAAAACGCAGTGCGTCGTGGTCGTCGGCGCCCAATGGGGCGATGAGGGCAAAGGCAAAATCGTCGACGTACTGGCCGAACGCGCCGACCTGGTGGTGCGCTACCAGGGCGGGGCCAACGCCGGCCATACCGTCGACACGGGCGCCGGCGAGTTCGTCCTCCATCAGATTCCCTCCGGCATCCTCCAGGGCGCCGTCTGCATCGTAGGCAACGGCGTCGTGCTCGATCCCGAGCAGCTGTTCGCCGAGCTCGACGCGCTCGAGCAGCGCGGCATTCGGACCGATCAGAAGCTCCATATCTCCGACCGGGCGCATCTGACGCTGCCGTATCACAAGCTGCTCGATCGCGCGCGCGAGAAGCGGGAGAAGATCGGCACGACGGGGCGGGGCATCGGTCCCACGTACGAGGACAAGTACGGCCGCCGTGGTATTCGCGTCGGCGATTTGCGCAATCTTGCCCGAGCGCAGGAGCTCGTGCGTGCGCGCGTCGAGTCCGCGAACCAGATCCTTGGCATGCTGGGTGCCGGGAGCGGCGAGCGCGCAAGTGCGGAAGCCCATGTGCAGCTGCTCGAACGCCTCGCCCCTCGACTGCTACCGCTCGCGGTCGATGCGGGCCGCGTGGTCTGGGAAGCGCTGCAGCGCGGGGAATCGGTGCTGCTGGAGGGCGCTCAGGGCGCTTTGCTCGACGTCGATCACGGGACGTATCCATACGTCACGTCGTCCAACACGACGGCGGGGGGCGCGGCGGTGGGCGTCGGCATCGGGCCGACCGCAATCGACGCCGTGATCGGCGTCGTGAAGGCGTACACGACCCGCGTTGGGAATGGCCCGCTGCCGACGGAAGCGGAGCCGGCAGTCGCGGAGCGCATCCGCGAGCTCGGCGGCGAGTTTGGCGCGACAACCGGACGGCCGCGCCGCTGCGGCTGGTTCGATGCCGTCGTCGTGCGATACGCCGTGCGCGTCAACGGGCTCACCGGACTCGCCGTCACCAAGCTCGACGTGCTGGACACGTTCGCCGAGATTCCGGTCGGCGTGGGTTATCGCCTGGATGGTGAGGTCGTCGATAGCATGCCGGCCGATGTCGAGTCGATCGGACGTGTGGAGCCGATCTATGAGACGGTCCCCGGTTGGAAGAAAAGGCTTTCGGACGTCCGGAGACTCGCGGATCTTCCGCCGGAGGCTCGTGCCTATGTCGATCGGTTGCAGGATCTCGCGGGCGCGCCCGTCCGCTACGTCAGCGTGGGCACGCGACGCGATCAAATCATCGAAGTGTAGGGGTTGCCCTGCTAGCAGAATGCGACGGTCGTTGCAGAAACTGGCTTAGGAATTTCCCTAGGTCATAGTGAGAGCGATTGTTGTGACACGAGATACACGATGGGCACTCTTCTTGCTGATTCCTTCATACAGAATCTCTGCAACAGGGCAAACCGCCGGCGACGGCGGGGCGCAAAGCCAAGGGGTCTCGGCAACGAGATAGCCCGGCTGCCAGAGCGACGCTGCGCCGCCCGATTTGCGAGAAGGAGTTCGCTTCGCTCACATCGGGTTCTAGGGCGCACGGTGTGCGGCAGGCGATCACCCCTTGGGGAAACCCAAGGGGTTTCTCGTTTCCGATATTTTATCCCATGCCTCCCGTCATCCTCGTTGCCCCAGCCGCATTCAAAGGAACGCTCGGTCCCCGGCAGGTGACCGAAGCGATCGCCGCCGGCGTGCGCCGTGCCGTCGCGGGCGCGGTGGTGCTCGAGTGCCCGGTCGCCGACGGCGGCAACGGCCTGCTCGACGTCGTACTGCCGGCCGGCGCGCTGCGCGAGCGCGTCCAGGTCACCGGGCCGATCGGCGATTCGGTCTCGGGAGAAATCGGATGGATCGACGGCGAAACGGCGATCATCGAAAGCGCCTCCGCGTGCGGCCTGGCGCTCGTCGAGCCTGAGGACCGCGATCCGATGCGCACCACCACCCGCGGCGTCGGCGAGCTCATCTGGACCGCAGCCGATCGCGGCGCCAAGACGATCGTCGTCGGCCTTGGCGGCACCGCTACGGTCGATGGCGGGACGGGTGCGGCGCGCGGCCTCGGCTGGACGTTCGAGAACGCGGCCGGAGCACCCCTGCCCGAGGGTGGCGGCTCGCTCACCGATCTCGCGTCGTTTGGTCCGGGCTGGGGTCTCGCCGCCCGCGTCGTCGCGTTGGCGGACGTCGCCACACCGCTGCTCGGCCCGGAAGGCGCGGCGCCGATCTTTGGGCCGCAGAAGGGCGCGCGGCCGGACGAGATTCCGCAGCTCGGTGCGGGACTCGCGAAACTGGCTGAGCTGTGGGCGGCGGCCGGCAGGCCCGAGCTCGCGACAATGCCGCGGGGAGGCGCCGCCGGGGGACTCGGCGCCGGGCTGGTATTCTTTGCGAAGGCCGAGCTGACGGGCGGGGCGGATTGGGTGCTGGGGCGCGCGGGATTCGATGCCGCCCTAGCCAAGGCCGACCTCGTCATCACGGGGGAAGGCGTGTTCGACGGGACGTCGCTCGTTGGAAAGGCCCCCGGCGAAGTGGTGCGACGGGCGCAAGCTGCAAAGAAGAAGGTCGCGGTGGTGGCCGCGCGTGTGGACGGGCTCGTCGGCGTCCATTCCGTGAGTGGCGATGGTGCCGGAGACCGACTTCTGGACGCTGCCGCGCTCTCCCGGATGGCCGAGCAGGTCGCGCGGGAGGCGTTGGCTCGATAACTTCCGGCTCCTTATGCCCTCGGTAACGACAGACAAGACGATGGACAAGCTCGTGTCGCTGGCCAAGCGGCGCGGCTTCGTGTTCCAATCCTCTGAGATCTATGGCGGGCTCGGCTCCGTGTGGGACTACGGCCCGCTCGGCGTCGAGCTCAAGAAGAACATCAAGGAGCGCTGGTGGCGCTCGATGGTGCACGAGCGGCACGACATCGAGGGCTTGGATGCCGCCATCCTGATGCATCCGAAAGTTTGGGAGGCGTCGGGCCACGTCTCCGGCTTCACCGATCCGCTCGTCGACTGCAAGCAATGCAAGAATCGCTTCCGCGCCGACGATCCGAAGATCAAGGGCACGCCGGGCCAGCCGGATGCGCAGTGTCCTGTGTGCGGCACAAAAGGGACGCTGACCGCGCCGCGGCAATTCAACCTCATGTTCAAGACGTTCATGGGACCGGTCGAGGAGCAGGCGGCCGTGATCTACATGCGGCCCGAGACGGCGCAGGGGATTTACGTCAACTACTTGAACGTGCTGCAGTCCTCGCGGCAGAAAATTCCGTTCGGCATCGCGCAGGTCGGCAAGGCGTTCCGCAACGAGATCACGCCCGGCAACTTCATCTTCCGCACGCGCGAGTTCGAGCAGATGGAAATGCAGTTCTTCGTGAAGCCGGGCACGGAGAACGAGTGGTTCGAGTTCTGGCGCACCGAGCGCATGAACTGGGTCAAGGGGCTCGGGATTCGCGAGGAGAAGCTGCGCTGGCATCAGCACGGCAAGGACGAGCTCGCGCACTACGCCAAGGATGCCTACGACATTCAGTACGAGTTCCCGTTCGGTTGGAACGAGTTCGAGGGAATTCACAACCGGACCGACTTCGACCTGTCGAACCATCAGAAGCACGCCGGCAAGAAGCTCGAGTACCTCGATACGAAGACGAACGAGCGATTCATCCCCTATGTCGTCGAGACGTCGGCCGGCGCCGACCGCACGACGCTGGTTGTGCTGTGTGATGCCTATAAAGAGGAAGAGGTGAAGGGCGAAGAGGCGGGGGAAGGGGGGGACGTGCGGGTCGTCCTGAAACTCAAACCCTCACTCGCCCCGCTCAAAGCCGCCGTGTTCCCGCTCGTCAACAAGGACGGGATGCCGGAGCTTGCGCACAAGATTCACGACGACCTGCGCCGCCACTTCAACGTCTTTTACGACGACGGTGGCTCGATCGGTCGCCGCTACCGCCGCCAGGACGAGGCGGGCACGCCGTTCGGGGTCACCATCGACGGGCAGTCCACGCAAGACCAGACCGTCACGGTCCGCGATCGCGATACGCTGAAGCAGGACCGCGTGGCGGCCGGCAAGCTCGTCGAGTACCTCACGCAGAAGCTGGCGGGGTGAAGCGCGTCTTGCTCGAATGCCGTGACTTGTTCTTCCGCGGCAAGCTGCAGGAAATCATTCGACAGGCAGGGGCCGAGCCGGTTCGCGACGAGCCGCTCGATGTCGCGGTGCTCGAGCTCGGCACCGCCAACGCGCTCGAGCGCGTTGGAGCGCTCGTAGCGCGTGGCGTCCCGGTGCTCGCGTTCGGCGCGCATGTGGATGCGGCCGGACTGCGAGCGGCCCGGGAGTTGGGTGCGCGCGCCGTGCCGAATTCCGAAATCGACAACGCGCTGCGCGCGCTGTTGTAACAGTCTTCAGGACCGCGTGCGCCGCCGTGTGGCCGCCGCCTTGCGAGCGGAGCGGGCGCGCTTGGTTGCGCCGCGACGCCGCGCCGAGCTCCGCGCCTGCCGCGACAGGGCGCTCCGCGATGCGCCGGAGCGCCCTTCGCGTTTCAGCGCCTGCCGCGCACCGCGCGCGCGCGTGGGCGACGTGGTCTCGTCGCTGCGTCCACGTGCTTCTTCATGCGCATCCTGCTCGTTCCGGACCGGCAGCTCGACGCCCGCGCGCCGGGCCTTCGACAAGCCGATGGCGATGGCCTGCTTCGTATTCCGGACGCCGTGCTTCCCTTCGCGCACGTGATGCATCTCTTCACGCACGAACTCTCCCGCCTGCGTGCTCGGCGACTTGCCTGCGCGCTTGTCCTTCTCGGCGCGCTCGAGCGTCTCTTTGTCCGGCATGATGATCCTCTGGTAGGGGTCCGTTCGCATCATTGAGAAACGGACCAAGAGCGGGAATGCGTCTTTGGGGTGGTTTAGGGATTAACTCCGTTTCCATCCCGAGCGCCGCGGCCACAACACGCAGATCTTCCGTCAGGGTTCGGTGCGGGTGCGGGTGGTCATGCGGCGGTATACCCCGCGCGCGTTGGCGGGGAACACGATACGAATCAGGCGGTACGGGGGCGGTTAGGAGGGTGCTCGATGGCGCGAGTGGGGAAGCGAATCGACGTACTAGTCCTTGGTGCCGGCGCCGCCGGGCTCGCCGCCGCGCGCGATCTCTCACAGGCTGGACTCAGAGTGACCGTGCTCGAGGCACGGCCGCGCGTTGGCGGGCGCATCCTCACCGTGCACGACCCGCGCTCGCCGGTGCCGATCGAGCTCGGCGCCGAGTTTGTCCACGGGGAGGCGCAGGAGACGCTCAGCGTCGCGCGCGCGGCCGGTCTCGCGGTCCTCGAGCTGCCCGACGTCCATGAGGTCGCCGTCTCCGGCCGCTTCGAGACGCGCGGCGATTTCTGGGACGCGATCAGCCGGATGAATAAGGATCTCGCGCGACGCATCGCGGCCCGCGGCGCAGACTTCCCGGTGAGCGAGTATCTCGACTCGACGAAGCCGCCCGGCGGGGCGCTGGGCCGCGGCATGCTGCGGGGATTCATCGAGGGCTTTTACGCGGCGCAGCCCGAGCGCCTGAGCGCGAAATCGCTGGCCGTAGAGGCCGATGAGGACGAAGCAGACTCTGTCGAAGGCAAGCAGTTTCGTATCGCCAACGGCAATGACGCACTCATGCGCTGGCTGCGCGACGGCCTCGACCCCGAGCGTTGCGAGATCCGCCTGAGCACCGTTGCGCAAATCGTGCGGTGGAAGCGTGGCATGGCGAGCGTGGAGTCCCGCGCGGGCGACGGGGCGGCGCTCCCCACGTTGAGCGCGAAGATGGTGATCGTCACGTTGCCGCTCGCGGTGCTGAAAGCGGGTGTCGTGAAGTTCGATCCGCCACTTCCCGCGAAGCAGCGCGCGATGGCAAAACTCGAGACGGGACAGATCTTCAAGATCATATTGCGATTTCGCGAAGCGTTTTGGGAAAGTCCTGAGTTTCTCCAAGAGCGGCGCCATCACAATCGCAGCGACGGCGCCAGCCTGAATTTCCTGCATGCGCCCGGAGGAGAAGTGCCGACTTGGTGGACGGCGGCGCCCGTGCGGGCGCCCATTCTCACCGGCTGGGTCGGCAGTGTGACCGCCGAAGCACTGCTGTCGGAAGAGCCGCAAACCCGGCTGGAGCGCAGCCTGGTGGCGCTGTCGGAGATCCTCGCCGTGCCGCGACGCGAGCTGGAAGCGCAGCTCGACTCCTGGTCGAGTCACGACTGGCGTGCCGATCCGTTCGCGCGCGGTGCTTACAGCTATATCGGCGTCGGCGGGATCGGCGCGCCCCGCACGCTGGGCCGGCCGGTGAATGGCACCCTGTTCTTCGCGGGCGAAGCGACGAACGGCGAGCAGATCGGGACGGTCGCGGGCGCGTTGGCGAGCGGCCGCCGCGCGGCGCGGGAGGCATTGCGCGTGCTACAATAGAGGACCCTTAGCCCCGGACGCCCAGCATGCCGGTCGTCGCCAAAACCGTTCTGCTGCTGATCTGCTCCAACATCTTCATGACGTTTGCCTGGTACGCGCATCTCCGAAATCTCAGCCAGCGGCCCTGGATCGTCGCAGCGCTGGTGAGCTGGGGCATCGCGCTGTTCGAGTATCTGCTCCAGGTCCCGGCCAACCGGATCGGTCACACCACGCTGGAGCTCGGCCAGCTCAAGATCATCCAGGAAGTGGTCACGCTGAGTGTGTTCGTACCTTTCGCGGTCTTTTATATGAGGGAACCGGTGCGGCTCAACTACCTCTGGGCGGGGCTGTGTCTCTGCGGCGCGGTCTTCTTCATGTTTCGGCGCTGACCATGGATCGCGATCGCGAGCTGCTGCGGCATTTCCTGGGCGCCATTGCGTACCGCACACAGAAGGCGCTGCGTGACGCGCCCGCGCATTATCCGGCATTCAGCGCCGGCCATCGCGTGCGGACGCCGGCCGAGCTGGTCCGTCACATGGCTGGGCTGATGGGATACGTGCGGACGTTCTTCGAGGGTGGGACCTACCGGGCGGAGCCGCTCGAATCATTCGACCAGGAGGTCGCGCGCTTTCACCATTTGCTCGAGGAAGTGAGCGAGCTGCTCGCGAGCGATGCCCAGTGCGCGATCACGACCGAGCAGCTACTCCAAGGACCATTCGCGGACGCGATGACGCATGTCGGCCAGCTCGCGATGCTCAGGCGACTCGCGGACTCGCCCGTCGCGCCCGAGAACTTCATTTTCGCCGACATTCGCGGCGATCGCGTGCACGCCGATCAGCCGCCGCCCGCCCGTCCCGACGCACACTGGCCGGAAAAGCCGCGGTGATCGTCACCGGGTGAGCGCGACGCCCCAGGCTCCAGCGCCGGCTTTGATCGTCCTCACGACCTGCCGTTTCTCGGTATCGACGACCGAGACGTCTCCCGACAGTCCGTTGGCCGTGTAGACCGTCCGGCCGTCACCACTGATCGCGATGCCCCAGGGCCGCCGGCCCACTGGAATACTCGCGATCTGGCGGCGCGCGACGAGGTCCACCACCGCGACGCTGTTGCCGCGTCCCGTCGCCACGTAGGCCAGCGTTCCATCGGGCGAGAGGGCCACGCCCACCGGCTTCGCTCCCGAGTCGGTTATCGCGACCGTCGCCACGGCCCGATGTCGTCCGACGTCGAGGATCGTGAGCATGCGGCCGATCTCCGACGTCACGTACGCCGTCCGTCCGTCCGCCGCGAACACGACGGCGCGCGGGCGCGCGCCCACCAGGACGTTGGCGACGACGCGGTGCGTGCGCGTGTCGATCGCCGACACGGTGTTGCTCGTTTCCCCGGTGACGTACGTCCAGCGGCCGTCGGGACTGATCGCCACGCCTTCCGGCTCGAGTCCGACGACGATCCGCGCCGCGACGTGGCGGGCGGGCAGATCGATCGCGCTCGCCGTCCCGGCGTCCTCGTTCGACGCGACGATCCAGCGGCCGTCGCGACTGACGGCGAACTGCTCCGGATCGGTCCCGGCCGGCAGCCGGTCTACGATCCGGCGGGTCGCGATATCGATGGCCACGATGCCGTCGGCGGGTCCCGCGGTCTGCCGCAGCGTGTCGCTCAGTGCAACGTAGATGCGGCGGCCGTCGTGACTCACCTGAATGCCGCGCGGGCGCCCGGGCACGGAAATGTCGCCGACCGAGTAGCTCGAATCGGCGTTGATCACCGAAATGGTGCGCGCCAATTCGTTACTGACGAACAGCAATGGGGCGGCGCGCGGCGATTGCAGCGACAGGAACACGAGTTGCAACACCGTGTACGTCAACATGTCTCCGCCGTCAGTGGGCCGTGGCTCATGGCAACCGCATCGTACCCCGCACGCGCACGCAGTATTCTCGGGAACCCCGGCCTCCTGTCTTTGGTCGCGCTGATTGCGGCGTGCAAGTCGAATGACCCTCCTGTCGCGCTTGCCGCGAACCCTCCTGCGGCAGCGGCGGCGCGCGCGCGCGCCATCATGCCGTCCGCGAGCAACGAGTGGACCCAGCCCAGCGGCGACTACGCCATGTCGCGGTTTTCGTCGCTCGCGCAAATCACGACGGCGAACGTTGCGCAGCTCAAAGTCGCGAGCGCGTTCTCGACCGGCGTGCTGCACGGCCACGAAGGGAATCCGCTCGTCGTGAACAACGTGATGTACGTGGTCACGCCCTATCCCAACATCCTCTACGCGATCGATCTCACGCAGCCGGGCGGAGCGGTGCAATGGATCTATCAGCCGCGGCCGAGTGATCGCGCGGTGGGGATCGCATGCTGCGACGTCGTGAATCGCGGCGCGACCTACGCCAACGGTCGGATCTACTACAACACCCTCGACGCCCACACCGTCGCGGTCGACGCTCGCACCGGCAAGGAGATCTGGAACGTCACCGTGGGCAACATCGACATCGGCGAGACCATGACGATGGCGCCGCTCGTCGTCAAAAACAAAGTGATCGTCGGCAACAGCGGTGCGGAGCTCGGCGTGCGGGGCTGGGTGAAGGCGCTCGATGCCGGCACCGGCAAAGAGCTGTGGCGCGCGTATTCGACCGGCCCCGACAGCGACGTGCGCATCGGGCCGACCTTCAGGCCCTTCTATCCCGACACCCGAGGCACCGATCTCGGCGTCAAGACGTGGAGCGGTGAGCAGTGGAAGCTGGGCGGCGGGACGGTGTGGGGATGGCTGTCGTACGATCCGGACCTGAATCTCTTCTATTACGGCACGGCGAATCCCGGCGTGTGGAATCCCGACATGCGGCCGGGGGACAACAAGTGGTCCACCACGATCTTCGCGCGCGACCCGGACAACGGCGAAGCGCGCTGGGCCTACCAGATGACGCCGCACGACGCGTGGGACTACGACGGCGTCAATGAAAACATGCTGGCCGACATTCAGGTCGACGGCCGCCGGCGCAAAGTCCTGGTGCATCCCGACCGCAACGGCTTCGTCTACACCCTCGATCGCGAAACCGGCGAAGTCATCACGGCGGGCAAGTTCGTGTTCACGAACTGGGCCGACAGCATCAATCGCCGGACGGGGCGGCCGGTCGAGAACTCGGCGTTCCGCAGCAAACAGGGGGTCGTCACCCGCGGCATCTGTCCCTCGTCCACCGGTGGGAAGGACGAGCCGCCCGGCGCCTTCTCGCCGCAAACCGGCTGGTTCTACTTCGCGAACACGAACGACTGCATGGACTACGAAGGTCTCGAGGCGAACTACATCGCGGGCACGCCGTACGTCGGCGCCAGCGTGAGGATGTACGCGGGCCCCGGCGGTAAACGCGGCGGCCTGAACGCGTGGGATGCCGCGCTGGGCAAGGCCGTCTGGCACATCGACGAGAATTTCCCGGTGTGGAGCGGCGTCCTCGCGACCCAAGGCGGCGTCGTGTTCTACGGCACGATGGACGGGTGGTTCAAGGCCGTGGACGCGAAGGACGGGCACGAGCTGTGGAAATTCAAGGTCGGGTCGGGGATCGTGGGCAATCCGATCACCTACACCGGGCCCGACGGCAAACAATATGTCGCGGTCTATTCGGGAATCGGCGGCTGGATGGGCGCGGTCGCATTCCCCGACGTCTCCACCTCCGACCCGTACACGGGCCTCGGCGTCGCGGGTGCGATTCCCGACATCAAACAGGCATCGGCGATGGGCGGCACGCTGTATGTCTTTTCGCTCTAACGGGCCGGTGCTGCTGCTGCTCGCCGCTGTGGCATGCGGCGGTGGAGGTCGGCGCACGTCGGCGCAGGTGGCGCTCGGCATCTGCGCCGATCCGAACAACCTGCCGTTCTCGAACGACAAGGGTGAAGGCTTCGAGAACAAACTCGCCGAGCTCGTGGCTCACGATCTGGGCCGACCGCTTCGGTACACGTGGCTGCCGCAACGCCGCGGCTTCGTCCGCAACACGCTGCGCGCCGGCAAGTGCGACGTCATCATGGGCGTTCCGTCGAGCTTCGAGCTCGCTCGGCCCACCGAACCGTATTACCGCTCGACGTACGTCTTCGTCTCGCGTCGCGACCGGCACTTGCACCTCACCTCGCTCGACGACGCACGGCTGACACATCTGCGGATCGGCGTGCACGTCATCGGCGACGACTATGCGAACGTGCCCCCCGCCGACGCGCTCGCGCGCCGGCACATCGTCCGGAACGTCGTCGGCTACAGCATTTATGGCGACTATTCGAAGCCGAATCCGCCGGCCGATCTCATCGATGCGGTGCGCCGCGGCGACGTCGACGTCGCGATCGCCTGGGGACCGCTGGCCGGCTACTTCGCGCGCGCGTCGGCGGTACCGCTGGACGTCGTGCCCGTGTCGCCGCAAATCGATCTGCCGTTCTTACCGCTGGTCTTCGACATCTCCATGGCGGTCCGTCGCGGCGACGATTCGCTGCGCGCGCGCCTCGACGCCGTCATCGAGCGCCGCCACCACGACATCGAGCGGTTGCTCCAGGAGTACGGCGTTCCGCTGTTGCCCCTCAAGGCTGAGAGCTGACCATGCGCATGGCATTGAATTTCTCGGTCGCCCTCGTGCTGCCCGTGGCGCTCGTCGCACAACAGCCGCGACGCCCCCCGGAAACTGAGACGCGCATTCAGAATCAGATGGGACCACTGCCCGGCCCGGGCCCGGATACGCTCGCGGAAGGCACCAACCCCTACCGCGGCGATGCCGCCGCAATTCGCGAGGGGCGGCGGCTGTTTGGTTGGTACAACTGCGCCGGCTGTCACGGCGACCACGCCGGCGGCGGCATGGGGCCGAGCCTGCGCGACTCGACGTGGGTCTACGGCGGTACCGACATGCGCATCTTCCGCTCGATCGCGGAAGGGCGCACGAAAGGGATGCCGGCGTGGGGCCCGAAACTGCCGCCCGAGCAGATCTGGAAGCTGGTCGCTTACATTCGCACGCTGGGTACGTCGAAGGAGCCCGACAAGCCCTGACGGCTACGGCTGCCCGAGGTGCGTGAGGAACGTCAGCGGCAGGGTGATGAGCGCCGCGATCACGATGAGGATCAGGAAGACCCAGCCGGCCGCGTTGAGCACGCCCTTGCTCGCGTGCTTGCCCATGCGCTGCTTGTCGCCGGCCGCCGTAAGAATCGGATAGTAGGTCAGCGGCATCAGGACCATCCCGAGGATGATCGAGTAATCGACGAGCTCGAGCGGCGAAACGCCGGTCAGCGCGATCAGCGTCGCGAGCGCCAGCGTGCCGACCCAGGCGATGGTGAACTTCGGCACCTCGCGCGGCGGCAGGTTCTTATCCCACTTGAAGCGGAAGAACTGGCACGTGTTGTAGCCGGCACACAGCGCGGTCTCGACGGCGGCGCTGCTGATTGTCGCGAGCATGCCGAGCAGCGCGAGGATCAGACCAACCCGACCGAGTGCCAGCGCGGGAGGCTGGGCAGTCGTCGCGAGGAGATCGGGAAAGATGCCACGGGGCAGGAAGACGAGCGCGCCCAGGGCCAGCAACGCCACGGTGATGAGCGCGCCGAGCACCGTTCCGCTCACGGCGATGAGCGTGTTTTCCGACAACGCGCTCGCATCCCATTTTTCCTCGATGGCGCCCGAGGAATAGAAGTGGACCTCATACTCCATCAGCAGCGCGCTGAAGATGCCCACCGCGAAGTAGCCGTAGAGCAGGGTCGCATGCCTGCCGTGCAGGGGTGAGGGAGCCGGCGGCGGCGCAGTGGCGTAGAGCTTCCAGGCGGCGATGCCGAAGACGATCATCAGCAGACCCCAGAGACCGAACGTGCGCTCGATCCACTGGAAGCGAAGTAGCCAGACCACCAGGCCCAGAATGAGCGCGCCCGCCACGGTCAGCAGCTGCTGGTTCCAGCCGGTCAACAGGTGGAGGATGATCCCAATCGCACCCAGCTCCGCGGTGCAGGTGATCAGATTCAGCAGGTTCGACGTCACCAGAGTGAAGCCGCCGAGGCGATCACCGAGGCGGCTGCGGACCACGTTAAACACCGCTTCGTGCGTCACGGCGGCGACTCGGCCGCACATCTCCATATAGATGATGATGGCGATCGTGCCCAGCACGATCGCCCAGATCAACGCATACCCGAACAGCGCGCCCGCCTGCATGGTGAAGACGATCTGGCCGAGGTCCACGAACCCGCCCAGCGCGGTCATGATCCCGAGCGTGAGCTGGAGGACCTTCTTCAAGGGATCACGCCAGCTCGCGCCAAACGCCGCGGGGGGGCGGGCCGAGGACGTCCGGCGACTCTTGCGTGCGCGGCCGATCGTGACAGCCCGGGAGCAGCAACGTGGCCACGAGATGCAGGACGACGATCAGCGAAAAGACCACTCCCGCCATCACCCCGATTTGCGCCAGGAAGCGTGTGCGTTCCTGGGTCGCGCCGCTCGCTTGGACCCAGACCGCGCGCGCGGTCATCCCCGCGGCGACCGCCACGACCAAGGCGAGCAATGAGACGATCCGGGGCACGAGTGGCGAGTGAACGCGGCAGACCTCGTGGACGGCGTAATAGCTCACGACGAGGCTGACGAACCACGCGGCGGGCGCGCCCAGGACCGCGAACCACAGGGCCGCGCTGCCGCGCGGGGATTCAGCGGAAGAGGCGAGGCGAGACATAGATCATGTAGAAGAGGGGCACCCACACGAGCGAGACGAAGAACCAGTACATCACCGCATCCGCAACGTCGGCGAAGTGTTTCTTTTGAATCGGTCCCCAGAGGAACAGCGCCAGCAAGACGAGCGTCTCGCCAAAGTCGAAGGCCAGCAGCGTCGTGTGCGAGCCCAGCGTGATCCATACCGCCGAGCCATAGGCCGTGCCGTCCCAGCGGAATGGGAGCGCGTGCAGCTCGTACGCGCGGATCGCGACGATGACCGCCTCCACGACCAGGCCCACGATGGACCACAGGATCACCGCGGCCCGGTCCAGGCTCTTGGCCGCCTGCCCGAGCAGCCAGGCGGGAATGAGGCTGAGCAGGCTGGCCCCGATGAACAGAGTGCCGACGGCGAGGTTCGGCAGCGGCGTCCCGGAAGGCGGCCACGACGGGCTGCGACGACTCAAGTAGACGTACGCCACTGCGCAGACCGCGAGGGTCGAGCCCTCGATGACCATGAAGCCGAGTGTGCCCCACCACGTTGGCGAGGCCACGCCGAAGCCCTCGCCGGGCAACTGCGATGCGTCAACCGATTTCGGATGCGAGCGAATCACGCCGAGCCTCCCGCTTTGGGCCAAGCCCAGATGATGAGCGGCGGAATGGCCAGCGCGGTCCCGACGACGAGCCCCCACGGCGTGAAGATCAGCATCACGAGGCCGATCGCCGTCCCCACCGCGCAGAAGAACGTCCAGATGGTGGGGCCGGGCAGGGGAATGCGCCGCACCGGAATCGCGTCGAGCGCTGACGTGAAGAGCACTTCACGCCGATCCGGCGGCAGACCGACGACGATCGGCCGTTCCTCCGACCCGCCCGGATCCCACAGGGGATCTCGGCTCTCCACGACGGGCAGTGCGGCGAAGTTGCCGGGCGGCGGCGGCGACATCGTCGCCCATTCCAGCGTGTCGGCGGCCCAGGGGTCGTTCCCGGCAGAGCGACCGTAGAACGCGCTCAGAATCAAATTGGCGACGGTGACCAAGACGCCCGCGGCCAGGATGTAGGCGCCGATCGTCTCGAGAAAGTTGAGACCGCCCCACCCGGTGGATGCGAGGTAGGTGTACGTGCGCCGCGGCATGCCGTGCAAACCAAGAATGTGCATGGGGAAAAACGTCAGATTCTGCCCGATGAAGATCAGGGCAAACGCCCATTTCCCCGCGGTCTCCGACGCCATGCGGCCGCTGAACTTCGGGTACCAGTAGATCAGTCCGCCCAGGAGTGGAAAGACCGCGCCGCCGATCAGCACGTCGTGCAGGTGACCGACGACAAAGAACGTGTCGTGCAGCTGTAGGTCCACCGGCACCGACGCCAGCATCACGCCCGTCAAACCACCGCGGACCAGGATGAAGAAGAACCCGAGGATGAACAGGAGCGGCACGCGCCACTGCGGCCGCCCGCTCCAGAGGGTCGCGATCCAGCAAAAAAGTTGAATGGCGGTCGGGATCGTCACGATCAATGACGATGCCGTGAAGAAACTCAGGCCGAGCTCCGGCATGCCGACGGCAAACATGTGGTGCACCCACACGCCGAAACTGATGATGCCGGTGGCGATGGTCGAAAAGACGATCGCGGTGTAGCCGAACACGGGCCGGCGGGAAAACGTCGCCACCAGGTGCGAGATGATCCCCGTGGCGGGCAGGAAGATGATGTACACCTCGGGGTGGCCGAACATCCAGAACAGGTGCTGCCACAGGACGGGATCGCCGCCGGATTGCTGCACGAAGAACCGAGTGTTGATCAAGCGATCGGCCGCGAGGAACAGCGTGCTCGCCACGGCGATGGTCGTCATCGCGAACACGACCATGAACGAGGTGACGAGAATGCTCCACACGAAGAGCGGCATGCGGTTCAGCGACATACCGGGCGCGCGCTGCTTCAAGATCGTGATGATGAGCGTGACGGCGACGCCCAGCATCGCGATCTCGGTGAACGTGATCATCTGGGCCCAGATGTCGGAGCCCTTCGTGGGGTCGAACGGTGTTTCGGAGAGCGGTGTGTAGCTGAACCATCCTGCGGGCGGGCCGTTGCCGAGCAGCAGTCCGCTATACAGGAAGATACCACCGAACAAATACACCCAGTAGGCGTAGGCGACCAGGCGCGGGAACACGACATTGCGCGTGCCGATCATCAGCGGGACGAGGTAGATCCCCAGGCCCATCATCACCGGCACGGCGAACAGGAACATCATCGTCGTGCCGTGCGTGGTGAAGAATTGGTTGTAGAGCTGCGGCGACAGCAGGTGATTGTCGGGGCGCGCGAGCTGCGTGCGCATCATCAAGGCGAGCGCGCCGCCCAGCGCGAGGAAGCACAGCGCCGTCCCGATGAACCGCAGGCCGATGCGTTTGTGATCGACGGTCGTGAAGAATCCCGCGATGCCGCGCGGCGTGCCCCACGTGCGCGCGAGCGCGTCCCGTTCGGCCGTGGCGAGACCCGTCATTTCAATGTCGCGAGATATGCGAGCAGCGCCGGCAGGTCGGACCCACGCACCAGGTTCGCCGGCATGCGGTTGCCGGGCTTCATGCCCTGCGGATTCTCGATCCATCCGCCGAGTTCCGTGCGGGTGTTGAACGCCGCACCCGCACCAAGCATGCGGCGGCCGGCGATATGGGTGAGGTCGGGAGCGACGGTGCCGCCGCTCCCCGTGCCGCGAATCGTGTGGCAAAACGGACAGGCCGCTGCGAGAAATACCTGGCGGCCGCGATCGGTCGAATCGCTGCGCGGCGCCGGCGCGTCGCGCGATTCGTTGGCGTACCAGGCCGCGAAGCTGTCGGGCGGCTGCGCCACCACGAGCAGCATCATCTTCGCATGCTGAGTACCGCAGAACTCGGCGCACGGTGCCGCGTACACGCCGGGCGTGTCGGCCTGGACCAGAAACTGGCTGCTGTAGCCGGGAACGAGATCCGATTTGCCGTGCAGGTTGGGCGCCCAGAAGCTGTGGATGACGTCGCGCGATTCGAGCGTCAGCACCACGGGCCGGCCGAGCGGGATGTGGAGCTCGTTCGCGGTGGTCACCTGAAATGGCCATGTCGCCTGCTGGTAGCGGATTTCCCACCACCACTGATGGCCGATGAGCTGCACGCGTACCGTGTCGGCCGATAACACCCGTGCATGCGCCTTCTCGATGCCGCGGCCGGTGCGGTAGTCCACGAAGCCCAACGCGAGCAACAGGATCGTGGTGAGGGCGAGCGCGGCGCCGACGGCGCCGGTTTGCCGGCGGACGACGTGCGTGTCCTCAGTGGGTTGATTCAACCCGCGGCTGCGCAGCAGCGACCAGGCGAGGAAGGCGAGCACCGCCAGCCAGACGAGCGCGCCCAACGAGAAGAACAGCCGCGCGAGATGGGCGATCGCCACGGCATGCGGCGAGGCGGGCGTAAGCACCGAATGCGCTGCGGCGGCGGGGGATTGCATCCGAGCATTACTACCCGCGCACCCCTAGATCCAAAGGACGAGATGCTCCTTGGCACGTCGCTTAACCCCCGGGTTACAACAGACGGCACTCATCACACCACAATCTGGGGGGAGGGGTTATGCGACCGGCGGGGATCATTGGCGTCCTGTTGATCGTGTTCGGCGCCATCGTGCTTGTGCTGCGGGGCGTGTCGTACGTGAAGGACCGAAACACTGCGGATCTGGGGATCGCGAAGGTTACCACCGAGGAGCGCGGCTTCATTCCACCGTGGGTCGGCGGTGTCGCGCTGCTCGCAGGGGTCGTGTTGTTGTTTGCCGGCCGCCGCTCTGGCGTCCCTCCGGTGTAAGAAACGAGTTGGGCCTCGGTCGCCGCGAGGCCCTTCCATATATCGATGACGACCACACCAATGACGACGCCTCGGCTGCTCGCGATGGGCATCGAGGGACTCGACGGCATTCTCTACGGCGGACTCACCGCCGGTGGCCTGTACTCGATCGAAGGCGACACCGGCGCCGGGAAGACGACGCTCTGCATCCAGTTTCTGCTCGCAGGCGCGCAGGCGGGTGAGCGCACGCTGCTCGTGACGCTGTCGGAGTCGGCCGCGGACCTGCACATGATGGCGCGATCGCACGGCTGGGACCTCGAGGGCGTCGAGATCCTCGAGCTGGTCGCGTCCGATCGCGAGCTGTCGGCCGACGCGCATTACACGATGTTCCACCCGTCCGAAATCGAGCTGACGGAAACGACGCGAGCGATCATCGATGCGGCGGAGCGGATCAACGCCACGCGGGTGGTGCTCGACTCCGTCGGTGAGCTTCGACTGCTCGCGCAGTCCTCGCTTCGCTACCGGCGGCAGATCCTCGCGCTGAAGCGCTTCTTCAGCGAGCACGACATGACGGTCTTGATGGTGGACGATCCGCGCGCCGAGCAGGAGGATCTGGCGATTTCGAGCATCGCCTCCGGCATCATCACGCTCGAGCGCGAGGCGACCGAGTACGGCGGATTCCGGCGCCGGCTGCAGGTCCTCAAGATGCGCGGGCGCGCCGTGCGCGAAGGCTACCACGACTGCCGCATTCGCACGGGCGGGCTCGAGGTGTACCCACGGCTCGTTGCGGCGGAGCATGGCCACGCGTACGAGCGCGAGTCGATCAAGAGCGGCCTGGCGGAGCTCGACGCGCTGCTGGGTGGCGGGCTCGCCCGCGGCACGAGCTCGCTGTTCCTGGGTCCGGCGGGAACGGGCAAATCGTCGCTGGCGACACAATACGCGCGGGCGGCGGCAGCGCGCGGCGATCATGCGGCGATCTTCCTGTTCGACGAGTCGATCAGCACGTTCCTCGAGCGGTCTTCGGGGCTTGGCTTCGACGTGCAGCCGCTGGTCGCAGCGGGCAAGCTCACGCTGCGCGTGGTGGATCCGGCCGAGCTGGCGCCGGGGGAATTCGCGGCGCTGGTGCGCACGACCGTCGAGCAGAACGACACGCGCGTCGTGGTGATCGACAGCTTGACCGGCTTTCTGAACGCGATGCCGAGCGAGAAGCTGCTCGCGCTCCACCTCCACGAGCTGCTGTCCTACCTCAGTGGCCAGGGCGTCACGACGATCATGGTGATGGCGCAGCACGGGCTCCTGGGCGCGGTGACGTCCACGCCGGTCGACGCCAGCTATCTCGCCGACACGGTGTTGTTGCTGCGCTACTACGAGGCGCAGGCCGAGGTCTGCATCGCGATCTCGGTGATCAAGAAGCGGACGGGCGTGCACGAACGGACCATCCGCGAGCTGCGGTTCGATGACGGCGCCATCAGGGTCGGCGAGCCGATCACGAATGTCGTCGGGGTCCTGTCGGGCACGCCGTGGGTCGCGCCGGAGCCGGTTACGGACCGGCGCAAGGTGATGCGCAGCACGTGACCGGGCGGTTGCTGCTCCTGCCGCCCACCGCCCGCGATGCCGAGCTGAGTTGCGCCATTCTCGCCGAAGCGGGGCTCTCGCCGTTCATCTGTCAGACGCTGGAGGAGCTGTGCAGTGAGATCGGCACCGGCGCTGCCGCCGTGTTGCTCGCCGACGCCGCGCTCAAGGAGGGCGATCCGGAGCGGCTCGCGGCCGCGCTCGCGCACCAGCCGCCGTGGTCCGACGTCCCGGTTATCCTCCTGACGCCGCTCGGCCCCGATTCGATCACCGCCCTCT
Organism: Gemmatimonadales bacterium; assembly: GCA_035491815.1. Taxonomy (GTDB): domain Bacteria; phylum Gemmatimonadota; class Gemmatimonadetes; order Gemmatimonadales; family GWC2-71-9; genus 20CM-2-65-7. The sequence goes on along the minus strand of DATJKA010000047.1, from coordinate 199,590 downwards.
GGGCGATGCAGACGCTCGGCAACATCACGGTGCTCGATCAGCCGGTGCGCGTGATGACGCTCGTCAGCGCGCTGCGCACGGCACTGAAGGCGCGGCAGCGCCAATACGAGCTGCGCGACCGCCTCGACGCGCTGCGGCAGTCGGACCGCCAGAAAGACGAGTTTCTCGCGACGCTGTCGCACGAGCTGCGCAATCCGTTGGCGCCGATCCGCAACGCCCTGCATGTGCTGCGTCTCGCCGGCAACGACGAGCAGACGCGCGCGCGCGTCCTCGATACGATGGAGCGGCAGGTCGGCAACGTCATCCGTCTCGTGGATGACCTGCTGGAGCTGTCGCGCATCAATCAAGGGCGCATCGAGCTGCGTAAGGAGCGAATCAAGCTCCAAACCGTCCTGCGCAGCGCGCTCGAATCGAGCGGACCGCAGGTGGAAGACGCGGGACACGAGCTCATCGTCTCGGAGCCGCGCGAGACCATCTTGCTCCAGGCCGACCCCGTTCGACTCGTGCAGGTCGTCGCCAACCTGCTCAACAACGCGGCGAAGTACACCGACCGCGGCGGGCGGATCGAGGTGAGCGCGCGCGGCGAGGGCGAGGACGCGGTAATTTCCGTGAAGGACACCGGCATCGGCATTCCCCGGGACATGTTGAGCCGCATCTTCGACATGTTCGTGCAGGTCGACCCGTCGGGCGACCGCGCGCGCCAGGGCCTCGGGATCGGTCTGACGCTGGTGAAGCGAATTGTCGAGCTGCACGGCGGGCACGTGGAGGCGCACAGCGCCGGCACCGGCCAGGGCAGCGAGTTCATCATCCGGCTGCCCGCCTTCGCCGATCAGCGGGTGAAGCGGGAGGAGATGCCGCTCGACGCGGCGCTCGGGGAGCGGCGCAAGGTGGACGCGGCGCGGCTCCGCATCCTGGTCGTGGACGATCACCACGATGCCGGCGACAGCCTCGCCACGGTCCTGCGGCTGCTCGGGCACGTGGTGCGCGTGGCGTACGACGGCCCATCCGGCCTCGTCGCGGCGCGCGCGTTTCAACCGGATGTGGCGCTGCTCGATATCGGGATGCCGGGCATGGATGGGATCGAGCTGGGCCAGCGGCTGCGGCACGAGGTGGGACTCGAGCGCATGCTCATGTTCGCGCTCACGGGCTTCGGCCGTGACGAGGACCGGCATCGCTCGCGCGAGGCCGGATTCGACGCCCATCTGGTCAAACCCGTCGATCTCGCGTCGTTGAGCCAGCTGATCGCCGAACAGGCGCGCGGAGCCGCCGGGACACCCACAGCCTCCGGGCATACCGCGTCATGAAGCTGCCGCGCCTGCCGACCGTCCTGCAGCTGTTCTGGGACGCGATCAAAGGCTGGTCGAAAGACGACGTGCCGCGCCTCGGCGCCTCGCTGGCGTATTACACGCTGTTCGCGGTCTCGCCGATGCTGATCATCGTGATCGCGATCGCGGGCACGGTGTACGGCCCCGACGCCGTGCGCGGCCAAATCGTGAACGAAATCGGCGGGCTGATTGGCCAGCAGGGTGCCGAGGCGGTGCAGGCGCTGCTGCAGGGGGCGCACCGCGACCGGACGGGCACGTTGGCGGTGATCATCGGCACGGCCACCCTGCTCATCGCCGCGAGCGGCGCATTCCTCGAGCTGCAGCACGCGCTCAACACGATCTTTCGCGTGAAGACCGACCCCAAGAAATCGGGGATTGAGCGCTTGCTGCTGAGCCGCATCCGGTCGTTCGGCTTGGTCATCTCGATCGGATTCCTGCTGCTCGTCTCGCTCATCATCAGCGCGGCCCTGACGGCGCTGGGCCACCGCGTTCAGGATCTGGCGATCGGCGGCCCCGTCCTGCTGCAGATCATGAACGTGATCATCTCGCTCGCGGTGATGACGCTGTTGTTCGGGCTGATCTACCGGCTGTTGCCGGACGTGCGGCTCGCGTGGCGCGACGTTTGGATCGGCGCATTCTCCACATCGGCGCTGTTCTCGATCGGCAAATTCGTGATCGGCCTGTACCTGGGTCACTCGAGCGTCGCCTCGAGTTATGGGGCGGCCGGGTCGATCGTGGTGCTGCTCGTGTGGGTCTACTACTCGGCGCAAATCATTCTGCTCGGCGCAGAGTTCACGCGCGTGTATGCGGCGCATACCAACGGGCGGGCCCCCGCTCCCAACGAGCTCGCGCGGCGCGACCCTGGCGCGCATCCGTCGGCGCCCGACGCCGGCGTCGCTCGATCGGGTTAATCCACTATGCTTCGGAACAGCGGCGGGAGCGCGGGGTCTCCATCCTCATGGCCAAATGCGAAGTCTGCGGTAACGAATATTACCTTTCGTTCGACATCGTTCGCGACGGAACGGCCTACACGTTCGACAGCTTCGAGTGCGCGATTCACAAGCTCGCGCCGGTGTGCGACCACTGTGGGTGCAAGATCATCGGTCACGGCATCGAAGCGGACGGCGCGTTCTACTGCTGCGCGCATTGCGCGCGTGAGAGCGGCGTTACCACCGTCGCGGACCACGCCTAACGCAACTGGAGGTCGTCATGCCACGATATGGGCGAGCGGCGAGCCGCAGCGTCAAGAGCGCGATGCATCGTCGCAAGACCGGAACCCTGCGCAGCGGGCGCGGTGGCAGGGGCGGTCGCGTGAAGAGCCGCAAGCAGGCGATCGCGATCGGGCTTTCGGAAGCCAGGAAGAAGGGCGCCAAAGTTCCGCGCCGGCGCGGCTCGCGCTGACGCTTGACATGGCTCGTGCCGGGGCGTTCTTCTTGAAAGCGCCCCGGCATTTCTTTTTGCCGGGGCTGCCCTGATGCCTGACGACCTCTTGCCGAAGCCCCTCCCGCCGGTTGAGCCCGACAGCACCGCGCTGCTGGCGGCGATCGTGGAATCGTCCGACGATGCGATCATCAGCAAGTCGTTGGACGGCATCATCACGTCATGGAATGCCGCCGCGCAGCGGATCTTCGGATATACAGCCGAGGAAGCCATCGGCCAGCCGATCGTCAAGATTCTCATTCCCGAGGACCGCATCCACGAAGAAGAAGCCATTATCGCGCGGCTGCGGCGCGGCGAGCGCATCGATCACTTCGCCACCGTTCGCAAAACGAAAAGTGGACGCCTGATCGACGTCTCCGTCACGATCTCGCCGATCAGCAATGCGGACGGCGTCATCACCGGCGCCTCGAAGGTCGCGCGCGACATCACGCTCCAGAAGCGCGCCCTGCGCGAGCTCGAGGAAGCCGACCTTCGCAAGAACGAGTTCATCGCGCTGCTCGCCCACGAGCTGCGCAACCCGCTCGGCCCGATTCGCCACGCGGCCAAGATTCTGCGTGCCCGCACGCCATCGCCCGACGAGCTCGCCTGGGCCACCAGTATCATCGAGCGGCAGTCGGAGCACATGAGCCGGTTGGTGGAGGATCTGCTCGATGTCTCCAGGATTACGCGCGGGCGGATCGAGCTGCGGCGCGACCGTGTGGACGTCGCGGATATCCTCAAGGCGGCGGTGGAAGCGGGCACCCCGGCGATCGAGCGGTCGCATCACCATCTGAAGGTCACGTTGCCGCGCGCGCCATTGTTCGTGAACGGCGACACGGCGCGTCTCACGCAAGTCGTCACGAACCTGCTCGACAACGCGGCGAAATACACCAACTCCGGCGGCCACATCGGGCTTTCCGCAGAGCGCGAGGACGGGATGGCCGTGATCCGCGTGAAGGACACCGGCATCGGCATTCCATCGGAGCTCTTGCCACGCATCTTCGACATGTTCACCCAAGCCGGGATGTCGTTGGAGCGCTCGCAAGGCGGGCTCGGCGTGGGGCTCGCGCTCGTCGAGCGGCTGGTGAAGCTCCACGAGGGGACGGTGACCGCATACAGTCGCGGCGCCGGCCAGGGCAGCGAGTTCACAGTGCGGCTACCCACCGTGTCGCCGCAGCACGCGCCGGATGAGCCGTCGGACGAGACCCAGTTGCTCGCATCGCCCAAGCACTGCCGCGTGCTGGTGGTGGACGACAACGAAGATTCCGTGGACAGCCTGGCCATGCTGCTGGAGATGATGGGACACGACGTGCGCACGGCGAACAACGCAAGCCGTGGGTTGGACATCGCCGACGAGTTTCGGCCGGACGTCTGCATTTTCGACATCGGGCTGCCCAAGATGAACGGCTACGAGTTGGCCACCCAGCTGCGGGGGAAGCCCTGGGCGAAGGACGTCGTGCTCGTCGCCCTCACCGGCTGGGGGATGGAGGAGCACCGCCGGCGCTCGGCGGAATCGGGCTTCAATCATCACCTGACCAAACCGGTGGACCTCGACCAGCTGCAGCAGATCCTCGCGGAGGCCGATCGCTGCATCGCCGCGCGCTGAGCTCCGCGAGACGCTATCTTTTTCGCTCCATGACCCACACCACTGCGGTATCGCTCCCGCCTGCCGACGTGCTGGCGCGCGCCCAACAGTTCTTTGCCGAGCGCGTCCCGGCCCAGGCGGCGTACGTGGAGAAGCGGGGGCCGACGTTTCTCGGCCTGCGCGGGCAGGGCGGGGAAGAGGTCGTCATCAGTGCCTGGGTGGAGAACGGACAGACTCGCGTCCGTGCCTCCACCTTGTTCTTCGACCAGGCGATCGATCGCTTCTTCTCTACTCTCCCCCTCGCGGCTGCCGTGGAGGTCGCGTGAGCGACGTCGCGACGCGATTTGCCGTGCGCGTCATGGTCACGGATGCCTGGGATCAGGTGCATGTGCAGGTCGAGGACGGCACGACGGTCGTGCAGCTGAAGCGCGACGCGCTCCGCGCCGCCCTCAAGCATGCGCAGCTGCCCGACCAGGAGTATGTCGTGAAGTACCGCGGCGCCGCGGTGCTGGACGAATCGCTGACGCTCGAGGCGCTCGGCGCCGGCCCCAACGCGCCCTTCATCGTGCTGCCGGCCCGCCGGCTCCCCGTTCGATGACCACATACGCGTTCACCCGCGCCGCCACGATCTTCGCGACCGGATTTCTACTCCTGAACGCCGCGCTGCTCGTGTTGATCGATCATGTGGCATGGGCGATCGTCTGCGGCGTCGCGGCGGTGCTCGTGGTCCTCGGTTGGTTCCGCTACCGCCGCGTGCTACGCGAGCTCGCGAACGCGCGCCGCGAGATGAAGCGCGAGGTCGAGTCGCTGCGCGAGCTGCTGCACACTCAACACCACAACTAGTGCCGGCAGTCGTCTGGAACCCGGCCTGCCGGCACCACTACGGCGGTGCCGGCCATCCGGAGCGCCCGCAGCGGTTCGAAGCGGTACTGGAGGCGCTGCGGCGGCCGGGCCTAACGGCGGTGACGTGGGTCGAAGCGGCGCCGGCGGAGCGCGCAGCGCTCGAGCTGGTGCATCCGGCGGAATACGTCGACCTGCTCGCGGCCTTGGCGGCGCGCGGGGGCGGCGCGCTGGACGCGGACACATTTCTCGGGCCCCGCAGCTGGGAAAGCGTGCTCGCCTCGGCCGGCGTCGCCATGCGAGCCGTCGATGAGGCGTTGAAAGCGGGCAGCGCATTCGCGATTACGCGCCCGCCCGGCCACCACGCCCTCGCCGCCCGCGCGATGGGCTTCTGCTTCCTCAATAACGTCGTTCTCGCCGCCCGGCACGCGCAGCAGCGCGGCTGCGCGCGCGTGCTGATCGTTGATTGGGACGTGCACCACGGCAACGGCACGCAAGCACTCGTGGAGCACGATCCCTCGATTCGGTTCGTCTCGATGCACCAGTACCCGTGGTATCCCGGCACCGGGGCCGCCGATGAGCGCGGTGTCGGCAACGTCTTCAACGTGCCGCGACCCGGTGGGCTGCCGCGCGCGACGTACGCGCGCGACTTGCTCGCCGGCGTGGACGCCGCGCTGGACGGTTTCGCGCCCGATCTCCTGCTCATCTCCGCGGGGTTCGATTCGCTGAACGGCGATCCCCTCGGCGAGTTCACGCTCGAGCCGGACGACATCACCGACTGGACGCACGCGCTGCGCGAGCGCATGGGGACACGACCGGTCGTCGGCGTGCTGGAAGGCGGCTATCGGCTCGATTTGCTCGCGGCCGGTGTCGTCGCGCACGTGGGCGCGCTATCTTGAGCCCGTGACCGTCACGAGCCCGCCTGCCTCCAAGAACTGGCCGCCCAGCATCTATCGCCGGCCCGACGGCGCGGTCGAGCAAGATCTCGAGCCGGCGCGCCTCCGCGAGGTGGCCCAAAGCGGCGAAGGGCTGCTGTGGGTCGACATCGACAGCACCAACATGCACCAGCACGCGCTGCTCGAGAAAGTCTTCGAATTCCATCCGCTGGCGATCGAGGACACGTTGTCGCCGGGCAGCCGCGTGAAGTACGAGGAATACGACCGCTACATCTTCGTCGTGATGTCCGTGATTCGCTTCGACGAAGGTACGTCCGAGCCGTTCGACCTCGCGACGTCGAATCTCTATTTCTTCCTCGGGAAGAGCGTCCTCGTCACGGTCCACGCGCTGCCATCGAAGAGTTGCGGCGCGGTTCGCGACCGCTTGATCCGCAGTCCCGAGCTGCTGGCGCGCGGCGTGGACATGGCGATGCACAACGTGATCGACCAGTCGGTGGACGCGTACTTTCCGCTGGTCGAAGAATTGAACGTGATGGTGGACGGCCTCGAGGAACGGCTGTTCGAGCAGTTCGACGAGAAGCTGATCCACGAGATCTTCAAGGCCAAGCGCGCGGCATTCTCGATGCGGCGGCACGTCGGCCCGCTGCGCGAGGTCGCCAACGTCCTGACGAACCGGCCGAACCCGTACATCCGGTCTGAGACGCAGCTGTATTACCGCGACGTCTACGATCACACGATTCGCATTGTGGAGTCGGTGGACACCGTGCGCGACCTCCTCGCCGGCGTGTTGGAAACGTACCTCTCGCAGACGTCGAACCGCATGAACCGCGTGATGAAGCAGCTCTCGATCGTGGCGACGATCGCGCTGCCGCTCGTCGTGATCGGCGGGATCTTCGGGATGAACTTCAGCCAGATGCCGTGGACGCACGAGCCGTTCGGCTTCTACGGCGCGCTGATCACCATGGCCGCGGTATCGCTCATCATCATCTGGTGGCTCAAGAAGCAGCGATGGCTCTGAAGCTCAGCGTCGAGCAGGTGACGATCAGCACGCGCCATCCGTTCAAGATCGCGCGCGGCTCGACGGACGGGTACACTCGCGCGTGGGTACGCTTGCAAGACCGCGACGGCGTGGAAGGGTGGGGCGAGGCGGATCCGTCGTCCTTCTACGGCGAATCGCTCGACACGGTACTCGCGGCGTTCAACCGGCTCGGCCGCGAGCTGCCAAAAGATCCGTTCGATCTCGAGGCGGCGGAGACGCGCTGGGCGGAGGTGCTGCCCAAGAACTGGTCGGCGCGCGCCGCGCTGTCGGCGGCATTGCACGACCTCGTGGGCAAAAGGCTCCAGCAGCCGGTCTGGCGGTTGTGGGGACTCGATCCCACGAAGGCGCCGCTGTCTTCGTTCACGATCGGCCTCGATTCGCCCGAAAAGATGCGCGCGAAGGTGCGCGAGGCCGAGCAGTATCCGATCCTGAAAGTGAAGCTTGGCACCGATCGCGACGAGGAGATTCTGCGCACGATCCGCGACGCGACCGACAAGCCGGTCCGCGTCGATGCGAACGCCGGCTGGACGGTGGCGCGCGCCAAAGAGATGATCCCGAAGCTCGAGGAGTTCGGCGTCGAATTTCTCGAGCAGCCGCTTGTCCCGGACGATCTCGATGGCCTCGCGGAGGTCCGCCGCGTTGCCGGCGCGCATCACATTCCCGTCGTGGTGGACGAAAGCTGCCTCGTCGCGACCGACATTCCGCGCCTCGCCGGGCGCGTGGACGGCATCAACATCAAGCTGGCCAAGTGCGGTTCGCTGCGTGAAGCGCTGCGCATGATCGCGACGGCACGAGCGCACGGCATGCTCGTCATGGTGGGCTGCATGATCGAGACGTCGCTCGGGATCACGGCGGCCGCGCACTTCACGCCGCTGGTGGACGCGGCCGATCTCGACGGGGCGGCGCTCACCGTGGACGACCCCTTCACCGGCGCCACGATCGAGCGCGGCCAGATCCGCCTCCCCACGGAACCCGGTCTCGGCGTCAAACGCAAATGACGGCGCCGCGCTACGCGGCGGTCGTTCTCCCCGTCCCGGTCAGCCGTCCCTACATCTACGAAGTCCCCGCCGCGCTCACGGACCGCGTCGTTCCGGGCGCGCGCGTCGTCGTGCCACTGCGGCGGCGCAGCGTCGTCGCCATCGTCACTGGCCTCGACGTTGCCGCGCCGCCGGCCGGCGTCGGGATCAAGCCGCTCGCCGCGGCGCCGGACGCCGAGCCGGCATTATCGCCATCGCTGCTCGAGCTGGGCCGCTGGATCTCCGATTACTATGGGGCGCCCCTCGGGCTCGCGCTGCGCGCGATTCTGCCCGGTCCACTCTGGAGCATCGCGCGGCCAGCGGGGCCGGCGCCGGCCGCGGAGCGGCTGTTCGTGCTCACCGGCAACGGCGTCGACTCGCTGCTCGAGCGCGACCGCCGCTTCAAGCGCGCCCCGAAGCGCCGCGAGGTGTACGAGGCCGTCGAAGCCCTGGGCGGTTCCGCGCCGGTCTCGCATCTCGTGCGCCAGCTCAAGCTCTCGCAGAGCGCGCTCGACGGACTCGTGCAGCAGGGACTCGCGCGCATCGAGCGCGTGCCGGAAATGCGCGACCCCTTTGCCGATCTCTCGTCGCCACCGCCGCCGACGCTGACAGCCGCTCAGCAGGCGGTCGTGCAGGGCATCGCCGCGACGCCGGTCGATACGCCGGTCCTGATTCACGGTGTCACCGGGTCCGGAAAGACGCTCGTCTATTTGGACGTACTCAGAACCGTCGTGGCGGCGGGCAAGGGAGCCATCCTCTTGGTTCCCGAGATCTCGCTGACGCCACAGACCGTCGCGCGGGTGCGCGGGGTCTTCGGCGATCAGGTGGCGGTGCTGCACTCGGGCCTTTCCGATGGCGAGCGCGCCGACGCGTGGCGCGCGCTGCGGCGCGGCGAGCGCATGGTTGCCGTCGGACCGCGCTCTGCCATCTTCGCGCCGGTCCAACGGCTCGGCGCAATCGTCGTCGATGAGGAGCATGAGCCGAGCTACAAGCAGGGCAGCGCACCGCGCTATCACGCGCGCGACGTCGCGCTCATGCGCGGGCAGCTCGAGAACGCGCGCGTCATACTCGGCAGCGCAACGCCGTCGCTCGAGACACTCAGCGACCAGCGCATCGTCACGTTTGCCTTGCCCGAACGCGTAGGCTCGCGGCCGCTCCCGCCGGTGGAGATCGTAGACTTGCGCGAAGCGCCGCGCATCGCCGAGGCAGGCGCGATTCCCTGGAGTGAGCCCCTCGACGCCGCGGTACTCGGCGCGCTCGAGCGCGGCGAGCAGGTGATCTTGCTGCTCAATCGTCGCGGCTTTGCGACCTTCGTGCAGTGCCCCGCCTGCGGCAACGTGCCCAACTGCCCGAACTGCGCCATTGCGCTGACGGTGCACCAGGCTCCGCCGGCGATGCGGTGTCACTATTGCGGTCACGAGGAGACCATCCCTGACACCTGCGCAGTCTGTGGCGCCGCGACGCAGCGGCTGCGGGGTCTTGGGACACAGCAGCTCGAGCACTTCCTCGGCATGCGCTATCCCCGCGCCCGGATCGCCCGCATGGATCTCGACACCACGACGAGCAAATGGGCACACCATCACATCCTCGAGCGTGTGGGGCGCGGCGAGGTGGACATCTTGCTCGGCACCCAGATGATCGCGAAGGGGCTCGATTTCCCGAATGTCACCGTGGTCGGTGTCGTGGATGCCGATACGGGGCTGCATTTTCCCGACTTTCGCGCCGGCGAGCGCACGTTTCAGCTTGTGGCCCAGGTTGCCGGCCGGGCGGGTCGAGGTCGGCAGGGTGGCCGCGTGTTCGTGCAGACGCGGGCGCCGGCGCACCACGCCATTCGGGCGGCGGCGGCGCACTCGGTCTCGCAGTTTGCGGCGGCGGAGCTGCCGCTGCGTTCGCCGCCGAACCCGCCGTATCCACCGCGCACGGGGCTCGTGCGCTTCGTGATCGCGACCGACGATCACGCCCGTACCGCCGATCTCGGCGAAAAGGTGGCCGGTTGGCTGCGCCGGGCCTCCCGCGAGCGCCTGGACGACCAGCTGACCGTGCTCGGCCCGGCGCCGTGTCCTCTCATGCGCCTGAAGGGGAAGTGGCGCTGGCACGTGCTCGTGAAGTCGGCGGAGCCGCGCGTGCTGGGACGCGTGGTGCGCGCGTGGCGGGCAAAATCGCATCGTGCGGTGACGGTCGATCGTGATCCGGTTTCACTCTTGTGAACGCCGACTCCATCCGGGTATTTTCACCGGCCTGTGAGCCCCCCGCGCTTTCAGTACAGACCCCCGAATCTCTCTGCGCCGCCGTTATCGGGCGCCCCCGACGCGCGGTTTACGCCCGCACCAGCCGACGGGGTTTTGCCCGACGGTTTTTTTTCGACGACTAACCTGCCGACCTACGTGAAACTGCCGAGCGGATGGCGCCGGCCGCGTTTGCCCCGCATGGATTGCGTCATCGTCCAGGGCGGCAGCGACGACCTCGTCGTCACCGAGCCGCGACGCGTGCGCCGCGGGGACAGAGTCGCGGTCGGCGCGGCGGAGGACGGATCTGAGGGCATCTTCGTGCACGTCGAGGGATTTCTCGGCGGCACACGCAGCGCGAACGAATTCCGCTTCATGTCCGCGGAAGTCTCGCGCGAGCGACCCGTCGATTACAGCGTGCTCGCGGAGCTGCTGGGCACGGAGAAGGTCCGTGGCGGCAGGATTCTCTGGGTGATCGGACCGGCGCTCGTGCATGCCCGCGCGCGGGAAGACATGATCTGGTTCATCGAGAACGGCTACTGTCAGACGCTGCTGGGTGGCAACGCCGTCGCTGTACACGACCTCGAGGCGGCGATCTTCGGGACCACGCTGGGGATGTCCAGCTCCGGGGAAAGCGTGGAAGGCGGGCACGGGTTGCACATGCGCGCGATCAACGCGATCCGGCGCGCGGGATCGATCGAAAAAGCGGTGACGCAGGGAACGGTGAAGAGCGGCATCATGCATGCGCTCGTGCAGAACCGGATCCCGTACGTGCTCGCGGGATCGATCCGGGACGACGGGCCGTTGCCGGACGTCATTCCCGACACGCTAGCGGCGCAGGACGCGATGCGCGCGCACACGTCGAAAGCGACGTTTGCGATTTTCGTCGCGACCGCGTTACATGCCATTGCCGTGGGCAACATGTTGCCGGCGTTCGTCGATGACGAGGTCACCGAGCACATTCGGCCGCTGACCACGATCTGCGTGGATCAGACCGAGTTCGTGGTCACGAAGCTGCGCGATCGCGGCACGCATCAGGCATACGGCGTCGTCACCAATGCGCAGGATTTCATGCACGTGTTGCGCTTCTACGTGGAGCGATGGCAAGCATCGGCGCCAGCGGTCTTACACCGCTAGCTCCCCTGCCGGGGCAGGGGGCGGGGTGGGCAAAGCTCGCGGCGGCGGTCGAGGCGCAGGTCCCGCCCGCCGAGATCGAGACGATCTATGTATTTCGTCCGATCAAGCGTGAGGGGCGGGAGTGGGGCACGGCGGTGGTGACGCGCAAGAGTGACGACGGGGGGGGCCGGTTGCGCGTCTACACGGCCAAGTACATGCTCGTGGTGCGCGGGAAGGACCGCGGCCAGGCGAAGATCGAAGTGGCAGAGGTCGCCCTGAGCCCCGCCGAGGTGCTGGCGCAGGTGATACAGGCGACGGTGGACCGGGGCGGCGATGCCGAGCCGCCGGTCGAGCTGGGTCCCGCGGTCTGGTTCGAGGGGAGGTAAAAAAAGAGTTGATTGACGCCCGAATGTTCATCCCGACCAAAGCCTTTTTGACGAAAGGCGTCGGCCGGCACAAGGAAAAGCTCACCAGCTTCGAGATGGCGCTGCGCGATGCACACCTCGCGAACTTCAATCTCGTCCGGGTGAGCTCCATTTTTCCTCCCCATTGCGAGCTCGTGGATCGCGAAGAGGGGATGAGCATGCTCAAGCCCGGTCAGGTGGTGTTCGCCGTGATCGCGGAATCGGCCACGAACGAGCCGAGCCGTCTGGTCGCCGCGTCGATCGGCGTCGCGATGCCGGCCGATTCGTCGCACCACGGCTACATCTCCGAGCACCACAGCTACGGCCAGAGCGAAACGGTCTCCGGCGAGTACGCCGAGGATCTCGCCGCGTCGATGCTGGCGACGGTGCTGGGTGTGCCCTTCGAAGCGGAGAAAGACTGGGACGCGCGGCGCGAGCAGTGGCTGCTGTCCGGCGAGATCGTGCGCACGATGAACGTCACGTCCACCGCCGAATGCGGGCCGGACGGGCGCTGGACGACGGTGGTCTCGGCGGTTGCGTTCTGCGGGTAGCGTGCTCGTCGCGTTTGCGGCCGGGCTGCTGAGCTTTCTCTCCCCCTGCGTTCTGCCGCTCATCCCGAGCTACGTCGGCTATTTGACGGGGATGTCGGTCGACGAGGTCCAACGGCGTCGCGGCACGGCCGTACTCCACGGCCTGTGGTTCGTCGCCGGATTTTCGCTCGTGTTCGTCCTGCTGGGCGCCGCGGCGTCGGCCCTCGGCACGCTGCTCCGTGATTACCAGCAGTGGGTCGCGCGCATCGGTGGCGTGCTACTGATCTTGTTTGGGATCTACCTCCTCGGGATCGTGCGGCCGCTGTTCCTGATGCGCGAATGGCGCGTCGAGCTGGCGCGCAAACCGTTGGGGTATTTTGGATCGGGACTCGTCGGCGTGACCTTCGGCGCGGCGTGGACGCCGTGCATCGGCCCGATCCTCGGCGGCATTCTCACGCTGGCGGCCACGAGCGCAGGACTGGTGCAGGGAATGGGGTTGCTCGCGGTGTACGCCCTGGGCCTGGCGATTCCGTTTCTCGTCACCGCGCTGGCGCTCGACCGGTTTCTGGGGTGGTTTCAGCGGTTTCGGCCCTACATTGTATGGGTCGATCGTATCGCGGGAGCGATGCTGATCGTGTTGGGCATCCTGCTTGTCACTGATAGCTTTACGGTGCTTGCGGGGTATCTGCAGGGCCTGACCCCGGCCTTCTTGCGGCAGCGGCTCTAGAAACCTGACTTTGCCGGGCGGGTACGCTAACGCGGGATCATTTCCAGAAATCTCGAACGAGGACATTATGAACCGCTTTGTCATTCTCGCGACGCTGGCCGTTTTCGGCGCAACTGCCTGTCAAAAGGGGCAGGAGCAGAGCCAGGCATCTCAGGATTCCACCGCCCGCAATCTCACGCTCGCGCCGGCCGAGTCGTCGGCGACGATGCGTGACGTGCCAGACCGCGTGGCCGCTCCAGCCCGGCAGACGACGCCACCCCGGACGCGGACGCCGGCGACCCGCAATCCGACGACGAACAAAAACACTCCGGCGCCGCCTCCGACGGCCCCGGCGCAGCTGACGGCCGGCGTCGGGACGAAGGTGGATCTCGGCGCGACCGACACGATCTCGTCGCGCACCGCCAAAGTCGGGGATGCGTTCACCGCTCGCGTGTTGAGCGACGTCAAGGATGCCTCCGGGCAGGTCGTGATTCCGGCCGGTTCAATGGTCCACGGCAGCGTGACCGCGGTGAAACCGGCGCCCAATCCGCGGACGCCGGGGACCTTGACCCTGAGCGTTTCGAGCATCACTGTACGTGGCGCGTCGTACCCGATCGAGGCCGCCATCGACTCGGTCCAGACGACGAGTAAGGGGCGGGGGGTCACGGGGGGTGACGCCGCCAAGGTCGGAGCCGGCGCAGTGGCCGGCGCAGTGTTGGGTCGCGTGCTCGGCGGCAACAAGAAGGGCACGATCATCGGCGGCGTCGTCGGCGGCATCGCCGGCGCCGGATACGCCAACGCGACGAAGGACTCGGACATCATCCTGCCGGCGGGGGCGCACATCATCGTCCGGCTCACGAAGGAGCTCGCAGTATCGGCACAATAGCGCGGTGATTCGGACCAAGCTGTCCGTGATGATGTTCCTCCAGTTCTTCATCTGGGGGGCATGGTACACGACGATTGCCGTGTTCATGACGAATCACGGGATGGAGCGACTGACTTACTGGCCCTATACGGTCAATCCGATAGCGGCCATCGTCGCTCCATTCTTTTTGGGCCTGGTCGCCGATCGCTACTTCGCCACGGAGAAGGTGCTGGGGGTCCTGCATGTCCTGGGCGGCCTCGTGCTGTTCGCCGTGCCGCGCTTCGTCGGCTCCCCCGTCACCTTCATCCTGCTGCTCCTCGTCTACAACCTGTGCTACATGCCGACGCTGGGCCTCGCCAATAGCCTGGCGTTCCATCACATCCAGTCGCAGGAGCAGCAGTTCCCCTTGATCCGGGTGTTCGGGACGATCGGCTGGATCGTGGCCGGGCTGTTCATCAGCTTCCTGCTCGGCCCGCTGATCGGGGGCGTCGCGGAGCAGACGGCCTGGCCGGTGTACACGTCGGCCGCGGCCAGCGTGCTACTCGGCCTCTACAGCTTTACACTGCCGCATACGCCGCCGCCCGCACGCGGACAACCGGTTTCGCTTCGGAGTATCGTCGGACTCGACGCGTTCGCGCAGATCGGGGATAAGCCGTTCTACATCTTCATCACCGCGTCGCTGCTGCTCTGCATCCCGCTGGCCGTGTACTACAACTTCACGCAGCTCTACCTCGGCGCCGCCGGTGTGACCCGCATCGCCGCGACGCAGACGGTCGGCCAGATGTCGGAGACCATCTTCATGCTGCTGATGCCGCTCATGTTCCTGCGGCTCGGCGTGAAGAAAATGCTGATGCTGGGCATGGGGGCCTGGGTGCTGCGGTACGCGCTGTTCGCGCTGGCCGCGCCGAGCGCCGTGTTCTGGATGATTCTGCTGGGCATCGCACTGCACGGGCCGTGTTATGACTTCTTCTTCGTGACCGGCCAGATCTACGTGGACAAGAAGTCGACGCCCGCGGTGCGCGGTCAGGCGCAGGGGTTCCTCGTGCTGGTCACCTACGGCGTCGGCATGCTGATCGGCGCGCAAATCGCCGGTCGCGTCTACAACGGCTTCCTCGGCGGCGCGACCGCATTGACGCTGCCGCAGTGGGGGCAGTTCTGGTGGCTGCCCGCGGGATTCGCCGCGTTTGTCCTGCTCTTCTTTGCCGTGTTCTTCCGGCCGCAGGCTCGGCCCGCCGAGGCTCCAGCGCCGCCGCGCTAGGATTTCAGCGCTTCCGCGCGCGCCAGGAAGAAGCCCGGCACGAGCGGCAAAATGAAGGTCAGTCCCCGGAGCAAGACCGTCCCCGCCACCGCCGCCTCGAGCGGCACGCGAAACGCGTGCAGCATCCCGATTGCCATGCCGTCGAACGTTCCCAGTCCAGCCGGGAGCAGCGACAACATCGCGACGACGGACGCCATCGTGTAGGCGGCGAAGGCGCCGCTAGCCGGAATGCCGACGCCGACCGACTGCAGCACGGCCCATAACGTCGCGGCATCGAGCAGGATGAGGACAAGCTGCAGGGCCGTCCCCTCCACCAGGAAGACGCCGTCGCGCACGACGCGCGGCGGCCGCTCGCCCAGCCCCGCGAGTAATTTCTCGAGCGGTTTGACCTTGTGAACCCATCGCGGCACGCGTGACGAGCCGCGCGTTATCCAGAGGATAGCCGCCAAAAAGAGCGCCAGCACCGCGGCAAATGCGGTCGCGAGCAGCGTGATGGAGCGGCTGACACGCCCGGTGAGCCACAGGATCGTGAGCGCGCCGGCGACGGCGATGCCGTTGGCGATGTAGAACGAGATGAGGCCCGCGAGCACCGTCGCCACCGCCCGCGCGTGCGACAGGCCGCGGTGGCCGAGCGCGCGGGCGACCAGCACGTTCCCCGAGATCCCCGCGGACGGCACCGCCTGGTCCATAAAGAGTTTGACGACGCCCAGCCGCACCATCTGAACGAGCGAGCGATGGTGGTCCTGTCGCGCCAGCGCGCGCTGCCACACGCCGCCGGCGCAGACGTATGTCGCCGTTTGCAGCAGGAGTGCCAGCGCCAACCACGCGGGCCGCGCCCGATAGAGGAGCTTCGCGTACTCGTCCGCCTTCCCGAAATGGGCGGCGATCGCGATGACAACGCAGAGGAGAAGGACGCCGGTGATGAGACCGGCGCGGAGACTCAGCTTCAGTTGCTACAGCTCCAGGCTAACGCTCCAGTTCTCGTACCCAGATGTTGCGGTAACGGACCGGGTTGCCGTGGTCCTGTAGCTTCAGCGGCAGCTTGTCGGGATGCGCCTTGTACGGCGGCCGCGCGCGATTGGCCGTGGGTCCGACCAGCTCGAAATTGTCCTGGATCAACACGCCATTGAGAAACACCGTCATCCGCGCGGGGCTCTCGAGCGTGCCGTCCGATTTGAAATGCGGGCGGTGAAAGACGACGTCGTACGTCTGCCATTGGCCCGGACCGCGCGTGGGATTCACCAGCGGCGGATTCTCGCCGTACACCGCGCCCGCCTGGCCGTCGGGATAGGTGTCGTTCTGGTAGGAATCGAGGACCTGCAGCTCGTAGATCCCCATCAAGAAGACGCCGCTGTTGCCCCGCTCCTGGCTCTCGCCTTGGACGGCGGCTGGAGTGGCCCACTCGAGATGGAGCTGCACGTCGCCGAAGCCGCGCGCCGACTGAATCATGCCGGTGCCCGCCTTCACTTCCATGTATCCGTTCGCGACGGTCCACTTCGCTGGTGTCGAGTCCTCCGACCGCCATTGCGACAGATCTTTCCCGTCGAACAAGACCACCGCGTCGCTCGGCGGCGGGCCCGGGTTTACCACCGGCGGGCGCGGTCGATCCATCGAATGTTGCGGCCACTGCTGGGGTACTTGGACCATCAGCAACAAAGCTAGCGGGAGAGTCATGGTTGCCAGGTTCCCTTCGCGACTGCGGGGACAAAGTGCTCGACGCCGGGCCCGGGGAAGTCGAGCGTCTTCCCTTGCTCGGCGCTCATGTACGCCGTCATCAAGACCTTCACCACGCGTAATCCGTCATCGAACGTGAGCCACGGCTTCTTCTTCTTCAGGAAGCAGTCGACGAAGTAGCGATCCTCTGCTTCATACCCGTAAGTCCACGCTTCGCCCGCAACCACCGGCATCTGGCCCACCTCGGCGTTCTGCTTCTCGACCAGGTCCTCGCCGGCCTTTCCCTGGACTTCGCGACTGAAGAACAGCTTGAGACCGGAGTCGAGCGAGTTCCACTGCAGCGAATACTCGGGGCCGAGCAGCTCGGCGGACAGCCGCAGGCCTGCGCCGACGAAGCTCCACGACGTCGTCGCCTCACCCAGGATCCGCTGCCCGTCCTCGGTCTCGAACTCGATCATCACGGCGGCGAAGTCCTCGGACGGGCTCGTCTCGTAGTTGACTTCTTTGCCCATCGTGGCGGAGAGCCGCTTTGCGTATTCGGGACGACTCCACTTGAGGCTCGCGATGTGCCCGCTGATCCGCTTGGGCTGCACCGTGGTCGCCGGCTTGGTGGGATCGGTGAGCAGATGCTGCACCAGCAGCGACGAGTGGCACATCATGTCGTTCAACACGCCGCCGCCCTGCAGCTTGCCCTGCCAGAACCACGGCGCGTGCGGCCCGCTGTGCTCTTCCGCGGCGCGCGCGAGATACGGCCTGCCGGTGAGCTTCGCACCACGAGCCCAGAGCAGATTGCGACCGACTTCGACCGCGGGCGCGAAGACCTGATTCTCGAGATAGCCGTGCGGCAGTCCGACCTTGTTCACCAGGTCGAGCACCTGCTTCGCTTCGCTCACGTTCCGCGCCAGCGGCTTCTCGCACGCGATGCCCTTGAGCTCGCCTTTGCCGCGCTCGAGACTGCTGACGATCTCCTGGACGTTCTCGACGCGCGCATGGTTCGGTCCTGAAAGCCAGATCGCTTCGATGGCCGGATCTTCGACCATTGCCGCAATCGACGGGTAGGCCTTCGCGTCGCCCACGCCGAGCGCGCGCGCGATGGTTGCGGTGTCGCCCGCGTTCTTTTGATTCGGACTCCAGACGCCCAGGACGTCGGCGTCCCGGACCCCCTGGAATCCCAGCAAGTGGAACTTGGCGTTGAAGCCGCTGCCGATCATCCCGATGCCGAGGCGTTTCGTCATTCAGTCCTCATAGTGGACGCCGAGTTTTTGCAGCGCTTCGGGCGGGCAGCCCTTCCAGTCAGGGACGAACGTGTTGCCCTGATAGCCAAGGTCGGTCACGCCCATCTTGCTCGACCAGAAACCCGACGCCGTCAGGTCGCGGAACATGTTGAAGAACGCCACGCCCTGACTCATCTCGGGACGCGCCTTCTTCGGCCACGCGATGTCGTCGAGGATCGCCGTGCGTTGGGCGTCCGCGACGGCGACGAACGTCTTGCCGAACCGCTCGAGCGCCTCGTTGTCGAGCCACGCCAGGCCGCCCCGCATCGGCGTCTGACCGTCCGGCCGGTCCATCATCATGAAGTCCATGAACTCGGGCACGCCGGCTTCGGTGGCACTCCCGGAGCGCTCGTCGCGCGGGATGATCAGGTCGCTCAGGAGCCGAACCGTCTCGAGCTCGTGCGGCGTGAAGAATGCCGGGGCAAACGGCGCCGGCGCGGATTTGACCAGTGCCGTGACGCGGCGCGTTTCCTCGGGGGTCCAGCGAAATGCCGTTGTGAGGGCTGCGGCTGCCACGGCGGCCAGTGCGTCACGCCGCGACATACCGCCCGTCGGCCCGTCGGCCCGTCCGCCCGTCGTCATAGTGCCCTCTTGGTGAGCTGGTCCGCGATGTATTCCGACGTCCGCCATGACAGCGCCATGATCGTCCAGGTCGGGTTCTTGTCGGCCTGCGACGTGAACGGACCGCCGTCGGCCACGAACAGGTTCTTCACGTCGTGCGTCTGACAGTTGGCGTTCACCACCGAGCTCTTCGGATCAGCGCCCATGCGCGCGCCGCCCAGCTCATGAATGATCACGCCACCTGCCGCGATGCCGTAGCCGTCCTCCTTGCTGGGCATCTCCCCCCACGGCGTCCCGCCCATCTCGGTGATGAGGGCACGGAACGTCTGCTGCATGTGCTTCACCTGCAGATACTCGTGATCGGTGAACTTCCAGTGGAAGCGCAGCACCGGAATCCCCCATTTGTCGACGACGTTGGGGTCGATCTCGCAGTAGCTGTTCTCATTCGGAATCATCTCGCCGCGACCGGAGAAGCCGATGTACGCGCCGTAGTAGCGGCGGTAGTCGTTCTTCAGCTGCTTGCCGTAGCCGCCGCCGTTTTGCTCCTCGATGCCGCCGCCGAATCCGGCTTCCGGCAGACCGGCGCCTCCCCAGACCTCGATGTGGTAACCGCGCGGGAAGTCGAGCTGCTTGTTGTCGAGCCACCACGGCATATAGACGTGCATGCCGCCCACCCCGTCGTGGTTGTGAGGCACGGGATCCATCATTTTCGGCACGAAGCCGCCGACGTCCGTCCCGGTTGTGTCGGTGAGATACTTGCCGACGGTGCCGCTGGTGTTCGCGAGGCCGTTCGGGAACGATGCCGACGTCGAGTTGAGCAAGAGGCGTGACGTCTCGCACGCGCTCGCCGCCAGCACGACGACGCGGGCGTCGACGTGATGCTCGCTGCCATCGGTCGTGTTGATGTACGTCACGCCACTCGCCTTACCGGAGCGGTCGAGCGTGACTTCGCGCGCCATCGCGTTCGTCACCAGCGTCAGCTTGCCGGTGGCGCGCGCCGGCGCGATCAGCACGTTCGTCGAGGAAAAATTCGAGTTCGTCTTGCAGCCGCGATTGCACTGGCCGCAAAAGTGGCACTTGGCGCGGCCGTTGAGCGGCTGGGTGAGAATCGAAAGCCGCGACGGGACGCAGGTGACCTTGAGGCGCTTCGCCGCCTCCATGACCAGCAGCTCGTAGCAGCGCGGCTTGGGCGGCGGCAGGAAGATGCTGTCCGGAGCGTTGGGAACGTTCTCGTTGCTCCCAAAGACCCCGACGAGCCGCTCGAGCTTCTCGTAGTAGGGCTTTACGTCGTCGTAGCTGATCGGCCAGTCGTCACCCAGGCCGTCGAACGTCTTGGCCTTGAAGTCGCGCGGGCCGAACCGCAGCGAAATACGACCCCAGTGATTGGTCCGGCCGCCGACCATCCGGGCGCGCCACCAGCGGAACTTGTCGCCCTTGGCCACGGTGTAGGGCTCGCCGGGGATTTCCCAGCCGCCGATGCAGCCGTCGAACTCTCCGAACGGCTTCGCCTTGGTCGACGCACCCCGGCGGGGCGAATCGTACGGCCAGGTGAACATTTGCGAGTCGGTCGTGTTGTCCCACGGACCCCCCGCCTCGAGCACGGTGACGTTCAGGCCGGCTTTCGTCAGGACGTACGCGGCCATTCCGCCGCCCGCCCCCGAGCCGACGATACAGGCATCCGCCACGGCATCGGTCATACGCTGCGCACTCCTTCATTCCAAGGATTGAGCGACTCGACCTTCGGATTGGAAACTTGCGAGTAATACCGGGTGCTCGGCCAGTAGGCTTCTATTCGGGTCACGCAGCTTACTCAAGAACGAGAGGACATCATGACCCGGAATAACTGGATCGCCTTTGCCGTTTTGACGAGCGTCGCCGCTATTGGCGCTTGTTCGCCAAAGGGCGGGCAGGCTGGCCAGCCCGATCGCTCGGTCGACCAGCAGAATCAGGCTTCGGATCAGTCGAACAACTACAACAACGACCGTGGCACCACCACTCGCGACAAGTCGGCGCGGAACCCGTCGGATCTGCCGGTCTCGTTGACCGTGCCCGCCGGCACCCGCCTCGACCTGACGGTCAACCAGGAGCTCAGCTCCCGGAAGAACAAGCCTGGTGACACCTTCACCGCCAAGGTCGCGGCCGACGTGCGCGACGCGAACGGCACGGTTGTCATCGACCAGGGCTCGACCGTGAACGGCAGCATCGTCGCCGTGAAGCCGGCGCCGAACCGCCGCACCCCGGGCACGCTGACCGTTGCGCTCTCGACCATCGAGACGAACGGCAAGACCTTCCCGATCCGCGCGACGATCGATTCCGTGCAGCGCGAGTATCGCAAGCAGAGCATCAACGCTGGTGACGCCGCGAAGGTCGGTGTCGGCGCGGCCGCCGGCGCGGTGGTCGGTCAGATTCTGTCCAAGAACACCAAGGGCACCGTGATCGGCGCCGTGGTGGGTGGCATCGCCGGTGCCGGCGTCGCCGTCGAAACGAAGGACATGGACATCGTGATCCCCGACGGCTCGCACATTCTGGCGACGATTACGGAGCCGATGAAGGTCGCCGTGGATCGCAACGACCTCAATCAGCGCACCGATACGGCGAAGTCCAAGACTCGGTCGTACTAGCTCAGTATCCAAGTGCACCGCCGGCGTACCGTGGGTCAGCAACACCGACCCACCCGCCGGCGGTTTTTTGTATGGCCGCGATGATGCCGCTGTGCCCCCGCCGCTCCGACATCTTGTGGCCCATCGCCTCGAGCGCCTGCACGGCCTGATCGCTCAAACCGCCGTGCTCCCAGTACGTCTGATCGGGCAGCGCCTGGTGATGAATGCGCGGTGCGGCGACGGCGTCCGGCAGACTCATCCCCTGGTCGAGAACGTTGAGAATCACTTGCGTGACCGACGTGATGATCGTCGGGCCACCCGGAGTCCCCACCACCATCTGCAGCTTGCCCGCGGTGTCCAGCACGATCGACGGCGTCATCGCCGAGAGCATCCGCTTGCCGCCCTGCACGGCGTTGGCTTCGCCCTGGACCAGGCCGTACATGTTGGGTTTGCCGGGCGCGGTCGCGAAATCGTCCATCTCGTTGTTCAATAGAAATCCCCCACCCGTCACGGTGACACCGCTTCCGAAGCCGCCGTTGAGCGTAGTCGTCACCGCCGCGGCGTTGCCCTCGGCATCGACGATCGAGTAGTGCGTCGTTTCCATGGGCTCGCCGCCCGAGCCCGTCGCATCGGTGGGCGTCGGGGTGGCACGCTTCGGATCGATCTGTGATCGCAGCGTCGCTGCGTACGACTTCGACAACAGGCGCTCGAGCGGCATGTGCACGAAGTCGGGATCGCCGAGCCAGCGATTGCGGTCGATGAACGCCCGCCGCATCGCTTCGGTCAATAAGTGCTCATATGCGGCAGTCCCGAACGGCGGTAGCGAGTCGTAGCCCTCCATGATGTTCAGGATCTCGCCCATCGTGACGCCGCCCGAGCTCGGTGGCGGCATCGAGTAGATCGTGTGGCCGCGGTACGTCAGCTGGATCGGCGTCCGCCATTTCGGGCGGTAATTCCGCAGGTCTTCCTTCGTAATCAAGCCGCCGCCGCGCTGCATCTCCGCGACGATCAAGTCGGCGATCTGACCGCGATAGAAGACGTCGGGACCCGAATCGCTGATGAGCTGCAGCGTGCGCACGAGATCGGGCTGGCGCCACAGCGTCCCCGGCGGCGGCGCGCTGTCGTGGACGAGAAACTGCGCGCGGCTCGCCGGGAATTGGGCCAACAGGTCGCGGTCTGACGCGATGTCGCGGCTGCGCGCGGTGTCGATCACATGGCCCTGGGCGAGTCGAATCGCCGGCGCGATGTCGGCGGCCCACGACAGTTTGCCGTACCGCTTCCAGGCTTCGTGCAGTCCGGCGACGCTCCCCGGCACCCCCGCAGCGAGATGACCGACGACGCTCTTGTCGGTCGGATTGCCTGCAGCATCGAGGTACATGTCATGCGTGGCGGCCGCGGGCGCAGCCTCGCGATAGTCGAGCGCGGTGACTTCGCCGGCCGCCGTGCGGTGCACGATGAAGCCGCCGCCGCCGATGTTGCCGGCGTCCGGGAGCACGACCTCGAGCGCGAACGCGACGGCGACCGCGGCGTCGATGGCGTTGCCACCCTGTTTCAGGATCTCGACGCCGGCCGCCGACGCGAGCGGATGCGCCGAGACGACCATCGCGTGCGCCGCGGTGACGGGCCGCGACCTGAGCGTCCAGGTCGCCGGGATGACCGGCTTGCCCCGGACGACGGGGGTGATGACCCCAGGCTGGGGTGGTTTGCCGCAACCGAGGGCCACGGCGGCGAGCACGCAGGTGAGCTTTCGCATTCGGTAATCTTGCGTCTATTTCCCACCCATGACAAACCGCGATTTCACCGACCCGAGGGCAACCGAGCAGCGGAATCCGCGGACCGACCGCATCGACACGGCGTCGAGCCTCGAAATCGTGGACCTCATGAATGCCGAGGATGCGCGCGTTCCCGCCGTCGTGCACGGCGAGCGCGACCGAATCGCAAAAGCCATCGACCTGGTCGTCGCGGCTTTTCGTGTCGGTGGCCGCCTCGTCTATGTCGGTGCCGGAACGTCAGGGCGCCTCGGCGTGCTGGATGCAGCGGAGTGTCCGCCGACCTTCAGCGTCCCTCCCACGATGGTGGTCGGCGTAATCGCGGGCGGCTACGGCGCGCTCGTGAAGAGCGCGGAGGGTGCCGAGGACGACGTCAACGCGGGGATGGCGGCGATGGATACCGCCAACGTCACGAACCGCGACGTGGTGGTCGGGATCGCGGCGAGCGGCACCACACCCTACGTCCGCGCCGCCCTCGGCAAAGCGCAGACGCTCGGCGCCAAGACGGCCCTCGTCACGTGCGCGACGCCGCCCAAAGTGCTGGCCGAGACCTGCGACGTCGTCATCAACCCCATCGTTGGGCCGGAGGTGCTCACCGGTTCGACCCGTCTCAAAGCGGGCACCGCCACCAAGCTCGTCCTTAACACCATCTCGACCGGGGCGATGATTCGCCTCGGTAAAGCCTACGGTAATCTGATGGTCGATCTGATGGCGCTGAGCCAGAAGTTGCACGACCGCGGCGAGCGCATCGTGATGGAGGTCTGCGACGTCAGCCGTGAAGAAGCGCGCCAGGCGATCAAGCACGCCGAGGGCAGCGTCAAGCTCGCGATCGTCATGGTGCGGCGAAAGGTCGGTGCCGGGGAAGGGAAGCGTCTGATCGACCAGGCGGGCGGCTTGCTGCGCAGCGTCGTGGGCGATCCGCCGAACGTGCGGCGATGAGTGACATGCTGGCGGTCGGGGTCATGTCGGGCACGTCGCTCGACGGCATTTCGACGGCGTTGGTGCGCCTCAAGGACAGTTCCGCGCAGCTCGTCGCGTTTCGTCAGGAGGCGTACGGCGCCGCCGAGCGCGGCTCGATCATCGACACGATGGCGCGCGGCACGCCGAAGGACGTCGCATTCCTCCATGTCGCGCTCGGCGAGCGATTTGCCGGCGCGGTGCTGGGGTTGCTCGCGCAGGCCCGCGTGTCGCCCAAGGATCTCGCGTTCATCGCGTCGCACGGACAGACGATCTGGCACGAGCCGGGGCGCGCGACCTTCCAGCTCGGCGACGCGGCGGTGATCGCGGAGCGGGTCGGCGTGCGCGTGGTGAGCGATTTCCGCGCGCGGGACGTAGCGGCAGGCGGGCAGGGCGCGCCGCTCGTGCCCCTCGCCGACGTCATGCTGTTCGGCCACGACACCAAGGGTCGCTGGCTCCTGAACATCGGCGGGATGGCGAACGTCACGTGGGTGCCGCGGCGTGGCGTGACCGAGGGCGCGTTCGCGTTCGACACCGGGCCGGGCGTCGCGGTGATCGATGCCATCACGCGCCGCGTCGATCCCGACGCACCGTACGACAAGGACGGCGAGCGCGCGCGCCGCGGCCGTCCCGTCGCAAAGCTGCTCGACGAGCTGCTCGCCGATCCGTATTTCAGCGCGCCGCCGCCCAAGAGCACGGGGCGCGAGCGTTTCGGCATCGACTACGCGGACAAGCTGCTCGCGCGTGTGAAGAAGGCCGGGGGGTCGGAGAACGATGCGATCGCCACGGCAACCGCGCTCACGGCGGAGACGATCGCGCGCGCGGTGGCCGGTCATGACGGCGAGATCGTGGTCTCGGGCGGCGGCGCGAAGAATCCCGCGCTCATCGAGCGGCTCGCGGCGCGCGTGCAGCCGCGGCCGGTCGTCTTATTCGATCAAGTCTTCTTCGACGGCGAAGCGAAGGAAGCGGTTGCGTTCGCGTTCCTCGGATTGCAAACCGTGTCGGGGAAGCCGGGCAACCTTCCCGCCGCCACGGGAGCGCGCGGTCCGAGGGTCTTGGGGCACATTACACCGGTCTGAGCGGGGGACGGGAACGGCGTCTGCCCGACATTGAGTACGCCCCAAGTTGCCGGCGCACCCGCTCCTGTCGTCCAGTCCGCCTTGTTGTTGTCGTCGGTGTTGTCGATCCGCTGAATCGAGTTTCCGGTCACGGTGGCGCCCGTCGCGTTCAGATCATCCACGGCGTTCTTCCGAAACGTGGTATCGTCGTAGGTCGTGAACGCCGGCGACCATTGATTCGCCGTGCCGACGACTCCCGCTTGCTGCTTGGTGTCGGCCGCGGTAGTCAGCCCCGCCGGGTCGTCCGAGACGAACACCGCATCGGCGATCGCCCCGGTCCCATCGAGCAGCGTGAGCACATTGTCGGTGGCCGACAGGCCGGCATCGCTCGCCCAAAGGTCGAACGCAGTGTCGAAATTGCCGGGGAACGAGCTGGCGGGCTGGTCGATCACGGTGCCGGTTTCCTGCGTCGCTCCGCCGGGATTACACGTGGCGTTGCCCGAGTTCATGTGCACCACGATCATGTCGTTTTTTGCGACGTTCATCGTCGGAAGCGCGTAGTTCAGCTCGTTGATGGCAACGGTGCCGATGCGCTCCAGGATATGAAAGCCGGCGAGGCTGCCACCCGAGACGACGCGCAGCTCGATCAGGTCGCAGCTGCCGGTGATGTTCGCGTTGAGCTCATTGATCCTGACCACCGCCGGCACCACGAACCCCGAAAATGCCGCCACGTCTGGCGTGGTGACTGCCGTTCCCTGCAGGTCCGTGAGAGAATGCGCAACCGTCACGCTGTAGCTCGTCGAGGGCGTCTGCGCGGCCGTCGTGACCGTGACCGTCCGGCCGCTCAGCGACGCGGCGCTCGCGACGAGGCCGTTGTCGAACGTGAACTGTGAGCCGTTGGCTTGCAGGCTCGAGGCCGACACGTGCCGCGAGAACGTGACTTGGACGCTCGTTGCTGACAGCGCGACCGCGCTCACGACGGTCGGCGCGGGGCACGAGGTGATCGCCATGTCGCCAGCTTGGTATGAGCCGATCACCGCCACGGCGTTGACGGACGCGAAGGGCACCCGCGTCGCCGTCACGTGGCACGTGTTGACCAGATCTGTCGCATCCACCGTCGCGGCGGGCACGCGCAGCTGAAGTGCGGGATTCGCGATGTTGCCGACGGTCGAGAAGGTCGCGCTCTGGAAACCGGTTCCACTGGCCGCGAAGGCCGAGCCGATCGTGCCCGCCGCGGTGATGATCTCGCTGTCATAATTATTCGCGCCGGCGACAACGTCGATCGCCGAGACATCCTGCGTCAGGGCGGCCACGCTCGCGCCGCTGGATTGCCGCGCGTAGCCATTGAGCGCCGCTGCGCGCCGCTGGCCGCCGACGGTTGCCATTTGTGTGATCGTGAAGTTGACGACATCGCCGACCGTGGTGGCTGGAGTCAACGTCCCCGGATCGACCGCGATCAGCAGCGCGGGTCCCGTCAGGTCGTGTTGAATTGTAAAGCCCGCGAGGTCATTGCCGATTGCCGGTTTGACGTAGGTGACCGTTACGCCGGTGATGGCGAGGTTCGTCGCGCCATCGGCTGCGCTGCGTGCCGCCGCAATCCCATCACTGGGAGGTGGCGGCGGCGGCGGTGGCGGCGGCGGCGGCGCGACGGAATTCCCACCACTACAGCCGGCGAGCAATAACAGAGTGCTCACGACCAGGACGGTCCGGTTCATCGTCCAGAGATAGTACCACTTGCCGTGCGGTTGAGCCACGCGTCTCATTACCGCACCCTGGAAGGAGCCTTCCTCAGTGAATTACGGTCACATCGCACTCGCGGGCCTTGGTGCAACAGTCGTGTATTTCATTCTTGGCTTCGTCCTGTTCGCGCTTACACCGCTCGCCAACGAATACCGCCAATTTCCCGCGATCTACCGCACGCAAGAGTCGATGAAGCGGGTCGCTCCGGCGGGCATGCTGGGCATGCTGCTATCGATGATCGCGATGGCCTGGTTGTACGCGTTGATGATCCACGCCGGCTCGCCGGTTCGTGAGGGTCTTCGCTTCGGCGCGCTCGTCGCAGTGTTCGCGCTCGGCTCGTTCGTCATCCACAATTACGTGAACCTGAACATCAGCCTTCGACTCACGATCGGCCAAGCGGTCGCGTATTTCGTGCAGTGGATCGTGGCCGGTGTCGTGATTGCGCTCATCTCCCTGTGAGGTTCCAACGTCCAACATGAGGTGTGAAGGCGGGAATACCTCGACCGACGTTCGGTAGAATGGGACGTGATTGGCTCATTGGTTCTTTGCGCGTTGGTCGGTCTGGCGGCGTGCGTCGATGCGACCTCCACGTCGGTGAATGTCGCTGCCCGCGTGATGCCGGCTCGGGCCTACACGCATGACGCGATGCTCGTCGGCGCCGGCGATATCGCGCAGTGCTACCAGCCGGACAATCCCACGCAAATCACGGCGCCGGAATTGACGGGCGCCGAGTCGACCGCCGTTCTGCTCGACAGCTTGCCCGGTACGTGATGGCGATCGGAGACAACGCGTACGAGCTCGGCTCGACCGCCGATTACGCTGGTGCTGCGGCTCGGCGCCCACGGGTATCGCTGGACCTTCATCGTCGCCGCGAGCGGCGCGGTCGTCGATTCGGGGTCCGGATCCTGTCATTGAACGCGACGTAGATTAGGGAATGATCCCGCGCGCGCGTCTCGTGTGCCCGGCGCTGCGCTGGCGTCGCGGCTCATTCAGATCCGAACGCGCCAAGATCGAGCAGGCGCTGGCGGCGGGCGTCGGCGGATTCATCCTCTTCGGCGGCACGCGAGCGGCCGTCGCCGCGCTCACGAGCGCGCTGGGCGATCTCGCCAAACGGCCGCTCCTGCTCGGATCCGACTTCGAGCGCGGTCCCGGCCAACAAGTGAAAGGCCTCACCGAGCTGCCACCACCTGCCGCGCTCGGCTACCTCAACGATCTCGATGCGACCTACGCGTGCGGCCAGATCACCGGCACCGAGGCGCGCGCCATCGGGCTCACCTGGGTGTTCGCCCCCGTGTGCGATCTCGACGTCGAGCCCAAGAATCCAATCGTGCAGACGCGGTCGTTCGGCGCCGATCCCAGTGTTGTCGGCGCGCACGCGGCCGCGTGGGTCAAAGGATGCCAGGAGCACTTCGTGATGGCGTGCGCGAAGCACTTTCCCGGTCACGGGCGCACCACGACCGATTCGCACGCAGGGCTGCCCGTCGTCGACGCGCCGGCCGCCGAGCTGCAGCAGAACGACGTCCGACCCTTCGTCGAAGCAGTGAAGGCAGGGGTGGGAAGCGTCATGCCGGCCTTCGTCTCGTACCCGAGCTGGGACCCGAGCGGCGCGGGCGCGGGATTCTCGCGCACCATTCTCGACTACCTGCGTGGGTCCGCCGCGTTCGATGGCCTCGTCGTCACCGACGCTTTCATCATGGGCGGCGCCACCGCCGCGGCGCCGGAGCAGCAGGCCGCGGTTGCCGCGCTGAGCGCGGGCTGCGACATGCTGCTCTATCCGACGGACTGGGCCGGTGTGGTGCGCTCGCTCGACGCCGTGCCGGGCGATCGGATCGAGCAGGCGCTCGGCCGGTACGAGAAGTCGATCGGTACCTGGGGCGGTGGGCGCGGCGCACCGTCCGTGACTGTCGACGCCGCGACGCTCGCGGCGCATCAACAGTTCGCGGACGGTTTGGCCGATCGCGCGGTCCATTTGCTGCGCGGCGAGCGGCCCTCGCTCGGCAAGTCGCTCGCCGTGACGATCGTGGATGACGACGTCGGCGGTCCATACGTCATTCCGCCACGGGATGTCTTCGCCAAGACACTCGTCGCGAGTGGTGAGAGTGTCCCCCGGCTCCCAGCTCCCGGCTCCCGGCTCATCGTGCTCGTGTATGCCGAGCCGCGGTCGTGGAAAGGTCGCGGCGATTTGGGCGAGCAGTCGTTGGCGAAGCTCGAGCGACTGGTGCCGGCCGCGTCGCTGGTCGTCTTGTTCGCGCATCCGCGGTTGGTGTCGCAAATCCCCGGAGATGTCCCGGTATTATGTGCGTGGCATGGGCAGCCATTGATGCAGCGGGCGGCCGCCCGTTGGGTCATCCAGGCGTGACCAAGCACGGCGGGGCCGGGGTATCAGACGCGTGAGGTTCCTCCATTCTCTTTGCGTAGTCGGCATGCTCGCGCCAACACGCGGCTCAGCGCAGGAGGGCCCTTCCTCGACGCTCGGCCCGAGCTTCACGGTGATGATCATGGGCGGTGATGCCGTCCGCGCGAGCGCATGCGAGAACACGTTTTTCGGCGCGGCCGGTCTCAACGCCGGTCACAACATCGCAGGGCGGTCGGTGCGATTCCAGGCTGCGGCGCGCGCCTACGTTCTCGCCGCCGGTGGCGCGATATGCGCCGTCGCGCCGCTGCCGCCCCCGCCGAATGACGGTACGTACACGATGGAAGATCCGAACCACCTCGTGGCGCACCCGTTTCTCACGACCGACGCCCGCGTCGACCTTGATCTCCCCACCCACATTTCGACCGTGAGCGCGGGAGCCGGCGTCGCGTGGCGGGAGGGACGCAACGTCCCGTATTTCCTGATGGGGTGGGGTTTCCCCGTGCTCGACGGCGTGAAGCACCGCTTCGGCCTGCAGATCGATTATCAGTGGTTGCACCTCACCAACGATCGATTCGAGCGAACATTCCAGGGCGGTGCGCTGATTTCAGAGCAAGCGTTGACTCCGGCGCGCCATTGGAGCAACGCGGTCCACGTCGGAGTGCGCTGGGCGTTTGGGTTGTGATGCGGTAGATTACGTCGCGCTATGGCGATTACGGTGCTTCGATGGACCGCGCGGCTCTCGAGCCTCGCCGTCATTGGGCTCATCGTCCTGTTTGCCTTCGACGGTCATTCAGGAAAGCCGACCCCCGTCGAAATGCTCGGCATCCTCTTCTTTCCCGGTCTCATCTGTATCGGCTTCCTGCTCGGTTGGTGGCGCGAAGACGTCGGTGCGCTCGTCGCGACCGTCGGACTGATCGGCATCTACGTGTGGAGCAAAGTCGTCGCGGGGCATTTCCCTCGCGGCCCGTGGTTCGTCGTCTTCTGGTCGCCCGCGCTCTTGTTCATGGCGGCGTGGCTGGTACGTCGGTCGGCCCACGTCGCTGCGCTGCAACCTCCCAACCCCTGATTGCGTCGTACCGCCATGGCTGACCCGCTCGGTCTCGAGTCGGGCGTCGTGCGCGTCGTGCCCTACGACAAACGCTGGCCCGTCCTGTTCGTCGAGGAAGCCGCTCGCATTCGCGCGGCGTGCGCGGTGCCGCTCGTGCTCGAGCACATCGGCAGCACCGCGGTCCCCGGGCTCGATGCAAAGCCGGTGCTCGACATCCTCGCGGGGCACCCGGTCGACGCGTCGCCGCTCGATTACGTCGTGCCGCTCGAGCGCGCGGGCTACGAGCACCGCGGCGACGCCGGCATTCCGGAGCATCAGTTCTTCCGTCGCGGCCAGCCGCGCGCCTACCACATCCATCTCGTCGTGACGGGCGGCCGATTGTGGCGCGCGTACGTTGGTTTCCGGGACCTGCTGCGGTCCGATCCCGACGTTGCGCGACGCTACGCCGAGCTCAAGCTGGCGCTCGCAAAGCAGTTCCCGCGCGACCGCGCGGCCTACATCGCGGCCAAAAGTGCCTTCGTAACTCCCCTAGCTTGCCGAGCGTCGGCTCTCCCTTCATAATCGGCGCCTTGTCTCCGGGTCCCGGAGGTTCAGCATGCTGCGCCGGACGTGGTCTCGCCTCGCCGTTATTCTCGCGCTCACCTCCTCGGCCACGCTGTGGTATGCGTGCTCCGAGTCGTCGCTTGCGCCATCGTCGCGCGGGAACGCACCGCGTCCGCTGCTCGATCTGCGTGCCGCACTCGCCGCGCAACGCCAGCACACGAATACGCTGCTCCGCGTGCCCGGCGTCATCGGCACGGCGGTCACGAGTCTTCCCGACGGACGCGCCGGCGTCTTACTGCTGCTCGAGCGCTCCGGCATTGTGGGCCTGCCGGAAATGCTGGATGGGGTGCCGGTCCGGCGTCTGGTGACCGGCCGGCTCATGGCGTTCAGCGATCCGACGAAACGCCAGCGCCCAGCGCCGATGGGATTTTCGGTCGGACATCCGGCCATTACCGCCGGCACGATCGGCGCGCGCGCGCGCGACGCGCTCGGTCGGGTCTACATCCTCTCGAACAACCACGTCCTCGCGAACTCCAATAACGCCACGATCGGCGATCCGGAGTACCAGCCGGGGCCATATGACGGCGGCACCGCCGCCGACCAGATCGCGACGCTGTCCGATTTCCAGCAGATCTCGTTCGCGGCCGCGGGCGCGAATACCATCGACGCTGCGATCGCCCTCTCCAGCACCGACCTGCTCGATAACTCCGTGCCTGCCGACGAAGGCTACGGCATGCCGAACTCCGCGATCTACGACGACGCCGACGGCAACGGCGCGTTCGACGACCGCGACGCGCTGCTCGGTCTCAACGTCCAAAAGTACGGCCGCACGACGCATCTCACGCACGGCCAGATCACCGGCGTCAATGCGACGGTCACCATCTGCTATGCGGTCTCCGGATTCACGTGCACCAAGACCGCCCGCTACGTGGACCAGCTCATCATCTCGCCCAACACGTTCAGCGGCGGCGGCGATTCTGGGTCGCTCATCGTCACCGACGACGCAAACCTGAATCCCGTCGCGCTGCTGTTCGCCGGGAGCTCGTCCATCACGATCGGGAACCGGATCGATCTCGTCCTGAACCGCTTCGGTGTCACGATCGACGGCTTCGCCCCGCCGCCGCCCGGTCCGCTGACGGACGTCGGCGTCATGGGCATCAACGCGGCAGGCGGCATCATCCAGAACACGACGACGAACCTCACGGTGACGGTGAAGAACTTCGGGAACCAGGACGTCACGGCGTTCGCCGTGACGCTCGCCGACACCACCGATCACGTCACGCTCGGCACGCAGAACGTCACCGGCCTCGCCGCGGGCTCCGCGGTCACGCTCTCGTTTGCCTGGACGCCGCTCTCGAGCGGCGACCATGGGCTCGTCGCGAATCAGACGTTGACCGACGACCGGCCGATCAACGATCAACGCGGCGCGATCATCACGGTCGCGCCGCAGGTGCGCGACGCCGCGGTCACGAGCATCGGCGTCGCCGGTGCAACGATCCAGGGCCACGTCGTGAGCGCCTCCGTCACCGTCGCGAATGTCGGCAATCAGAGCCTGACGACGCCGTTCGACGTGACGCTCGACGATTCCACGGCCGGCGTCACCCTCGGCACACAAACCGTCGGTGGACTCGCCATCGGCGCGACCAGCACGGTGAATTACAGCTGGGATCTGACGTCCGCTGCACTCGGCACCCACACGCTGGTCGCCACGATGACGCTGACCGACGATCGCGCCGACAACAACCGCCGGGCCGTTGGAGTAACCGTGAACCCCAAGCCGCTCGACGTGGCGGTCACGGGGATCACGGGCCCGTCGCGCGTGACGGTGGGCGACACTGCGCACGTCGTCGTATCGCTGCAAAACGTGGGTGAGCTGGACGTCGGATCGAGCTTTGCGGTCACGCTGACCGATCAGGGAGTGCCGGTCGCCTCGGGCACCGCGCCGCCGCTGGCCATTGGCGCGACCACGTCGGTCGACATCCCATGGAACACTGCGGGCGCGACGACCAGCGGCCACATCCTGATCGCCACCTCACAGCTCGCCGACGCGGTGTCGTCCAACAACGCCGTCGGCATCGGCATCACCGTGATGCCGCCGCCCGACATCGCCGTCACGAGCGTCAGCGCGCCGACCGATGTGACCGTCGGCAATGCCGCGCCAGTCGTGGTGACCGTTCAGAACATCGGCGGGCAGCACGTCGGGGGGTTCAACGTCGTGCTGCGCGATGCGACGTCGGGCGTCACGATCGGCACGCAGGCGATCCCGGGACTCGCGATGACCTATTCGACGACGGCCACGTTCAACTGGAACACCGGCGGCGCGGCGCTGGGGAGCCACACGCTCGTGGCGACGCAGACCCTGCCCGACGGCAATCACGCGAACGACCAGGGCACGGCGACCGTCAACGTCAATCCGCTTTCCACGGACGTCGCCGTCACGGCGGTCAGTGTGCCCGCAACCGTAACGCGCGGCAGCACGCCGACCGTCGGCGTGACGATTCAGAACAGCGGCGGTCAGAGCGTGAGCAACAGCTTCGGACTCACGCTCACCGACGCAACCGCGGGTGTGACGATCGGGACGCAGACGATTGCCGGCCTCGCGGGTAACGCCAGTGCGACGCGCTCGTTCAACTGGAGCACCACGAACGCGACACTCGGCAGCCACACGCTGGTCGCGAGCATCGATTTGAGCGATCAGAGCGCCGCGAACAACCAGCGCTCGGTGACCGTCACGGTCGCGACCTCACCGCCCGACGTCGCACTTGCGAACCTCGTCGCGACGACCCCGGTCACGGTGGGAGATACCGTCCCGATCGTGGTGACGGTACAGAACGTGGGCGGGCAGGATGTCACGACGAGCTTCGACGTGCTCGTCACGGATGGCGGAGTGGGCGCTCCGACGGTTGGGACGCTGACGTTCCCCGGTCTCGCCGCGGGCTCAAGCTCCAGCGCAACGATCAGCTGGGCCACCGCCGGCTTGGCGATCGGGGTGCACAATCTGCTCGCGACGCAGAAGTACGCCGACAACAACACGAGCAACAACTCACGTGCGGCGGGCGTCACGATCAGCTCACCCAGCGTACACGTCGGCAATCTGGACGGCGTCGCGACGGTCACCAGCGACTCGTGGTCGGCCGCCGTGACGATCACGGCGCACGACGCGAAGCACCGGCCCCTCCCCGGCGTCACGGTCACCGGCAACTGGTTCACGACGACGTCGGTCAACGCGCAGTGCGTGACGAATGACACCGGCACCTGCACGCTCTCGCTGGCGGCGCTGCCATTGACGCTGCGTGCCGTCTCGTACTCCGTCTCCGGCATGACGCTCACCGGGTTCGCCTACAAGATGGCGAGCAACCATGACCCGGACGGCAGCAGTAATGGGTATTCGATCGCCGTGCGGCATTAGCGCGTCGTACCGATGTTCGTGCGTGTGCTGAGCGGCGTGGGGGCGGTCCTCGTTTTTCTCGTGGGGCTCCTGATGTCTCTTGGCGCCGCGCTCGGCGCGCCGCTCGGCATCTGGCTCATGCGGCGGCGCGCGCGGCGGCGCGGGCGCCAGGCGGGCGGGATTGCCCTGTTGTTTGGCGGCGTGTTGTCATCGGTGGTGTTCGCCGCGCTGGTGTGGACGGTTGTCTTTACGCTGCTGCCGAACCCTTCGCAGAAAGAGCTGCGCGGCGCGGTGGCCGAGAGCCAGCGTCGTCCCGTGAAGATGCCGGACTGGTACAACAAGGCGTTTCCGCAAGCCGCGCAAGCCGACTCGGCGAGCCAGCGCGTGATGGACTCACCCCAATTCATGCGGATGTCGATTTTTATCCTCGGTGCGTTCCTGGCGCTGTTTTGCGGCGTGATCGGCGGCAGCGCGGGCTGGCTCGCCGACCGGCTGCTCGGATTCGCGCGAGCGGCTCCGCTCGCGAGCTGAAACAACATTTCGCAGGGCTCCGTTGAGGGTGGCGGCATGAGCTCGCCTCCTCGTACCGTTGTCACAGCACCAACAACCGAGCGCATCGCCGCGCTCGACGCCCTGCGCGGCGTTGCCGTGGCCGGCATTCTCGCCGCCAATGTTCTCGTCTTCTTCGGGCTGTTCATGATTCCGCCGGACCGCGCCGCCGCGCTGCCGAGCGCGGCGTGGGATCGCATGGCGCTGGTGTTCGACAAAGTATTCATCGACGGGAAATTCTATTCGGTCTTCTCTCTGCTCTTCGGGATCGGGTTCGGCTTACAGCTCACCCGCGGCGGCGCCGAGGCAGTGCCGCGGTTCAAGCGCCGGCTGCGCATCCTGCTCGCGATCGGCGCGCTGCACGCGGTGTTGCTGTGGGCGGGCGACATCCTGATGCTCTACGCGTTGCTCGGCTTTACATTGCCCTGGTTCGCGCGCAAATCGGATCGAGCGCTGCTGCGCTGGACCGTCATCCTGCTCGCGGTTCCGACCGTCCTCTATCTCTTTGCGCTCGGCGCGTGGCTGCTGACGGTGGGGGGCCATGCCACTACGGCGGGCGACAGCAGACCGCCGGCGTCCATCCTCGCGCTCTTCGAAGCGATGGGGCGGGGTGGGATCAAGGATGCGCTGAAAGGCAATCTCGTTTTCCTCGCCGCGCGCTGGGGCGATCTCTTCGCGACGGTCCGGTTTCCGAAAGTCCTCGGCATGTTCGTTCTGGGCCTGTGGGCTGTGCGGAACGGCCTGGCTCAGGCACCCGGCGGCCATCGTGGCACGCTGGTCCGCTGGAGTCTGCTGGGCTGGGGCATCGGATTGCCGCTAAACATCGTTGCCGCGCTGGCGATGCGCTGGCCCTACCTGCCACCCTCCTGGGGCGGGCTGGTTGGTGTGCTCGGACAGGCGGGCGGTGTGCCGCTGCTCGCGCTTGGGTATGCCAGCACGGTCGCGCTGCTCGTTGCCCGCGGCCGGGGGCTGATTCAGATGTTCGCGCCGCTCGGCAGGATGGCGCTGACGAACTATCTGCTGCATTCCGTCATTTGCGTCACGCTGTCGTACGGCTTTGGGTTCGCGCTCTGGTGGCGTATCGGTGCGTCCACGGCGCTGGCGATCGCCGCCGCGATCATCGCCGTGCAGATCCCGCTCAGTACGTGGTGGCTCTCGCGCTACCGCTTCGGTCCGGTCGAGTGGATCTGGCGTCGCCTGACGTACAAGCAGCCGTTAGCATTGCGGGCGTGACCCTCGGTCCAAGATTATCCCGCGTTCTGTTCGTCGTGGCGCTCCTTCTTCTTGCCGCGTTCGGGTATACCGGGATCGCCGGCGGTTTGGATCAATGGTCGCAAGAAATGACGCCCGGGCAGCGCGTGCAGACGATCACTCAGTTTCTGTACGGTGCGCTCAGCGTCCTGGTGATCGTCACGGCATTCACGTGGCGGCGTAAGGCGCGTCCGACGCGAACGGTCTGGGCGATCGTCCTCGCGATTTCGGGCGGTCTCGCATCCGTCGTCTGGGGTGAGACGGGCGTCTTGATCGGTGTCGTGGCCGGACTCGCGGCGCTGCTCGTCGCCCTTGGCATTCTCTGGCTCCTCCGCGCCTCCTAGGATGACTGGGACGCGTGCGTGCCGCTGTTCGAGATGCCGGCCGGCGAATCGGTTGCCCGGGACCGCGCGCCGCTCGCGCTGGCCGTTCCCCCCAATGGTCGGCTTGGTCCTGGCCGCCTTCGCCGCCGCCATGCTCGGCGTTGCGCACGCGGTGCTCCGGCCGCGCTTCCCGCCGCGCTCGGCCAATCAGTCGGACGACGACTACTGGTCCACAAATGAAACGCGCGTCTCAGCGATCATCCTGTGGGCGCTCGCCGAAGGTGCCGGCCTGCTCGCGGGCGTCGGGTACTTGCTGACCGGTCGCGTGCCGGCTGTCGCGGTCGGCGCGGCGGCCGTCGTCGTGCTGATCAGCTTCCGACCGGTGCGGCTCGCAACGATGGACGGGTAACCGGCCGGCCTGTAGTATTGCTCGGCCAGTTTCGCCGAGCCGTCATGCCGAGCATCAGCGAGCTCGTCACCGCTGCGGACCGTGGTGACAATGCCGCCGCTACCGAGCTGTTCGCCGCGCTGTACAACGAGTTGCACACCCTGGCCGAATCTCACCTCCACCGCCAGGGCGGGCGCGTCAGCCTCGGCACGACCACACTTGTTCACGAAGCCTATCTGAAGCTCTCCGCCCGTGATTCCGGCAGCGGGCTGCGTTTTCCCGACCGCCATCGCTTCCTTGCTTACGCCTCGAAGGCGATGCGCGGCCTCGTCATCGATTACGCACGCGCACGGCGCGCGCAGAAGCGCGGCGGCAGTCTCGAGATCACGCTGATCGGCGACAAGGACGTGCCGGCTCCGCAGACCACCGACGAGAGTCTCGAGCAGCTTGCCGACGCTCTGGAGCGGCTGGGCGAGCTCGACCCCGAGCTCGCGCAGCTCGTGGACCTGCACTTCTTTGGCGGCTTCAGCTTCGTCGAAATCGCGGGGTTGCAGGGCGCGTCCGAGCGCACCGTGCAACGCGAGTGGCGCAAAGCGAATGCCTTGCTGCAACGGCTGGTCACGGATGCCTGATGGCGGGATGGCACACCGCATTACGGTAGAGGATTAGCATGGCCGACCTGTCGAAGGAGCTGTGGGCGAAGGTTGCCCCATTGCTCGATCAAGCGCTCGATTTGCCGCGCGCCGCGCGCGAGGCGTTCGTCGCTCGCGTTCGCGCCGAGTCGCCCGCGGTTGCGGACGAGCTCGAGCGGCTCCTCATCGCCGAAGCGTCGCCCAGCCCGGATCTGCTGGCCACGGCGGCCGTTCCGGAGCAATACCGCCGCGGCCTCGCCGGCCAATCGGTCGGCAAGTACACGCTCGACCGGCCGCTCGGCCACGGTGGCATGGCGACGGTGTGGCTCGCCCATCGCACCGACGGTCGCTTCGTGGGTCAGGTCGCCGTGAAGCTGCTGAACCTGGCGCTCATCGGCCACGAAGGCGAAGAGCGGTTCATTCAGGAGGGCACGCTGCTCGCCCGGCTGACGCACCCGAACATCGCGCGCCTGCTCGATGCGGGCGTCACGACCAGCGGTCAGCCGTTCCTCGTGCTGGAGTACGTCGTCGGCGAGCGGATCGATCGGTTCGCCGACGGCCAGCGTGCGACGCCACAGCAACGGCTCGATCTGTTCCTCGACGTGCTCGACGCGCTCGCCGCGGCCCACGCCAACCTCATCGTCCATCGCGACATCAAGCCGTCCAATATCCTGGTGACCGACGAAGGCCGAGTGAAGCTGCTCGACTTCGGCATCGCGAAGCTGCTCACGGATGCCCCCGCCAGCGGGGGGACCGATCCGGCGACGTTGACCGATCAGGGTGGCCGGGCGCTGACGCCCGACTACGCGGCGCCGGAGCTCGCGCGCGGCGAGCCGGTGTCCGCGGCCACGGACGTCTATTCCGCCGGCGTGCTGCTGTACTTGTTGCTCACGGGGCGCCATCCCACAGGGGAAGGCTGCCGCACGGCGACCGAGTATCTGCGGGCCGTGCTCGAAGTCGAGCCGCTGCGGCTCAGCGACGCGGTCGGCGGTGGAGCATCCGAAGACGTCGCGGCGCGCGCGAGCGCGCGCGGCAGCACGCCCGAGCGCCTGCGGCGATTCTACGCGGGCGACCTCGACATCATTGTCGCGAAGGCGCTCAAGAAGGTGCCCGCCGAGCGCTATCAAAGCGTCGCGGCGTTCGTGGACGACCTCATGCGGTTTCAGCGCCATCAGCCGATCGCCGCCCGGCCCGATTCATGGGGATATCGCGCGCGTCGATTCGTGCGGCGCTATCGCGCGGGCGTCGTGACGGCCGCGGTGGTCGCGTTGACGCTGGTCGGCGCGACGGTGTTTTCGCTCCGGCAGGTGATCGTCGCGCGGCGCGAGCGCGATCGTGCCGGCGCCGCGCTGCGGCGCTCGCAGACCAGCACGGCGTTCGAGAGTCTCGTCTTTCGCCTGATCGAGCCCGGCGGCAAGCCGATGACGTACCGCGATCTGCTCGACAAAGGCCGCGAAGTGCTCGAGCGTCGCTGGAAAGGCGATCCGGAAAGCCGGCTCCAGCTCGCGTGGCAGTTCGCGGTGCACTACGAGCGCGACGGCGACTTCGACGATGCGGCGCAGATCGAGCGGTCGGCGCTTCTGCTCGCCGACTCCGTCGGCCTTCCCGATGGCCGCGCCCGCGCACGCTGCGAGCTCGCCTTCGTGCAAGCCAAACGCCAGTTCGCGGATTCCGCGCGCGCGCTGGTGCGCGAAGCGCGCGGTCTATTGCAGCGCGCCTCTGATCCCGAGACCGAAACGCTCAATATCTGCGATGACAGCGAAGGCGAGGCCTTGATCCAGCAGAACAAGGACGACTCGGCCGCGATTCCGCTGCGGGCGCGCGTGGACCGCTTCGTGAGTGCCGGCGACACGACGTCGAGCGACTATATCTTTGCGTTGAACGACCTGGCGCGGGCGTTCTTCTTGGGCGGGATCACCCGGCCGGCGCGTGAGACGGAGTTGCGCGTACTCGCGGCCAGCCATCAGGGCGCCCTTTCCGATCCGCAAGCGCTGCCCATCGGGATTCACAACGCCGCCACGACGTACGAGGTGCTTGGCGAGCTGCACGACGAGCAGG
Source organism: Gemmatimonadales bacterium (assembly GCA_035491815.1). Taxonomy (GTDB): domain Bacteria; phylum Gemmatimonadota; class Gemmatimonadetes; order Gemmatimonadales; family GWC2-71-9; genus 20CM-2-65-7. The sequence continues at coordinate 160,197 of DATJKA010000047.1, read as the reverse complement.
AGTTCTTCCGGCGCGAAATCGCGTATGCCGGAAAGATCGATACGACCTCCGCGGCCTTTGCGCTGGTGTTCTACGACTACGGCATGCTGCTCGACCAGCTCAGCCAGGGAGACTCCGCGCGTGCCTGGCTGCTGCGATCGTTGACCTATCCCGATGAGATCGGCGGCCCGCGCGTGTACACGGCGCGCTTGACCCTGGCGCGCATCGCGCGCGGTGCCGGCCAGACTGCTGAGGCCGAGCAGCACCGCGTGCTGGCGGCGGGGATCGCGGGCGGAGCCGGCAACTCCCCCACTGCCAACGCGCTGGCCGCCGCAGACCGCATCGCGGCGGCGCACCTCGATCGCCCGCATCTGCTCGCGCTCATTCAGCACGAGCTCGACGGCATCCACTACACGCCGCAAGCCAAGGGCAGGGCGTTGGTCGCCCCGCTGGCGGCGGCTGTGGCTGCGCTGATCACCGCCGGCGCCGACAGCCAGGCCGCCGAGTATGCCGCCGCCGTCGTGCGGATCGGGACCGTGGATTCCCTGACGCCGCAGCGCAGCGCGATCGTCGGGCGGGGGCTGCTACTCGGCGCCCAGGTTGCTGCCGCCGCTCGAGATACGGCCGGGGCGAAAGGGATGCTCCGTCGGGCGATCCCACCGCTGACCTTCGGCCTGGGCACGGCCCATCCTCTCTATCTACACGCGGTTGCGTTGCGGGACTCCCTCGGCCCCTAGCCGGCCTGTCGGGTTTCGGCTCCGGATTCCGATTGATGGATAGCGCCCCTCTTCACCGTCGGGGGGGGGCCATCCACCAGGAGGTACCGTGAGTCAGTTCCCGAAGTCAGCGTTCGCCGGTCTCACCGTTTTCAGCCTCAGCCTGATCATCGGGGCCTGCGCGGATTCTTCGCGCAACTCAGGATTGGCACCGACTGCCAGCGTCGTTGCTCCGCTGTCCCAGGCACTCATCGCGGAAGTGCGCGCGCTTGCGGCGACCAAAGGGATCACGGCATTGGCGGATGCACCGCGCGTCCGGCCGGCGCTCGTGCAGCTCGGCCAGGCGCTCGCGTTCGACAAGGAGCTGAGCGGGAACCGCGACATCTCCTGCATGACCTGCCATTTGCCCAAGTTCGCGACCGGCGACGACCGGAGCCTGTCGATCGGCCAGGGCGCGAGCGGGCTCGGCCCCGATCGCGTGCATCCAACGAACGCCTTCATCGCGCGCAACGCGCCGTCGCTTTTCAATCTGTTGGCGATGAAGTCGCTGTTCTGGGACGGCCGGGTTTCGGTCGATCAGGGCGGCAACTACCACACGCCGGCCGGCGCGCAGCTGACACCGGCAATGACGGCCGTGTTCGAATTTGGGGCGCTTTCCGCGCAGCCGATGTTCCCCGTGACGTCGCGCGCGGAGATGCGCGGCGACAACGGGAACGAGTTGGCAGCGATTCCCGACAACGACCTCACCGGGATTTGGGCGGGTCTCATGGCCCGGCTCGGCAAGATCCCGGAGTATCGGCGCATGTTCGAGGCCGCATATCCCGGAACCAAATTCGATCAGATGAACTTTGCCTACGCGTCCAACGCGATTGCCGGCTTCATGGTCGGCCAGCTCACGTTCACGAACACCCCGTGGGATCGCTTCCTGCGCGGCGGCGACGATGCGCTCAGCGAAGCGCAACTCGAAGGCGCCAAGACGTTCTTGTCGATTCGGTGCTCGATCTGCCACAACGGGCCCGCGTTCACCGACAATGAATTTCACAACGTCGCGCTGGCGCAGTTCGGCCCGGGGGAGGGCGACGGGGCCAACGGCCACGACGATTTCGGGCGCATGCGCGTCACGGGCAACACGGCGGACCAATATCGCTTCCGTACGACGCCGCTGCGGAATGTCGAGCTGACCGGTCCCTACGGGCATGACGGCGCGTTCGCGAGCCTGCACGCGTTCATCGATCACTACAGCGAATCGGCCAACAAGCTGCATGACTTTGATCCGGCCTCGCTCGAGTCGTCGTTGCAGAGCACGGTGCAGCCGACCGCCGACGCGATTCTCGCGAACCGCGACACGATCCTGAGCGGGGTGGTCCTGCCTCCCGCCACGATCGATCAGCTGACGGTGTTCATGAGCGCCCTCACCGATCCCGCGGCCCGCAACCTCACTCGGCTAAACCCGGGGCGGGTGCCGAGCGGTTTGCCGATTGATCGGTAAAGCGGGAAGCGGGAAGCGGGAAGCGGAGGCAACCCAATGCGCACTGTGATTGCTGCGACGTCCCTCGCTGTCGTGATGGCGTGCTCGAGCGATTCGACGGGACCGGATCTCACTCCGGTCCCGCCCGCGCCCGCGCACGTCTACGTCGCCGACTTGAGCGGCGCGATCTTTGTTTTCGCCGCGCCGCTCACGAGCGCGAGCGTCCCGATCGACACGATTCCGAACAGCGGGCCGCTCGGCATCGCCGTCGACGACTCCGGCAACATCGCGGTTTCGGCGACGACCAAGAAGGTCTACCTGTATCACAAGCCGCTATCGAGCAGCAGCGCGCCGGCCGACAGTGTGCCGAGTAGTCCGTACTTCGGCTTTCCCGCGTACGGGCCGGATGGCAAGCTGTACGTCGCGACACAAGGCACCCACGTGCTGGTCTACTCGCCGCCCATCGCCAGCGCGAGCGTCGCCGACACCATCAAGAACAGCTTGGTCGACGCATACAGCGTCGGGTTCGATCGCCAACGCCGCTTGTACGTCGATGATCCGGCGGGCGGCGGTGTGCGCGTTTACGAGTCGCCGTACACCGGTCCGCCGGCGTTTTCCGTGGACTCCGGTATGGGGGCGACGCAGGGGATGGCGCTCGATGCGAGTGGCCGGCTGCTCGTGGCGAACTACTCCTTCGACAAGATCTACATTTACGCGGCGCCGCTCTCCGGTGCGAGCGAGCCCGTCGATTCGATCACGAGCGGGCTGCACTCGCCCGAGGCGATCGCGATCGGCGGCGACGGCTACCTCTACGTCGCGAACGAGTCCGACAGCGCGATCGTCGTGTACCATCCGCCGTTTTCGCACGCGAGCACGCCCGCAGTCAATCTGCGTGGGCACGGGCTCGTGACGCCGTGGGGGCTCGCGGTAGGGAAATAGGCGCGGGGGTTGTCGGTCCCCGTCCCCGCGTCATAGGTTCACGGTATGAACCGCGCCATCGCGGTAGCTTGCGTCGCGTTCGCGACGCTCGCGCAAGATTGTCCACGCGAGCCATGGGGATTGCGCTCCCTTACGCCGGCGCCCGGTCCGACGGTCTATTTCGATTCGGGCGCCGCCGTCCGGCTGCATCTTGCCAACGGCGACGTCATCACCGGCACGCTCGCTACATCCTACACGCCAGGCGGCGATCACCTCCTCATCGCTGGACGGGCCATCGCACTCAATGACGTTCAGCGCATCACGATCCCGTCCTCGGCGGCGCTGGAAGGCGGCATCTTTGGCTATTACGGCGGCGGGATCGCCGGTATCTCCAAAGGTTACTTGAGTCACAAGAAAGACAACGACAAGCTCGTCGTTGCCATTGGTGTCGGCTCGCTGGTCGGCATGGCCATCGGGTCGCGGTTCACTCGCTGGCTCACGCTCGCGGAGCGAACGGGCCATGGTGATCTCGTCTGGAAACCGTCACGAGCGTTCCTTATTCCTGGGCCGGGCATTGGCGATCAATTCCTGACGACATGTGACAGCGGCGTCGTCGCCGTCGGGGACTCTCCCGACGGCGGTCCGTTCCTCACCAAGCTGCAGCGCGCGTGGACCATCGACACGATGGAGCATCGCCTGGTCCCACGACCGGTGACCGGTGTGCGATGCCGCTCGGAGAGCTGGCAGACGCCGCTGCGGGTCGCGATGCCGGAACGGGAAAGGGATGCCCTCACCTTTGCGCCCAGTTCCGGTAAAGCGCGCATCTACGTCGCGCAGCGTGCCATGGTCTATGCGGCCTACCCCCAGCTCGAGATCGCCGTCGACGGTCGCCCCGTAGGCGCAACGAGTCCGGGAGCGTTCCGCATGATCGAGGTCGACCCCGGACCACATGAAATCGCGGTCACGAGTCACGGCGAGAAGACCATCTCGCTCGTCGCGGCGGCGGATAGCAACTACTTTCTGCGCGTGCTTGCCAAGCGCCGGTTCAGCGACTGGAAAATTGGTCGCATCGATCGCGTCTCCGACGCCGCTGCCGGACGGCGCATGATCCTCGCCGCACAACTCGTTCAGCCCTGAACTGGCTCGCGCTCCTTCTGGCGGTCCAGCAATCCTGGATGCTGGGACCATTCACCAAGCCGTCCGGCGTCAATCCTGTCATCACGCCGCAAGCCGAATCCCGATTCTCGAGTCCCATGAACGACAGCGTCGTTGCGTGGGAAGCGTTCGCGACGTTCAATCCCGCCGCGGTCGTGCGCGACGGGAAGATCTTCCTCTTATACCGGGCCGAGGATGCCAGCGGCCGCAGCGAGATTGGCGGGCACACGTCACGCCTCGGCCTCGCGGAGAGCAGGGACGGTTTGCATTTCAGTCGACGCGCGGCGCCGGTGTTGTATCCCGACACCGACGCGCAACGGCAGAACGAATGGCCCGGCGGCGTCGAAGACCCCCGCATCGTGGAGACCGAGGACGGCACCTACGTGCTCACCTACACCCAGTGGAATCGCGACGTGCCGCGCCTCGCGGTCGCGACCTCGCGCGATCTCGTTACGTGGGTGAAGCATGGGCCGGCGTTCGCGCACGCCGCGGGAGGGAAGTACCTGCGCCATGAGTCGAAATCGGGCGCGATTCTCACGCGCCGCGAGGGCGACCGCCTCATCGCGACGCGCGTCAATGGAACGTACTGGATGTATTACGGCGTCCCCGACATCCGGATCGCGACGTCCGACAATCTCATCGACTGGACGCCGGTGGAGGACTCCGCCGGTGAAGCGGTGAAGGTGCTGTCCCCGCGTCCCGGTCGTTTCGACGGCTGGCTGGTCGAGGGCGGTCCGCCTGCGCTACTGACCGCGGCCGGTATCCTCGTGCTCTACAATGCCGGCGACAGCGCGCACGTCTACAGCGCCGGACAAGCTCTGTTCGATGCCGAGCATCCAACGAGGCTGATCGCGCGCGCGAAGACGCCGTTCATGCGTCCCACGGAGCGCTACGAGCGGACCGGCCAGTACGTCCAGGGAACCACGTTCGTCGAAGGCTTGGTGCATTTTCAGGGGCGATGGTTCCTCTACTACGGCACCGCGGATTCGCGCGTCGCCGTCGCCGTTTCCCCAGCGGCGCGGTGAGATTCGCCTGGCTGTTGCTCCTCGCCGCGTGCAGCAGCGGCGTGGCGCCCGCCGCCGACTGGCGCGTGACCGGCGGCGATCCCGGCAACTCCCGCTACTCCGCGCTCACGCAAATCGACACCAGTAACGTCGCCCGGCTGCAGGTCGCCTGGATCTTTCACAGCGGCGATCTTCCGGCCGACCGACACGGGGAAATCCAAGCCACGCCGATCGTCGTGAACGGCACGCTCTACACGACGACGCCGGCGCTGGCCGTCGTCGCGCTGCACGCCGACCGCGGGACGCTGCTCTGGCGCTTCGATCCGCACCTCCAGGATCGTCACGTCAACCGGGGCGTCGTGTATTGGGGCAGTGGCCGGAGCGCGCGGATCTTCTTTACCGCCGGCCGGCGGCTCTACGCGCTCGCCGCGACGACCGGACGGCCGATTCTCTCGTTCGGTGATTCCGGCTCCGTGGATCTCGGCGACGGACTGTCGCGTGCCGTCGGCGATGCGTATCTCGTCGCAACCAGCCCAGGCATCATCTATAAGGACTTGCTGATCCAGGGGACGCGCGTCGGAGAAGGAGAGGGCTCCGCGCCGGGCGACGTGCGGGCGTATGACGTCCGCACCGGTGCTATCCGCTGGACGTTCCACACGATTCCGCATCCAGGCGAGCTCGGCTACGACAGCTGGCCCGCGGACGCCTGGCAGACGGCCGGCGGCGCGAACTCGTGGCCGGGGATGTCGGTCGACGTCACGCGCGGCATCGTCTACATCCCGACCGGCTCGGCCACCCCCGATTTCTACGGCGGCGCCCGGATCGGCGCTAACCTGTTCGCGAACTCGTTGCTCGCGCTCGACGCCGCGACCGGGAAGCGCCTCTGGCACTTCCAGACCGTTCACCACGATCTCTGGGACCGCGACCTCCCGGCGGCGCCGAACCTCGTGACGCTCGCGCAGGGCGGCCGCCGCATCGACGCCGTGGCGCAGATCGCGAAGAGTGGTTTCGTATTCGTGTTCGACCGCGCGAGCGGCACGCCGATCTTTCCCATCGAGGAGCGCGCCGTGCCCGCCTCCGATCTACGCGGCGAGCAGGCATGGGCCACGCAGCCATTCCCGGTCAAGCCGGCGCCGTTCGCGCGGCAGGTGATGAGCGATTCCGACGTGGTCGATCGCAAGCGATTCCAGACCCTCAGACGCGGCGGGTTCTTCCAGCCGCCGAGTGCCGAAGGCAGCATCGTGTTGCCGGGGTTCGACGGCGGCGGCGAATGGGGCGGTGCGGCCGTGGACACGGCGGGCGTGTTATACGTCAATGCGAGCGACGTGCCCTGGATCGCGGCGATGCGCGCAGCGGCGCAGTTGGGACCGCGTACCGGTCTGCCGCGCAAAGGACCGGCGGTGTACGCCGCGGTGTGCGCGCGTTGCCACGGCGCCGAGCGCCAGGGCCACGGTCGCGCGTTGCCGCTGATCGATCTGCCGGCGCGACTGTCCGCCGACGACGTCCGGCAAATCATCGAGCGCGGTCGCGGCTTCATGCCGTCGTTCGCGGGATTGCCCGAGGCCGAGAAGCGCGCGGTGATTCAGTTCCTGGGGTTTTCGTTGCCGCCGTTGCCTGATACGGCGTCACCGCCGCCAGCGCCGCCGTCGCCTTCGCTGTCGCCGTACGAATTCGTCGGCTATGAGCGCTGGCGTGACTCCAGCGACTTGCCGGCGATTCGGCCCCCGTGGGGAACGCTCAGCGCCATCGATTTGAACACCGGTGAATACCGCTGGCGCATCCCGCTCGGCCAGCATCCGGCGGTGAAAGGCGGCCGTGGATCGCCAACCGGCACCGAGCAGTACGGCGGTCCGATCGTCACGGCCGGCGGGCTGGTGTTCATCGCGGCCACGATGGACGGCAAGTTTCGCGCGTTCGACAACCGCACCGGCCGGTTGCTCTGGGAGGCGACGCTGCCCGCGCCCGGCTACGCGACGCCATGCACCTATGCGGTCGGCGGCAAGCAGTACGTCGTGATCGCGGCGGGCGGTGGAAAATTGGGGTCCGCTTCCAGCGATACGTATATCGCATATGCGCTACCTTGAGAGAATGGCTACGAAACCGCTCGTTGTCCTCGCGCTCGCGTGCCTGCCGTTCGTCGTGCAGGCGCAAACGCTGAACCTCTGGCCTGGTGTCGCGCCCGGCTCGGAGCATTGGACCCAGCAAGAGCTCAAGATTGAGAACACGCCGCTCGGCACAGTGCTCATGGATGTCGTCACGCCGACGATCACGGCCTACCTCCCCGACCGCGCCAAGGCGACCGGTACGGGCGTCATCGTCGCCCCGGGCGGCGCGTTCGTCGCGCTGGCCTGGGATCTCGAGGGCGTTCCGGTCGCGCAGTGGCTGCAGCAACACGGCATCGCGGCGTTCTTGCTGAAATACCGGGTCGTCGAGAAGCGCAGCCAAGGCATTCCGCAGATGGATTTCGATACGGCGGGCCGCTACGGCATCGCCGACGGCATTCAAGCGCTAAGGGTCGTACGTCAACACGCGGCGGAGTGGGGCGTCGCCCCCGATCGGATCGGGTTTCTGGGCTTCTCCGCCGGCGGCATGGTGGCGAGCGGAACAGTGCTCCAGGCCGACTCGGCGGCCCGTCCGAATTTCGCCGCAATGATCTATGGCGCGCCGCTCGGTCGCATGCCGGCGATCCCCGCCAAACTGCCACCGCTATTTCTTGTGTGGGCGCAGGACGACCCGCAGGTGCTGAGCTTCATGGTGCGGTTTAACGACGCGCTGAGCAAAGCCGGGCAGAAGCCGGAGGTGCACATCTACAGCGCGGGCGGGCACGGCTTCGGATTGCGCAAACAGGGGACGAGCAGCGATCACTGGATCGACGACTTCTACAACTGGCTCGGCGCGCAGGGACTCACCGCGCGAGCTCCCGGCCCCAGCCGCTAAGAGCCCGACCGTCTCGCGGAGGCCGTCGCTTGTGAAGGACAGACTTCGAACAGCGCTGCACCCGGCGCGCCGCACAGCGCGGCGGACTGATCGAGCGCGTTGGTGATCGTCGAGAGATAGTAACTCAAACCGAAGCTCGTACCCTGGCAGGTCGCGTTGCCGTGTAAGGCGACATCCGCCGGCTCGAGACCCGTCAGGTTCACGTTCGTGATGTCTATCCGGTTGATCGGCCCGTCGACGGTCTGGCTGGTGAAGATCAGCGTGCCCGAGATGCCGATTTCAGTCGCGGTGCCGGACGTACTGTTGATCGCGAGACCGCACTGCGATCCCAGGATCGTGATCGGGATGTCGTTGGGCGTCACCGCCGTGCCCCAGGCGCCGAAGTCGTACACGCCGGTGCCCCCGGGAGTGATCCTGACGCTGTCGCGGGTCAGATTGATGGGCGCCGGATTGGCTGCCGCTCCGTTGGGGCAATTGAGGGCCGGCGTGGCGGTGCAGTTCGCGGGGACGTAGATCGAGCCGGTCGTGAACAGGTCCACCGCCGCCTGCGCCGTCTCCAGCGTCACCGGCAGCTCGTCGAGTCCCGTTGCGGTCTTGCCGCAGCCCGGCGCTGCGACCAGCACAATCGCCGCGCCGAGCGCTAATTTGCACGCCATGAGCGGGCATTGTACGGCTACCCATCTGATCGGTCAAGCAGCGCACCCACAAGGGGGAGCTCTGATGCGCGGATTCGGTTGGTGGTGCGTAACGGCGCTGGTCCTGGTGGTCGCCGGCTGCGGCGGGCGGCCGGACCAGCGAGCGGCTGCTGCGGTGGACTCGACTGCAGACACGTCCGAGGCCGCGCCTCCACCGGCGCCGGATGCGGCTGAGCCACCGCCGCCGGCGGCGCCTGAACCCGCCGAGTACATCGTCCGCGGCGCCTGTCCATTCGAGTGTTGCAAGTACGGCCCCGGCTGGACAGTCCTTCATGGTGGCGTGTTGCGATCGGAGCCCAATGCGGACGCCGACAGCGTCGCGAGCGTGGCCGACGGCGCCACCGTGGAAACGGATGAAGGCGCGATGGTGCTCCACCCGCCCGGCATCGCCGTGGTGGTTCCCGACACGTCCAATCACGCAGGGCTTCCGGTGGGGGACACGGTGGAGGTCATCACGTATACCGGCGCAAAGGTCGCCCATGTGCGGTCGAGCGGTCAGGAGTCCGACGTCGGGTGGGGCGCGTTGCATCTGATCCACGAACCGGTGCAACGGTGGTGGGTCCACATGACCGACCCTGCGTCGGGGCAGGCCGGCTGGCTGCAAATGGGCGGCATCAGCGCCGAGAACGTTGGGGCGGCGAATTCGTGCTCGGGCAGAGCGCCCGCCAAGCCTTAGGATCATGCGGGTCCTGCGCGTCGTCGCCTTGCTCGCCGTGATCGCCGGCGCGGTGGGCGCGGTCGTGTTCATGCTCCACGTCGGCCACAATCAGAAGTCCATGCTGCTGCTCGTGCTCTTCTTCGGCTGGGACGTCGCGCCATTCGCGGCGCTGGCGTGGGCGATCGTGTCGCCGCGTTGGCTGCCCGCGGGCCAGGTCATGGTGTACATCACGGCGCTCGTCGTGAGCGTCGTTTCGCTGTTCGTCTATTATCGCGTCGCCTATGGACCGCCGATGCCGCAGCCGGCGTCGCGGTTTCTGCTAGTTCCGCTATTGTCGTGGGTGCTCATCGCGGCGACGGTGTTTCTCGCCGCCCGCGCGTCCGGATCAGTCGTCCCGCGGTCTGACTAAGGAATCACGGCGACCGGCACGTCGGAGAAGCCGTACACGCCACGCCCGAGCTGACCGTAGTAGTCATCGCCCCAACAGTAGACGGTTCCAGCACCGGTCAGCGCGCAGGTATAGCCCCCGCCCGATTGAATGGCGGCAAAGGTCAGACCGCCCGACACGGCGACAGGCACGTTCGTCGAGTCCGCGCTGCCATTGCCGAGCTCACCGTTGTGATTCGTGCCCCAGCAGTACGCCGCGCCGGCCGTAGTCAGCGCGCAAGTGTGTTGGCCGCCGGCCGAGATCGTGCTGAAGCTTCGTCCGCCCGAAACGGTCGCCGGAACCCGGCTGGTGGTATCATAGGTCGCATTACCCAGCTGACCCGATATGCCTTGCCCCCAACAATACGCGGCGCCCGAGCTCACCAGCCCGCAGACGTGTGCGTCTCCGATCGACAGCGTCGTGAGCGTCAGTGTGGGCGCCGCGTGGACCGGAACGATGCTGCTCGCCGTCGAGCTATCGCCGAATTGGCCGGAATTCACACCCCAACAATACGCGGCACCGGCGCTGGTGAGACCGCACGAAATAAATACGCCGACATAGATCGAGTCGAACGTGAGCCCTCCGTGAACCGCGCCCGGAGAGTTATGAGAGGCGATCGTGCTGTCGCCAAGCTCACCGGCGATATTCGAGCCCCAGCAATAGGCGGCGCCGGCGGTCGTGAGTCCGCAACTGTGCCACAGGCCGCCGGCGATCGCCGCGAATGTCAGACCACCGGCGACCGGTGCGGGTTGGTTCTGCGCTCCATTCTGTCCGGTGCCGAGCTGGCCGAGGTTGCCGGCACCCCAGCAATATCCGGCGCCCGCCGTTGTCACCGCGCACGTATGCTGGAAGGCGGCGCCAATCGAGCCGTACTGCGCGCCGTGCACGGAATCCGGAGTCCCGCTCGCCGGCTGGAGCGAGCCGGCACCGAGCTGGCCCTCGGCGTTGCGGCCCCAACAGTATGCGGCACCCGAGGCGACCAGCGCACAGGTGTGCGAGCCGGTTGCGCCGACTGCCAACTGTGTGACGCCGGTCAATCCCGCCACGAGCGTCGGCGTCGCGACGTGTTGCCGTGCGTGGCCCAGCTGGCCGTACAGATTACTGCCCCAGCAGTATGCGACGTTGGCGAGCGCGCAGGTGTGAGAGTAGCCCGCCGCGATGACGCTGAAGCTCAGACCGCCCGAGACGGCACTCGGTCCGAACTGCTGCACGGCTGGTCCGTTGCCCACTTCACCGTTCTGGTCATAACCCCAGCAGTACGCCGTCCCGCCGCTCGTGAGCGCACAGGTGTGCAAGCCCGCGGCAGTGATGTGTGTGAACAGTTGCGTCCCGAGAATCTGCGTCGGCGCGGTGTACAGCACGGCGAAATTGCCGGCCTCACCGGAACTGTTCCCGCCCCAGCAGTAGGCCGCTCCAGAGGACCCGATCCCGCAGCTGTGATACGCTCCCGCGGCGACGTCGGTGAAGGTTAGGCTACCCGAGACCGGGACCGGCACCCTGCTCGGCGTCGGTGCGCCGTTGTTGCCGAGCTGTCCCGAGCCGTTTATCCCCCAGCAATAAGCCTGGCCGTTCGTCGTCAGCGCGCAGGTGTGGTAGTCGCCCGCCGCGATCGCGCTGAACGAGAGCCCACCGGTGACGAGCGTCGGGACGCTCTTGGTCGCGGTATCGCCGTCCCCGAGTTGTCCGTTGTCGTCGCGGCCCCAGCAGTATGCGGCGCCCGTGTCGGTGATTCCGCAGACGTGCGTCTGGCCGGTCGCCAGCCTGATGAATTTGAGACCGCCGGACACGGGGCTCGGGATCGACGCGCTTTGGACCGCCGTGCCGTTGCCCAGCAGGCTGTTGAAGTTGGTGCCCCAGCAGTATGCGGCCCCGGCGCGATCCAGGCCGCAGGTGAAGGCGCCGCCCGCGCTGATGGTCGTGAACTCGATTCCGCCCGCGACCGGAACGGGGTTGACGCTGCTCACCTTCGTGCCGTTGCCGAGCTCGCCATACGAGTTTTCGCCCCAGCACGAGGCGGCGCCGGTCTCCGTGAGCATGCAGCTGTGCGCCACGCCGGCGGTGATAGTCGGATGGATCGGACGGACGGGCGCCGTCGATTCACCACAGGCACCGAGGGTGATCGCGAGCAGAACGAAGGCAGGGCTGTGAAGATGGCGCATGGTGCTGTAGGACAACATTTGGCAGTTTGAGACGGGCGCAAGCCTTCGCGCCCTAAACGTCATAACTCGGCGCTCAGTGCATCAGGTTCAAGCTCTTCAAGTAATCCGCCGCGACGTACGCCGGGACCGCAAAGATGATTTTCCCGTTCGACTCGCGCTCGCCGCCGTAGAGCACCGCGATCACGTTGCCGTTGCGATCGAAGATCGGGCTGCCGGACGAGCCGGGCGCGCCGTAGGCGTCGACCTGCACGACCGACGTCAGCGTCTTGCTCACCGTTCCCACCGTCAGCGTCGGCTCGGCGATCGGATTGCCGCCCTGCGATTCCATCGGCAGATCGAAGCCCAACGGATAGCCGAGGATCGCGACCGGGTCCCCGCGCTCCAGCCCTTCGCGCGAGCGCGCGAGGCCGTGCACGCGCGGTGTGCCGCCTTTGATCAACACGCGCAGCACGCCGATGTCCGCATCCGGCGAAACGCCGATCATCTCGGCGCGCCAGAACTGGGTGCTCCCGGAGAAGATCACGCCGAGGCGGCGCGGCGTCTTCGTGCCGTCCTCGCCCGCGAGGATGTGCTTGTTCGTGACCATCGTGCCCATCGAGTCGACCGAAAACGCGGTGCCGCTGAACCGCTCGCCGTCGGTGTACTCGACCAGCACGATCGCCACGGCGTCCTGGTTTTGATGTGAGAGCGCGCGGTAATCCACGCCGCCCACGGCGCCCGCCAGCGCGCGCTGGCGCCGCTCGGCGTCGTCGAGCTGCGTGCGGAGTCGCGACACCGACGTGGCGTCGCCGCCGGAGGCCGCCAGCTCGCGGCGGAGCCGTGTGGTCTCGTCTTGCGACGTCTTGAGCGCGTCTCGCACGCCCTGGAGCTCCGACTGAAATTGCGTGGACAGGGTGCGCGATTCGTTCAACAGACTGTCGGCGCGCACTTGGAGCGCGCGCAGCTCGCTCGCGCGCCGCCGGCCGTCCCACTGCATCCACGTGAATCCCGTGCCCACGACCAGCAGCAGCACGATCAGAATCTTCGTCGTCCGGCGCAGCTGCGCCGTCTGTCGCAGCACCTCGGCGCGAATCCGGACGCCGGTGCTTTGACGCGACACCGACGGTCGGGCGTCCGCGGCCGGCACGGTCTCGCGCGGAGACGACATTCGTTCCGCGAGCCCTTCGGCTGCCGCGGTCGGCGGCAAGTCGTCCGTCGCGAGCACATGGAATTCGACCGCGGGTCCATTGGCGCCGAAGCCGATGACGTCGCCGTCCTGGAGCGGCGTGTCGCCGGTGATCCGCTTGCCGTTCACGAACGTGCCGTTGCGGCTGCTCAGGTCCTGCACGACGAAGCCTTCGGCCTTGCGGACGATGGCGGCATGGCGCGACGAGACGTCGAGGTCGCGCTCGGCGTCGAAGCGGACGTCGGAGAGCGGATGGCGGCCCAGCCCGATGTATCCCTTGCGGAAGGCTTCGACCTGCCCGGCGCGTGCCCCGGAGAGGAACCGAAATTGCGCTTTCACGGATTCCGCGAGAGCAGATACCAGGCGAGTGCCGCGGCGACGGCAATCAGGCCCAGCACGATCGCCCGCGTGTACGTTTGCTTGCGCACTTCCTTCGCGGGCTTGGGCGGCCGGCTGCCTTTGTAAACCGGCACCGGCTCGGTGCTCGTCTCCGTGTCGATCAGCGGGAAGACCTGATGGCCGACGCCGTCTTCTTCGGTGCTGCTGCTGCCGGAAAACCGGAGCCCGTCGCCGTCGAAGCGCGCGATGACGACGGTGATGTTGTCGGGGCCCCCGCGCTCGTTCGCCAGCGCGATGAGCTTGTCGCACGCGGCGCTCAGGTCGCTCGCCTCGGACACGACTTTCGCGATCTCGTCCTTTTTCACCTGACCCGAGAGACCGTCGGAGCAGAGTACGAGCACATCGCCGCGACGCACCTCCTGGTGGGTGAGGTCGACCTTCACCTTGGGGTCGGGGCCGAGCGCCTGGAGAATGATGTTGCGGCGCTCGCTCTGCGCGGCTTCCTCTTCGGTCAGCTCGCCGGCTTCCACGAGCCGCTGCATCAGCGACTGGTCTTTCGTGATCTGGAACGCCTGGCCGCCGCGGATGAGATAGGCGCGGCTGTCCCCGACCTGCGTCAGATAGAGATGATCGTTCAACACGCCCGCGGCGGTCGTCGTCGTCCCCATGCCGCGCACTTCGGGATGCGCCTTGGCGTGCGCGTGAATACTCGAGTTCGCGACCTCGACCGATTCCTTCAGGCGGTAGGCGAAGCGCTGCGGCGTGATCTCGCCTTCTTCGGCGAGCGTCTTCACGAGATGATCGTAGATCGTGTCGGTCGCCATCTCGCTCGCGAGCTCGCCCGCGGCGGCGCCGCCCATGCCGTCCGCCACGACGAGCAGTGTGCCGCGCGGCCCGATGTCGTGCTTGCGAACCTCGGGCTGGAGCGACGCCGCCTTGCGCGTCAGATCGGCGACGAGGAAGCGATCCTCGTTGTGCTCGCGCGTGCGGCCCAGGTCGGTCTTGCCGAAGATCTCGATCTTGATCGACTTGGAAGAGCGTCCGAACATGCTAGTTACACTGCTCGTTGACGAAGCGGGAATACGTGGGCGTGGTCGGATCAGTCGTCGAAGCACGCCGCACCCAATCGCACCCCTGCGTTCTATCGCCTCCCTTGAAGTAGGTATTGCCCGTGACGAATGCGGCCATCGCTTTGTCGCGTGAGGTGATGCCCGGCGCGTTGAAGAGCGCCAGCGCCGAGTCGCGCACCTTGGAGGTCGGGTAGACGTCGATGGAATCGAGCAGGTCGTTCAGCGCGTCACCCGCGGCAGCGAGGTTGAACCGGGCCTTCGCGCTGCCGCCGTTTGACGCGTTGTGATTGGTCGGTGTAACCGGGGGTGGCACGGAACGATTCTGGCGAGTTGTCGAATTCACCGCCGTGTCGCGCGCCACACGCGAGGTCGTGTCCGCGGGTGGGGGTGGGGGTGGCGGCGGGGGACTAGCCTTGCTGCCGCCGTTCAGCGCGACCCACGCTCCCCCACCTGCCAACACGACGACGACCGCCACGCCGGCAAACACGAGCGAGCGCTTCTTGGACGTCGCTCCTGGCGGCGGCGCCGACTTGGCCGAAATCCGCGTCGTGGGCGCGGCGCGCGCCGAGCTGTCGATCAGCTGGGTCTTGCCCTCGGTGTCCGCGCGCGTGCGCGGCATCGCCGCGGTTGCCGATCCGCCTTTCCCGGTGACGGTGGCAACGTCGGCAGCGAACTTGGACACGCTCTGGTAGCGCTCGGCCGGCGTGCGCGTGAGTGCGGTGTCGAGCACCGCCTGCAGGCCGGCAGGGAAGGAGAGATCGGGCCGAGCGTCGGCGAGCTTGGTGGGCTCGTCGGTCAGCCGCTTGATCATCGTTTCCTGCACCGTCGTCGCCTCGAACGGCAGCTTGCCGGTGAGCATCCGGTAATAGACGAGGGCAAGCGAGTAGAGATCGCTCCGGCCGTCGAGCTTGTCGCCAGAGAGCTGCTCGGGGCTCATGAACTCGGGCGTGCCGACCACCAGCCCGGTCTTCGTCACCTTCTGACCCGCTTCGTCGCCGCCGACCGCCTTCGCGATCCCGAAGTCCACGACCTTCACCATGTCGGTGCCACCGCGGCCCTTGGTCAGCATGATGTTGTCGGGCTTCAAGTCGCGGTGCACGATGCCGAGGTCGTGCGCGGCCTGGAGCGCGTCGGCGGTCTGCTGGAAGATTGCGGTCGCGCGCGCGACCGGCAGCGCGCCGTCCCGCTCGAGCAGATCCGTGAGCGGCTCGCCTTCGATGAACTCCATCGCGAGGTAGATGAGCCCGTCAGGCGTTTCGCCGAAATCGTAAATGGCGCAGACGTTCGGGTGCGTGATGCGACTGGCGTTCGACGCTTCGCGATTGAAGCGCGCGACCGCGTCGGGATCGTGCACCATCGAAGGGTTCATCACCTTGATGGCGCTCCGCCGTCCCATCTTCACATGCTCGGCGAGATAGACCTGACCCATCCCGCCTTCACCCAGTTTCTTGACGACGTGGTAGCGATCCGCGACGACCTGACCGACGAGGTTATTGGCCGGTGCCGCGGCCCGGAGTGTCTGCCCGTCGTTGGGGCAGAACTTCACGTCATCGGGATACTCGGTCGAGCAGACGGGACAGATCTTCATGCCGGCTCCATCCCGTCCGGAAGCGCGGCGCCCGGGATGTCGATCCGGAAGACTTTGTCGCCCACCATGATTCGCGACGCGTGCCGCAATGTCATCGCGCCGCGCGCGGCGATCGCCACGCCGTTGCGGCTGTGGTCGTCCACGAGCACGAAGTCCGCGTCCTCGGAGCGCACCGTCGCATGCTGCGCGCTCATCGAGGGGTCGTAGGGGAAGATCCAGTCGCCGCGCTCGCGCCCGATGTGCACGTCACGGCCGGGCGACAGCTGGATGACGTCGCGCGAGCTGCCGTCGCTCCGCAGCTGCGTCAGACTCGCGATGTCAGCGCTCGGCGTCATGCTGCCCATGCGCTTTGTCGCGTCCGCTTCGGCGGCGTGCGGCCCGGGGTAGCCGAGCCGCCGGAAACGCAGCACCTGCGAGCCGATCAACAACAGGTCGCCGTCGTTCAGCCGGTAGGGCTCCTCGAGAAACACCCACGTGCCGTTGCGGCTGCCGAGATCGCGGACCTCGAGCCGGCCCTCTTCCCAGGACACCTTGGCGTGCAGCGGGGAGAGGAATTGATCGTCGGGGAACTTGATGTCGCCTTCGGTACGACCGATCGTCGTGGCGGCATGTTTGCGATCGAAACGCGCGACCTCCGTCGCCATCTCGGAGATCAGGACCAGGGTGAAGGAATGATCGGAGCGCCGGTCTGGCGTGAGGCGCCGGTCGTAGCCGGCCGAGGCAGCTGTGGAGGCAGCAGCGACCGATCCGCAGAGGGGACACGGCGCCGCTCCAGGAGCGTCCGCCTGCCCACCGCCGCCCGGCGTCGGCGGCGCGCTCGTCCGCGACACGATGCCTGCCCCGGCCATGGCTGCCGCCCGGGCGGCAGCCGCCTGCGTCAATGGCTTGCCGCAGTCTGAGCAGAATTGTGCGGTCGGCTCGTTCTGTCGACCGCAGTAGTGGCAGGCGCTCGATGCCATAAAGTAAGGTGGCCCAATCTATTGCTCTCTGGTAGCTTGCGCCACATGCGACCCGTTTGGCCTCTGCTTTTTGTCGCCGTGACGTTCGGCTGCGCCTCGCGCGTGTCGTCGATCACCTCGTCTCCCGTCCCTCGTCCGGCGTCCCGTGTCGCTCCCCTGCACATCACCATCGTGTATCCCGATACGGCCGTGCCGATCCAGGCGCAGGACTCTTCCTTCTTATTCGGCAGCGCAGGCCCTGGTCGGGGCGACGTGGCCCTCACCGTGAACGGCATTCCCGTGAGAGTCGCGCCGACCGGCGGCTGGCTCGCATGGGTCCCACTGCCCGCCGACTCGATCGTGCGCTTCGACATCGTCGCGCAGGCCAGCGGTGAACGGCAGGAGACGACGTTCGTGGCGCGAATCGCGCAAGGATTTCGTCCGCCCGCAGGCGCAGTCGCCTGGATCGACACGACGAGCTTCTCCCCCGGCGACTCGCTCGCGTTTCCGGCAGGAGAGGGCATTCGCTTGTCGGTGCGCGCGACGCCGGGAGCGCGCGTGCGCCTGCGGATGGAAGGGCAGCGCGACGTGACGTGGTTCGTGCCCGACACGTTGCCGGAAGAGCCGGCGTGGGGCGTGCGCGCGTTCGGCACCGATACGGCCGCCTACCGTCTGCCTGCCGCCGCCGATCGCTACGTCGCGTGGCTGCCCGCGCGCCCGCTGTGCGAGCCGATTGTCGAAGCGATCGTTGGGAACGACACGGCGCGCGCGATCTGGCCGCTCGTCCTCGACACGCTCGATCGCTCGCATCCGCTGGTGGTGGTGCTCAACGACGACACGGCGCACACCGGCACGAGCGACAGCCTAACCGTAGGCAAAGCCGTTCCGTATGGGACGTACAACTGGTTCTTTCCGCTTGGCACAACTGCTGTCGCGAGCGCGCGCTGGAACGGACAGACGCGCCTCCAGCTGTCCCGCAGTGCCGTCGCCTGGGTGAACAGCGCCGACGTCATCCCGCTCGCGCCAGGAACGCCGCCGCCGGGCGGCACCGTGGGCTCCGTGCGTCTCAGCGCTGGTGCCCGCTCGCTCGAGCTGCGCGTGCCGCTGCCGGGCCGCGTGCCGTTCCAGGTGGAGGAAGGCGAGCAGAGCCTGACACTCCGACTGTACGGAGTCGCCTCGGACGTGAACTGGATGCAGCACGGCGGCACCGATCCATATGTCACACGGATGAGCTATGCCCAGCCGGCCGCTGATGAAGTGACGATCACGCTCGCGCTGGCCGGTCCGGTGTGGGGTTATCGCACGCGCTGGAGCGGCCGCGATCTCGTTCTCGAGGTGCGCCGGCCGCCGATCATCGATCCGCGCCGCCCGCTCGCCGGTCGCACAATCGTGCTCGACCCCGGTCATCCGCCCGTGGGCGCCCATGGACCGACGGGACTCTGGGAGCCGGTCGCTACACTCGCCGTCGCGCAGCAGGCGAAGACGCTGCTCGAGCAGGCCGGCGCGACCGTCCTGCTCACGCGCGTCGATTCGCTGCCGGTGGATCTCTATCCACGCACGCACTTCGCCGAGCTGCACGACGCCGACGTGCTCGTGTCGATTCACGCGAACGCATTGCCGGACGGCATCAATCCGTTCACCAACAACGGCACGAGCGTGTATTACTTCCATCCGCGGAGTGCCGGCCTGGCCCGCGCGCTCGACCGCGCGCTGGTTGCCGAGCTCGGCGTGCGGGACCTGGGGATGGGGCGTGGGGACTACGCGCTGGTGCGTGACCCGTGGTTCCCGTCCGCACTGACCGAAGGCTTGTTCATGATGCTGCCCGATCAAGAGGCGATGTTGGCGAGCCCGGAAGGGCGCATGCGATATGCGCGTGGTCTCGCGAAGGGGATCGAAGACTTCTTCCGGGAAGCGGCACGTTGATCCGGCGCACGGCGCACGGCGCACGGCGCACGCTGTTTTTGCTCGCGCTGCTCACCACGCCCGCCGCATCTCAGGTTGATCCGTCCGGATCTTGGCGAACAATTCACACCGAACATTTTCGCATCCACTTTCATCCGGCCTATCGGTCCAAGGCGATCGAGGCCGCGAACGAGGCGGAGCGTGCCTATCGACTGTTGTCGACCGAGCTCCATCCGCCGCGCGGTATCGTGGACGTCACGCTGTCGGACGACTACGACACGCCGAACGGCTTCACCAGCACGTACCCGTCCAATCGCTTCACGATTCTGCTCGTCCCGCCGGTGACCGATCCCGGCCTGCAGACCTACGACAGCTGGGAGCGGCTCGTGATCGTCCACGAGCTGACGCACGTCTTCCATCTCGATCGCTCGCGCGGGATCTGGGGCGCGCTGCAGTCGGTGTTCGGTCGCGCGCCCGGCCTCTTCCCCAATCAGTACCAGCCGAGCTGGGTGACCGAAGGGATCGCGACGTACTACGAGTCACGATTCACGACGGGAGGACGCGCGGCGGGCGGGTTTCACCGTCAGCTCGTGGCGGCAGACGCGGTGTACGGCCACGCACGCTCGTCGTGGGACGCGACGCTCTTCACGCGCTGGCCCTCCGGCCTCGCGCCGTACGCCTATGGCAGCCGGTTTTTCGAGTTCTTATCGCAGACTGAAGGCGACTCCGTCGTGCCGCGATTTGCGGAGCAATCGGCCGGGCAGCTGATTCCGTTTCGCGTCGGCCGTCCGCTGCGACATGCCGGCGTGCCGCGCGCGCTGACGGCATCGTGGACGCGCGCGATCAGCGGAGCGGCCGATTCCGGCGCCCTCGTCACGCGCAGCCGATTGCTCGTCGGCCAGCTGCGCAGCGAGCCCGTGCCCCGCGTGTCGCCGGACGGTCGCGCGATCGCCTACGTGCACGACGATGGCCGCGGCGCGCGGCTGCTGCGTGTCGTGGATCCGCAAACGTTCAGCGAGCTGCGCTCGCACACCGTGAACGGCCAGGTGAGCTACGACTGGGCGGGCGACACGCTCCTCGTGGCGCAGCTCGATTTCACCAGCCGCTGGAAACTGCGGAGCGATCTCTATCGCTGGACGCCGCCGCCCCGGAACGCGTGGCAGCGCGTGACGACCGACGGTCGCGTCATGGAGCCGCGTGCGGGAGGCGGCGTTGCGTCAATCCTCCAGCTGGGCCGGGGTCAGAGCGTCGTGGTGCTCGGTCCGGCGCTCCGGATGGATTCCGCGGCGAACTGGGGACCGGCCGCGCCATCGCCCGATGGTCGCTGGATCGTCGCTCCGCGTCATCAGAACGGCGGTTGGGCGTTGGTGCGTTGGCCGCTCGCGTCACCGCAGACCATCACGGTCCTCGCCGAGGCTCCGGATGGCAGTGCGATTTCGGATCCGGTGTGGTCCGGTGACGACGTGCTGTTCGTCAGCGATGCGAGCGGGCTGCCACAGGTCAATCGGTGGCGGGAAGGCGCCGGGATCGAGCAACTCACGGCGGAGCCGCGCGGGGCACGCGCGCCCGCGCCTCTCCCGGACGGTCGCATCCTCTTTACGACGCCCGGCAACGACGGCTGGGAGCTGCGTATCGTCACGCCCCGCGCGGAGGCCGTTGCCGCGACGTTGTCCAAACCCGCGACGCCGTTCGACTCCGCGCCACGCGTCGCCATCCGCGAGACGGGCTACGCCTCGTGGGGCTCGCTCCGCCCGCACTTCTGGATTCCCCTGGGCATCGATGCCGGGCCGGCCGGCCGCTTTTTCGGCGCGGCGACCGCCGGCACGGACGCGGTGGGGCGCTACAGCTATTTCGCGGAAGGGCTCGTCTCGGGCGCGCCGGCGCGCGTAGAGGGAGCGTTCGCGCTGATCGATCAGGCGCTCGGCGACCCCACGTTCGATTTCTCCGCGACCAACGATTGGTCGCTGATCGGCGTCGATTCGACCGGCCATGAAGTATCGGAGGATCACATCGAGGCCGCGCTCGGCGCCAGCATCGTCGCTCACCGCTGGCGCAGCTTCGTGTCGCTCAGACTGGCGACGGAATATGATGGAAGGCGCTTCGTCTCGACTCCCGACACGAGCCTCGCGGACATCTGCATCGGCTGCGACGACCGCGACCGGATCGGCGGGTCGGCGAGTCTGTCGCTCGGCTCAGTGGTCGCCGCACCGCTGGCGGTCTCGCTGCAGGACGGGGCCAGCGCATCGTTCCTCTATCGCTACAAGGCGGAGCAGGGGACGAATCGCTCGCTCAATGAAGTGCGCGCGCGCGCCAATTTGTACTTGCGGCTCGGCCCCCGCATCGACTTCGCATATCCGGTGCTCGCCATCCGCGGCGCGCTCGGCGCACTCGACGGTCAGATTCCCGATCACCTCTCGGTCGGCGGCGTGTCGTCCGGCGCCCTGCAGCTCGGCTACGGTCCGGCGATCGGCACGTTTCGCAGCTTCCCCGTGCGCGGCTACCGCGCCGGCGTGCTGCGCGGCCGCCGCGCCGCGACGCTCACCGCCGAGTATCGCGTGCCGCTCGCGCTGATCGGCCACGCCCTGGGTCACCTGCCGCTGGGCGCCGACAAACTGTCGCTGGCCGTATTCGGCGACGCCGGCGACGCCTGGGATGTGGGCGAGCGCGCGCGGCTCACGCGGCTCCGCTCGGTGGGTGCCGAGCTCGTCGGCGATGTGACCGTGAGCTACGACCTGCCGCTCCAGGTGCGCGTCGGGCTCGCGCAGCCCGTGGCCGGTCACCCGCAGCTCTACGCCGCCTTCGCGGCAGACTTCTGACGTAGCTCGCAAGTCCCGCCCTGGCGGCCGCCTGTATAATGAAGGGGCATGGGTGTGCTCCTGCTTCTGACCGCCCTGGTCCAGTCTCCGGCCGACCGTGCCTCGATCGAGTTGTTGCGCGACTCGCTCGCCACCGTCACCGACACCGTCGCGCTCCGCCGCCTGGAAGCCGCGACGATCGAAGTCGCGAAACAACGCCGGAACGATCCCCTCATTCATGTGCGCCTCGGCTTCATCGGCTACCACCTGGGCGAGGTCACGAAGACCAAGCAGCATTTCGACGACGCGGCCGGCGAGTTCGAATGGGCCGCCGAGCTGCAGAACGATTGGCCCTATCCCTGGTACGGTCTGGGTCTCGCGGAGCTGGCGGTCGGCGAATCGTCGTCCATCGCCATCGAGAACATCCGGCAGATGCTGGGCAAGGATTATTTGTCGAAGGCCGCCCGCGCGTTCGCTCGCGCGGCGGAGGCCGATCCCGCGTTCGCGTCCGCGGTCGTCGATCTCGCGACGACGGCACTCACGCAGCGCATCCATCCGCGGCTCGAGGTCGCGCTGAATGCGGTGCGACTCGCGGCCGCCGGGCCGGCGGGCCGGCACCCGGACGTGCAGCTCGTGCGCGGGCGTGTGGAGCGCGAGGCCGGTGAGGCCGACTCCGCCATCGCTGCGTTCACGACGTATCTCGCGATCGGCGGGGACTCGGGCGTCGGATTGCTCGAGCTCGCGCGCTCCTATTACCTGGCGCACAAGCCGGGGCAGGGGTGGGTCGCGTACTTCGCCGGCGCGCATGCGGCGACGTCCGCGGCCGCGCTGACGCTCTACCGGCTCGATCTCTCCTGGATCGCCGACTCGTCCGAGCTCACCGCGTTCGACGGTCTGCCCAACCCCGATGCCCGGCAGCAATGGCTGGAGCGCTTCTGGGCGCGGCGCGACGCGGTCGAGGCCCGCGACGTCGGGGAGAGGCTGGCGGAGCATTATCGCCGCTGGTTCTACGCGCGGCACAATTTCCGGCTCGTCAGCCGGCACCGGCACTACGACATGACCGAGGTCTACCGCACGGCGCAAACCGAGTTCGACGACCGGGGCGTGATCTACCTGCGGCACGGCGAGCCCGACAAGCGCGCGCAGTTCATCTGTCAAAGCAGCGCCGAGCCGAACGGCGAGGGCTGCGCGGCGAATGAGAGCTGGCTGTATCACCGCCGTGACGGCGACTTGATCTTCCACTTCGCCGCGCGCGACGACGTCCAGGACTTCAAGCTCATCGAGAGCCTCGCCGACGTCCTCGGCTTCAATCGCGCGGTGCGCGCGACCACGTCGATCGATCCCGAGCTCGCGGCGCTCTACCAGACGCGCGACGACTTCGGCCCACTGTACTCGCGCGTCGCGCGAGTGGCGCACGCACCCGGTCCCGAGCTGGCACAAGACCGGCGGCAGGGACGTCACAACATCGAGCTCGGCACGACGACCGACAGCTACACGCGCGAATTCCAGCAGCTGCTCGACGTCGCCGCGAGCGAGTTCGTGGTGGGTGCCGACAGCGCGGGGCGGGGCGGCCAGACGCTGCACGTCGTCTTCGCGATTCCCGGCGAGCGCCTGCCCGAGCAATCCGTGCCCAGCGGCGCGGGCGTACGCTATCCGCTCGAGTTCCGACTGATCGTCTCCGATTCGACCGGCGACGTCGTCGCGAGCCTCGACACGGTGCGCGTGTTCGGCGCCCGGCAGGCGCTGCGCGGTCCGGCGTATCTCACCGGCAGTCTCGCCGTCGCGGTGCCGCCCGGCCACTACGCCTACCGCTTGCTCGTGCGGAGCCTCGGCCCGGCGATGGGCGTCGGCGACCTGATCATCAATCCGGTCGCGGTGGACGCGCTCGCGCCGGGCCAGTTCTCGGTGAGCGACATCGTGGTCGGGCGCGACGGCTCGGGACTCGTCTGGATGTCGCCGGCCGGCGACACGGTGCGGCTGAATCCCCTCCAGCGCTTTCCGGAAGGCAGCACCGTGAGCCTATACTACGAGGTGTACGGACTGCCAACGGGCGCGACATATCACACCGTGGTGCGACTGGAGAAGGAAGGCGGCCGCTCATTGCTCGGCCGGCTGTTCGGCGGCGGTCGCGCGCCCGTCTTGCTCGAGTTCGATGCCCCGGCCGCGGGCACCGTCAGCCGCGTGCAACGTGGCATCGCGTTGCGCGACGTGTCGAAAGGGACCTACCGGCTCTCGGTCGTGATCACCGATCCCGCGCGCGGCGCGAGCGTGACGCGCTCACAACGCTTCCAAGTTGTTGACCGGCCTACCCACGAACCCTAAGTTAGGCCCGGCTCCCTCGGAGACGGGATGTACTGCTCTCGCTGTGGCACCCAGAACAAGGACACTGCGAAGTTCTGTGACTCGTGCGGCCTCGATCTGACCGCGACGACGCCCGTCGGCGCTGTCGCCGAGCCGCAGGAAGTCACCGAAATCGACATGGTCCGCAAGGAGCTCGACGCGGAGTACGAGATCATCGAGGAGCTCGGCCGCGGCGGAATGGCGATCGTCTTCAAGGCCAAAGAGAAGGAGCTGGAGCGGGAAGTCGCCATCAAAGTGCTGCCGTTCTCCCTCGCGTTCGACAAGGAGTTCGTCGAGCGCTTCCAGCGCGAAGCCCGTACCTCCGCGAAGCTCGAACACCCGAACATCATCCCGATCTACCGCGTCGGAAAATCCGGCCGCGTGATTTACTTCGTGATGAAGTTCCTGCGCGGCAAGCCGCTGTCGACCATTCTCGCCGCGCGCGGCAGCCTGCCGCCGGCCGAGATCAAGCGGATCCTCGCCGACGTCGGGCGCGCGCTGGCGTACGCGCATAAGAAGGAGATTGTCCACCGCGACATCAAGCCCGACAACATCATGTTCGACGAGCACGGGCACGCGGTGGTCACCGACTTCGGCATCGCGAAGGCGGCGTCCGGCGGCAAGTTGACCGGCACCGGAATGTCGATCGGCACACCGCACTACATGAGCCCCGAACAGGCCAAAGCGCAGCCGCTCGACGGCCGCAGCGACATCTACTCGCTCGGCGTCGTCGGCTACCAGTGCCTGACCGGCGGCGTGCCGTTCGACGGCGAGGATTCCTTCTCCATCGGCTACAAGCACATCATGGAGGAGATTCCCACTCCGCCGCTCGACAATGCCGAGAAGCGCCAGCTGTTCGAGATCATCCGCAAAATGATGGCGAAGACGCCGGCGCAGCGCTTCCAGAACGCCGAGGAGCTGGTCGCGGTGCTCGAAGGCGGCCGCTCGGTCTCGTTCACCACCGATGCCACGCAGGCGATGACGTCGATGGCGGGCGTCCGCATGTCGCAGGCGCCGACCACGCCGCTGCCGCGCCAGACCGGGACGCGGGGGCCCAGCGCGGCGGGCGGTGTGCCGCCCACGCTGACGGGCGAAGCGCCCCGTCGCTCCGCGCTCGCCGCGGTGCTGGTGTGGCTGATCATCGTCGGCGCGGTCTTCGGCGGTGGCGGCTTCTACGCCTACAAGAAGGGTCTGATTTTCGCGAAGGGCAGCGGCACGCCTGCCGACTCGACTCCCGCGGGGCGCGACACCACGAAGCTCGCCGCCGCCGATACGACGAAGCAGGCGGGCGACACGACGCACGCGGCGCCGTCGGCGGTGCCGCCGCCGCCGGCCCCCGGAACACCGGGGAAACTCGTGCTGCAGAACGTGCCGCAGGGCGCCCGCGTCAGCATCGAAGGACAACCGGTCCGCGGCAACCAGATCGACCTGCCGCCCGGCCTGCATCGCTTGACCGTGCGCGCGACGGGCTATCAGACGCTGGATCGCCAGGTGATCATCACGGCGGGCGAGACGTCCAACGTGCGGCTCGATATGCAAACCTCCGACGACGCGGGCGGCCCCTGCGATCAGTTCGGCCCCGCGTACAACCAGGACAACATCTGCTTCGATACGCGGCCCGTGCCGCTGTCGCCGACGCTGATTCCGGTGGCGCCGGACGCGACCGTCTTCCCGCGCCAGGCGATCTTGCTGGTCCGCGTATCCAGAAACGGGACCACGATGGAAGCGCGCGTGTTCGTGCCTTCCAACGTGGAGACGTTCAACAACGAAGCCCTCGATATGGCGAGAAACCTGCGCTGGAATCCGGCTCAGAAGAACGGTGAGCCGACCGAAGCGTGGGTGCAGTGGCCCTTCCAGCCGGTACGCCAGTAATCCCCAAGCCCCGCGTCGATCCCTCCGCGTTTATTGCACCGGGCGCCGTCGTGCTCGGCGACGTGATGCTGGGACCCCGGTCCAGCGTGTGGTACCATGCCGTGCTGCGCGGCGACATGGCACCGATCGTGATCGGCGAGGCGACCAACCTCCAGGACGCCACCATCGTGCACGTGGACGAAGGCAAGCCGGCGCTGATCGGCGCGCGGGTAGGCGTGGGGCATCGCGCGATCCTCCACGGCTGCGTGGTGGAGGACGAGTGCCTCATCGGCATGGGGTCGATTCTCTTGAACGACGTGCGCGTGGGGACGGGCAGCGTGATCGCCGCGGGGGCCGTCGTGCGCGAAGGCATGGTGATCCCGCCGGGCTCGCTCGTGATGGGCGTGCCGGCGCGTGTCGTGCGTCACGTGGATGATGGTCTGCGCGCCAGAATTCGCGGAACGTGGGAGCACTACGTCGAGCAGGCCGCGCGACACCGGAGCGGTGCCTATCCCGTCGAGCGAACAAGTTTGTGATGTTAATACTCGGAAGTGCGGGAGTGACGCGACCCATTTCGAGTCTTGATGCGAGCGAGACGCAAGTCTACCTTGGGCCCTCACGTTCCGTTAACTTCCAAAATTCACCTCGACTCGCCGTGAGATTCGCATGACTGCATCTGACGCCCGTCCGTCTCATTCGCTCGACCTGAACGCCAACGCGCTCACGGTATTGGAACGCCGCTACCTCGTGAAGGACGATCAGGGCAAGCCGGTGGAGAAGCCGGAGGACCTGTTCCTGCGGGTCGCCCGGACCATCGCGGCACCCGACGGGGCCTATGGCGCTTCCGCCCGCGCGGTGGGAAGCCTGGCGGAGACGTTCTTCGAGCTGATGGCGACCCGGGTGTGGATGCCCAACTCGCCCACCCTGATGAACGCGGGGCGGCCCCTGGGGCAGTTGTCCGCCTGTTTCGTGCTGCCGGTCGAGGACGCCCTCTCCAATGGCCGCTCCGGGATCTACGACACGCTGCGCGCCATGGCGCTCGTCCATCAGTCGGGGGGCGGCACCGGGTTCTCCTTCTCGCGGTTGCGCCCCAAGAACGACGTGGTGCGGTCGACCATGGGGGTCGCGTCAGGTCCCGTCTCGTTCATGAAGCTGTACGACGCCTCCACCGACGTCGTGAAGCAGGGCGGCACGCGCCGCGGTGCCAACATGGGCATCCTGCGCGTCGACCACCCCGACATCATGGACTTTATCCACTGCAAGGACGACCTGACCCAGGTCACGAATTTCAACATTTCGGTCGCGGTCACCGACGCATTCATGCTCGCCCTCGAGGCGGGAAAGTCGTACGACCTGATCCACCCCCGGACCGGCAAGGTCCTCGGGCAGCTCGATGCGCGCGAAGTCTTCAAGCAGATCGTGCACGGTGCCTGGAAGACGGGTGAGCCCGGCGTGTTCTACATCGACCGCGCGAACCACTACAACCCGGTGCCGCAGCTCGGCAGCTACGAGGCCACGAACCCGTGCGGCGAGCAGCCGCTCCTCCCGTACGACGTTTGCAACCTCGGGTCGATCAACGTCGGGCTGTTCGTGCAGGACGGCCAGGTCGACTGGGATCGCCTGCGCACGGCGGTGCACCTCTGCACGCACTTCCTCGACAACGTCATCGACGCGAACAAGTACCCGCTCGAGGAGATCGACGACCTGGCGAAGCGGATCCGCCGCGTCGGCCTCGGCATCATGGGGTGGGCAGACCTGCTCGTGCGGCTCGGCATCCCCTACAACTCGGATGCCGGCGTCGCGCTCGGCCGCAAGCTCATGCAGTTCATCGACGAGGAGTCCAAGGTTGCCTCCGAGAAGCTGGCGGAGCAGCGCGGGACGTTCGCCGAGTGGGAGCGGTCCATCTGGGGACCCGATGCGACGTGCGCCAAGGACGCGCGCGGCGAGCGCATCCGCCCGATGCGGAAGCTGCGCAATTGTAATCTCACGACGGTCGCGCCGACGGGCACGATCTCCATCATCGCCGGCTGCTCGTCGGGAATCGAGCCGCTCTTCGCCGTCGCGTTCATGCGCAATCAGGCCGGCGTGCTGATGCCCGACGTGAATGAGGACTTCGTCGCCATCGCGCAGCGCGAAGGCTGGTACTCGGACGACCTGATGAAGCAGATCGCCGAAGCCGGTCACATTCACTTCGATGCCGTGCCGGAGAAGTGGCAGAAGGTGTTCGTGACGGCACACGACGTGACGCCGGAATGGCACATCCAGATGCAGGCCGCCTTCCAGGCGTTCACCGACTCGGCGATCTCGAAGACCTGCAACTTCGGACACGATGCGACCGAGGAGTACGTCGAGCGGATCTACCGCTACGCCTACCAGCTGGGCTGCAAAGGCGTGACGGTGTACCGCGACGGCGCGCGCGAAAATCAGGTGCTGTCGACGGGCGCCACCGCCAAGAAGGTGCAGGACACGACCGCCGAGGCAGGGAAGGACGCGCTCGCCGAGGCGCTCAGCCGTATTGCGGAGCTGGAGACCGAGCTGGGCCGCACCCGCGACCGGCTGCACGACGTCGAGGCGGAGAATCTGCAGCGGCGCGCGAAGCGCTCGCGGCCGGATCTCCTCAAGGGGTCGACGCGCCGCATCGAGTCGCCGCTCGGCACGATGTACGTGACGATCACCGAGGACGACAAGGGCCAGCCGTTCGAGGTCTTCATGTCACTCGGCAAGGCGGGCGGGGCGTTGATGGCGGACGTCGAGGCGATTGGCCGGCTGATTTCCCTCGCGCTCCGGTCCGGTGTGCCGTTGCCGGAGATCTACCGGCAGCTCCGCGGCATCTCGTCCGACCGCGCGGTGGGCCTCGGGCCGAACAAAGTGATGTCCGTGCCCGACGCTATCGGCATTGCGATCGAAAAGTGGATGCAGGAGAAGCAGGGCGTGCAGCAGGACCTGCTCGAGACTCCCAGGTCCGCCGCCCCGGCGACGCCCGAGGTCGTTCGGGGGCCGGTCGGCGACGCCGCCTTGCGCTTGACGCGGGGTCCGGAGCAAGATTTCATCGGTGCATGCCCCGATTGTGGCTCGCAGCTGGCGTTCATCGAGGGATGTGCGAAATGTCACGTCTGCGGCTTCTCAGAATGCGGATGATCCAAGCACGACCCTGCTCGCTGTGACTCCAGTCACGACGGTCCCTTGACTATGAGGGTAGTCTAGAGGCCATGGAAAGCAGCAATCGGATGGTCACGCCCACGCGGCTGCAGGTGAAAGGCTGGGCGCGCGTCGGCCCGGCCGGCGCGCATACCTTGCGGCGCGGTGCGTGGTACCCCGTCGTCCGCATCTCTTCGAGCAACATCGTCGTCCTCGACGTCAACCGGCACAACGTACCGGTCGATCGCCGGTTCCTCGAGATCCGCTATCATCCACCGGAGCGGTGGACGATCGTGCGGTGCGAGCCGCGGGTGATCGAACGCCTCGGCCGCATCTTCCCGTTGACATACGCCGTCTGCCCCGCCTGCCGTCACCGGCAGGGCATCGAAGCGCGGACGAATGAGATGACGTGCGATCGCTGCAAGAAGACGGCGGCGATGGCGTGGGACGAGTTGTCCTAGACGCCGAGCGGCTGAGGGGCGATGAGGAGCGAGGGGTGAGCAAACATCGGCTCACCCCTCGTCGTTTAGATCAGCGCGACCTGATCGCCCAAGCTCACGGTCCCGGTCCCTTCACCAGTGCAGTAAAACCCACGCATGCCATTATCGAGAAACTGCAGATGCTTTTTCAGCTCTTCGGGCTCTACTGTCTCCCCTAACGCCCAGCCGGTGAACGGGCGGCATGGATGTGCGACCTGCAGAACCTTGAGCCGCACCCGCTCCTGGCCGTCCGGTGAGAGAATCGCGACGCCGCCCGCAAGGTCGTCGTAACTGAAGCGGCGGTCGGCGGTGGCAATGATATTCTCTCCGGCGCAGCCCACCTCGAGCTTTTCGCCGAAGTGCGCCCGCATCGCGCTGTAGTGCGACGTGAACCCGAGCGAGATGCCGTGCAAACCATCCTCGTTCTTGGTCAGGGGATGATCCCGGTGGTGCACATCCACGATCCACGTGCCGTCGGGCGTGCCGCCCAATGCGCCGTCAGGGGTGACGTTTAGCGCCGGGACGGAGAGCAGGGGACTGGGATCGTATACGCGTGTGGGCTTCTCGCCGCGTTTCAGCGAGCCGCGCTGAATCTGGAGCCGAGTGATCGTACCGATCGTGCGCATAACGCAATTTAGCGGGATGTGCTAGATTGGCGCTCCCATGGCATCTTCTGAATCCCCTCGCGGCTGGGCCCGCTGCCTCGACAACGTCGCCGATGTGCTGCGTCGCGGCGCCTGGTATCCGATCGTCGACGAGACGGCCGACGGCAAAGTCGTCCTCGAGGTTCGCAAGAAGCCCGTGCGCGTGAGTCGCATCGACGTCGCCGTGCGCGAGACGCCGCCCGACCACTGGAGCATCGTCGTTCGAACCGGCCTGCTCCGCCCCACCCTCGGCGGCAGGGAAGGGGAGGAGGTCACCACGACGTACGCGGTCTGTCCCCATTGCCAGGAGCGGCAAGATTTCAGCGGCAAACCGGAATCGCTCAAATGCCTCCGTTGCAAGAAGGAGTCGAGAGTCGACTGGTCGGAAACCTGCTGAGGTTCCCCTCCCGCTCCCGCCCCCGCTCCCTAAAAACAGCAGATCTTGCCTGCGGTAAAATATTTAGTATGTTAACTATCAACATGTTAACTATATGTCGGATCGCTCCGAGTTGGCGCTGCAGCTGACCGACGCCGTGGTCGCGGCCTATCACGCGATCGAGCGGGCCGGCAATCGCGCCTACAAGAGCTTCGGCCTGTCCAAGCGCGCGCATGCCGTCATGGCCGCCGTCGATCTGGGCGGGCCCGACGGCGCGCGGCCGAGCGACGTGGCGACCGAGCTCGGGGTCTCACGCGCGGCCGCCACCACGTTCGTGCAGCGGCTCGAGGCCAAAGGCCTGCTCGAGACGAACACTGACCCAGACGACGACAGGGGGGTACGAGTCACCCTCACCCGGCACGGATTGGAAGTGCTGCTGCGCGTGGGACAGCTGGAGCGGCGCCTGGCCGCCCGCACGATCGAGGGTATGCCCGCATCGGCAATGGCGCGCACCGTCCACACCCTCCAGGAGCTCAAGGCGAGATTGGAGCAGAAGTCGCTCGAGGTCGTGCGCTGAGCGCGTATACGGATGTGCGAATCTTTCGGCCTGCCCCCGGCAGGCGTGCCGGACAGACCGTCTCACTCTACCTAGTTTTCCACATCTCAAAGAGCGCGTGCATTTGTGGATAATCGTTCGAACGGAGTCCCGCAGATCCGTCGCACCAAAATCGTCGCAACCTTGGGTCCCGCGACCGCCAATGAGGCCGCGATCGGCGCGCTGCTGCAGGCGGGTGCCAACGTCCTGCGCGTCAACGCGTCGCACGGCTCCGCGGAGCTGCGCGGACAGTGGATTGCGGCTGCACGGCGTGTCGCGGCCAACGCCGACTTGCCGATCGCCGTGCTGCTCGATCTGCAGGGTCCGCGCATCCGTGTCGGCGACCTGCCCGAGCCGCGCGAGCTCACCGCGGGTCAGCAGATCGTGTTTGCCCCCGAGGGAGTCGCCCGCGGCGATGAGCTGCCGACGACTTACGAGGGGCTAGCTACTGACGCCCGGGTCGGCTCGCGAATTCTGCTCAACGACGGGCTGCTATCGGTCGAAGTCACGAGCATCGATCCGCCCCGCGTGCGCGGCCGGGTGGTGGACGGCGGGATCCTCACGGCGCACAAAGGCATGAACCTGCCCGACGTCCATGTGTCGGCGCCGGCGCTCACGGACAAGGACCGGGAGGACGTTGTCGACGCGGTGAAGCACGGCGTCGACTACCTGGCGCTCTCATTCGTGCGCCGGGCGGAGGACATCGAAGAGCTGCGCAAGCTGGTGCCGGCCACGATCAAGATCGTGGCCAAGATCGAAAAGGCGACGGCACTCGAATCGCTCACCCGGATCGTCGGAGTCTCGGATGCCGTCATGGTGGCGCGGGGCGATCTCGGCGTCGAGCTGCCGTTCGAGCAGGTGCCGCTCGTGCAGAAACGGCTCATCAGCGAAGCCAACCACCTGGGCAAGCCGGTGATCACGGCGACGCAGATGCTCGAGTCGATGGTACAGAACCCACGACCGACGCGTGCCGAGGCGTCCGACGTCGCCAACGCGATCCTCGACGGCACGGACGCGGTGATGCTCTCGGCGGAAACGGCCGTCGGCCAATACCCGGTCGAGGCCGTGCGCGCGATGGATCGCATCATTCGTGAGATGGAGCGCCACCCGCTGCGCCAGCGGGAAGAACGCCGCATGGCGGGGGAGGCGGTGCACACCGAGGACGCGATTGCGTGGGGCACTCACGCCGTCGCGCGGATGTTGAAGACGCCGCTCATCGTGACGCTCACCAAGGGCGGCTTCACCGCTCGCAAAGTTGCCGCGCTCAGGCCACCGGTACCGATTCTCGCCGTGACGACCGAGGCGGCGACGTATCGGCAGCTCGCGCTGGTCTGGGGGGTCATCCCCGTCCTCGTCGATCGCGTGCCCGGCTACGACGCGATGCTGACCGTCGTGCGCGACCTCATCCTCAAGCGGCAGTACGCGACGCAGGGCGACTGCATCGTCATGACCGCGGGCGTGCCGTGGGACGTCTCGGGCAGCACCAACCTCATCAAGGTCGAGGTCGTGTGACGTGCGGCTGACCTTTCTCGGCACCGGCACGTCGTTCGGCGTGCCGCAGATCGGTTGCCGTTGCCCCACCTGCACGTCCCCCGACCCGCGCGACCGTCGCACCCGCACCGCGGCACTGATCGAATCGCAGGGCAAACGCTTCCTGATCGACACGCCGCCCGAGCTGCGCCTGCAGCTCGTCGCGGCCGACGTGGACCACATCGACGCGGTTCTGTTCACGCATGCGCACGCCGATCACGTCCACGGCATTGACGATCTCCGCGCCCTCTCCGTGCGGCAGGCCGCGATGCTTCCCGCGTACGGCTCGCGCGCCACCGTGGCGGAGCTCGCGGCCAAGTTCCCCTACATCTTCGATCCCTCGATCGTCGTGCCGGCGGGGACGAGCAAGCCGGAATTGGCGCCGCACGTGCTCGAGCCCGGCGTCCCCGTGACGATCGCCGGTGTGCCCGTCCTGCCGCTCGCGCTGCCGCACGGTGCGCACCGGGTGATGGGATATCGCGTCGGTGGCGTCGCGTATCTGACCGACGTCAAGACGATTCCCGACGACGTGGCGAGGGCCCTCGCGGGCCTCGATGTCCTCGTGCTCAACGCGCTGTTGCCGCGGCCGCATCCGCTCCACCTCTCCATTCCCGAAGCGATTGCCGCGGCGCAGCGGATCGGCCCGCGCCGGACGTTCTTCACGCATCTCACGCACGAGTACACGCACGCCGCGCTCGTGGCGCAGCTTCCGCCAGGCATCGCGCCGGCGTACGACGGGCTGGTTATCGACCTACCCGGGGCGTAAATTCCGCCGCATGGTCAAAGAAAACGCCAACATCGACGCGCTCGTCCGCAAGGCTGTCTTCGGCGCCGAGGACGAGAAAGCGCACGCGCGGTGGATGATCTGGGAGATGGGGCAAAAGGCCGGTGTGCGGCCCGCGTCGATCCACGACCTCTACATGGCCCGCGGCCGCGGCGAAGTGCCGCCGTTCACGACGCCCGCGATGAACGTCCGGATCCTGTCCTACGATACCGGCCGCGCGATCTTCCGCGCCGCGAAGCGGCTCGATGCGGGCGCCATCATTTGCGAGATCGCCCGCAGCGAAATCGCCTATACCGACCAGCGGCCCGCCGAGTACGTCGCGGTGATGACGGCGGCGGCGCTGCGCGAAGGATTCGTCGGGCCGTTGTTCATTCAGGGCGACCACGTTCAGGTCAACGCGAAGAAGTACGCGGCCGACGCCGACGCCGAGCTGAAGGCGCTGCGGGCGCTGATCGAAGAAGAGATCCACGCCGGCTTCTACAACATCGACGTCGATACGTCGACGCTGGTCGATCTCTCCAAGCCGAATCTCGACGAGCAGCAGCGGACCAACTACGAGCGCGCGGCGGAGCTGACCAAGTTCATCCGCGATCGCGAGCCCGACGGTGTGACCGTCTCCGTCGGCGCCGAGATCGGCGAGGTGGGTGGAAAGAACAGCGACGTGCACGAGCTGAAGGCGTTCATGGACGGCTACGTGCGGACCCTCAAACAGCTCGGCACCGGTCCCGGGATTTCGAAGATCTCGGTCCAGACGGGCACGAGTCACGGCGGCGTCGTACTGCCCGACGGCTCGATCGCCAAGGTGCAGCTCGACCTCCAGGCGCTGAAGGCGCTGTCGATCGATGCCCGCACGAAGTACGGGCTTGGTGGCGCGGTGCAGCACGGCGCCTCGACGCTGCCCCAGGAAGCGTTCTCGCAATTCCCGCAGTGCGAAGCGGTCGAGATTCACCTAGCGACGAACTTCCAGACCATCGTCATGGATCACCCCGCGCTGCCCAAGGATCTGAAGCGTGAAGTGAACGAGTGGGTGAAGACCGAGGCGAAAGAGGAGTGGAAGAAGGGCGACAGCGAGGAACAGTTCCTGTACAAGAGCCGCAAGAAGGCGATCGGCCCGTTCAAGCGCCGGTTCTGGGACTTGCCGGAAGACGTGCGGGCGAGGATCGGCGCCGATCTCGAGAAGACGTTCGCGTTCCTGTTCGAGCAGCTGCGCGTGAAGGGGACGCGCGCCGCGACGGACAAGTATGTGAAGCCCAAGCTCGACTCCCACGCCGCGCCGCGCGCGGCCCTGGTGTCGGCGCCGGATGACGCGGAGGCAGGCGAATGAGCGAGCGCAGTGGAGGGGGAGGGTTCGGCGCGTTCCTGTTCGGGATCGTGCTGGGTGCCGTGGCGGGCTTCGTGTTCGCGCCGACCGAGGGCGGCGAAAGCACGCGCCGCAAAGTCTCGAAAGGCCTGCGCAACCTGAAGGAGCTGGCCGAAGACAAGGTGGACGAGGTGCGCGGGTTGCTGAAGGAAGCCGCGGACGAAGCCGACGAGGAAGCGGCGGAGGCGGAAGACGCCGACGAGGAGCCGGAGATTTCGACGCGTGAGCAACTGCGCCGCCGGCTGGACACGGCGCGCCGGCGCCGCGCGCGTACCGCCCGGCCGGCTGCTCCGCCCGCATCGGAGGAGGAGGACGAGCCCCTCGCGTGAACGGTGAGGGCGGCTGGCATCGCACGGTCACCGGCGTCGTCCGGCGGACCCTCGAAGCAGCCTACGAAGACAACATTCCTTTTCTCGCCGGCGCGCTGTCGTTCGATATTCTCCTCACCGCCATTCCCTTCGTCGGCCTCGTCCTCGCGGTCGTCGGCTACCTCGTCCAGTATCAGCTCGCCATCCACCAGCTCAGCGTCCACGAGCTGCTGCAGCGCTTTCTGCCGGACGCGAGCGGCGGGGAAAACGGCACCTTCGGCTTCATCGAGCGGGCGCTCGGCAACCTCGTCGCGCGACGGGGGCACCTCACGCTGCTCGCCGCGCCCCTGTTTCTCTGGTTCTCGACTCGTATGTTCGGGGGGTTGCGGGCTGCCCTGAACGAGGTCTTTGACACGGAGGAGAACCGATCCTGGCCGCTGGCCAAGCTCACGGATCTCGCCATGGTTTTCGTCGCGGGGGCGCTGTTCCTCGCGAACGCCTTCGCGTCCAGCGGCCGCGGCGTTGCCGCGCAGCTCGGCTCCCTGGTGTTCAGCACGCTGCTCTTCTTCGTGATCTTCAAGTTCTTGCCGAGCCGGCGGATCTACTGGCGCACGAGCGTGGTGGCGTCGCTGTTCTGCGCCGTCGCGTTCGAGATCGCCAAGCGCCTGTACGCGCTGTATGTCGCGCGTTTCGTCACGTTCGATCGCGTCGCGACCGACGCCAATCTGATCGGCGTGCTGCTCTTCATTCTCTGGATCTACTACACGGCCTACGTGTTTCTGCTGGGCGGCGAAGTGGCGGAGACGTACGACTTGATGCGGATGCGCCGCCAGCAACGCGTGCGCCTCGGATGACCACCGCGCCGATCGATCTCCGCTCCGATACCGTCACCAAGCCGTCGCCCGGCATGCGCTGCGCGATGGCGGAGGCCGAAGTCGGTGACGACGTCCTCGACGGCGACCCCACGACGCGCAAGCTCGAAGAACGTATCGCGGAGCTGCTCGGTACCGAGGACGCCTTGTTCTTTCCTTCCGGAAGCCAGGCGAATCAGACGGGCATCGCGCTGGTGACGGAGCCGGGCACCGAGCTGCTCATCGAAGCGAACGCGCATCTCATCCATTATGAGATGGCCGGCGTCGCGGCGCTGTCGGGTGCGCAAATCCGCCCGATTGCGACGCCGGACGGGGGGGGGCTGCTCACCGCCGAGCTGGTGCGCGGTGCGCTCCGTCCGTCGTCGCCGCACGTTCCGCGCGTCACGGCGCTGGCACTCGAGAACACGCACAACCTGGCGGGCGGGCGGGTGCTCGCTCCGGACGCAATGCAGGCGCTCGTGCGCACGGCGCGGGACGCCGGTCTGCGCGTGCATCTCGACGGGGCGCGCCTCTGGAATGCCGCGGCCTCCGCCGGCGTGAAGCCGGCGCGGCTCACGCAGGGTGTCGACACCGTCATGGTCAGCATCTCCAAGGGCCTCGGCTGCCCGGTCGGCTCGTGCCTCGGATTTCGGAAGGCCCAACGCGCGCGGGCGTGGGAGATTCGCAAGCGACTGGGCGGCGGCATGCGGCAATCGGGCATTCTCGCCGCGGCGGGACTGTACGCGCTCGACCATAATCTCGACCGCATCAGCGAAGACCACGCGAACGCGAAACGATTCGCCGAAATCCTGTCGGACGGTCCCACGGTCCGACCAATCGAGCCCGACAGCAACATCGTCATGGTCGATCTCGCGAGCGACGCGCAGGCGGCTTCGACCCGGCTCGCGAAGGCGGGCGTGCGGATGTCGGCCTACGGACCGCAGCGGCTGCGGGCGGTCATGCATCTCGACGTGACGCGCGCCGACGTCGAACGCGCGGCCCGCATCGTCCTGGACACGCTGCGATGAGTCCACGGCCCGAACCGACGTCGCAAGCGATGCCGCTCGAGCGGGCGATCCTGTGGAATCCGCCCGCCGCGCCCGGCACCACGAGCCCGGGTCGCCCGTCGAGCCGCTCTCCGTATCCGATCTTCTTTCAGCAGGAAGCGGTCATCGCGCTGCAGGACCACCTCAAGAGCTCGCCGACGCAGGCGATCTTCGGTTTTCTGATCGGCGACGTGTATCGCGATCCGGAAACCGGTGTGCTGTACGTCGTCATCGACAAGACGCTGAAGCTGAGCCAGCCGATCTACGGCGACAAAACCGAAGTGGTCGTGGGGCGGTTGTGGGATCGCATGCAGGAACAGCTCACGAAGGCGCATGCGAACCTGCTCGGCTGGTATCACAGCCATCCAGGGCAGGGCGGGTTTCTCACGGCGCACGACGTCGAGACACACGATAAGTACTTCACCGATCCTTGGCATGTGGCGGTTCTGGTCGCCGCCGAAGCGGGCGGCGTGACGGGTCGCTTCTTCCGCTCGAACAAGACCGCCGACTGGAACAAGGTGCCGCTGCCGTTTTACGAGCTGCTGCAGCCCGAATCGATCAAACCGGACGGCAAGAAGCGGTCGTTCATCACGTGGCGGAATTACAAGCCGTACGGGCCGACGCTGACGGGTCCGAAGCCCAAGCCGCCCGAGCCGCCCGCGCCGCCGCCGCCGCCGCTGCCCAAAGACGAGGAACCAGAAGAGGTCGAAGCTCCGCCGCCGCGGAAGACAGAGGAACGCCCGGCCGCCAAGGATCGCGGCTTCCGCGTCATGCGCTCCTCGGCCGACGACATTCCGGTCATCAAGTCGAGCGCCGACGACGAGCCTGCGCCGGCGCCCGTTCCCATTGCTCCGCCGCCCCCCCTGCCCCCGCCCGCACCACCGCCGCCGAGGGCGTCGAAGACGCGGCCCGCGGCGCCGGTGTTCGTGCCGGAAGAGCCGGCGCCACCGCAGCCACCGCCTCCTCCTCCGCCGCGTCCCGCGCCACCACCGCCGGCCGGGATGCAGCGCACATCGGACGGCATCCCGTGGGAAGTCGCGCCCGAAGAAGTATCGCGCGGAGTCGCGCCGCTTTCCCCGGCCGCGCCGCCCGCCGCGCCACGTCGGACGTCGAGCCCGAAGTTTCGGTTGCTCGACCAGGACGTCGAGAAAAAGAAGACGCCATCCAGGGGCGTCCGGCGCGGCCGTCGGCGGGGTGGGGGTGGGGGCGTGTGGGGCAAGCGCATCCTGCTGCTGCTCATCATCGGCGGGCTCGGCGCGGGAGCGTACTGGTATTTCGCGCTGCGCAATCCGGCGGTGCCGCCGCCATGGGCGGGACTGCTCGACCGCGCGAAGCAGCTGGTCTCGAAGATTACGTCACGCAAGGCGGCGCCGCCGCCGCCCGCCACGCGGCGTACCTCGCCGCGGCCGTCACCGGTTGCCGCGCCGTCCGAGATCACGCAGCCGATCCCGCCGCCGCCGCCGATCACGGTTGCCTCGCCGTTCGACCGCTTCGATCGCCTGAGCGATTCACTCACGCGCATGGTCCGCAATTTCCAGGACCGCGCAGCGCTGTTCGCGAACGGCCGGATGGATTGCGGCGGCCTGGCGAACGGACTGGTCGCGATCGAGAATCTCTGGATCAGCTACAACACGGAACGGAAAGCGCGAATGGCGTCGTTCGATCCGCCGCGTGTGGCGCGCGATCAGGCGCTGTGGGCCTCCGTCGATTCGGTCTCCCGCCGCTTCGACGATTCGAGATGCCAGCGGCCATGAGCCTCCTGCTGCTCGCAGCGCTCTTGCTGCAAGGCAACGGCAGCGCGCCGCTGCGTAAGAGCGATCTCGTGCGCCTGCTGTCGGGCAGCGACATATCGTCGGGTGAGCTGGCGCAGCTCGTTCGGCGCAACTGCCTGACGTTCGAGCCGACGGCGCGTGACAAGAACGATCTCCGGCTGATGGGCGCCGATCCCGCGATGCTGGCCGCCGTCGATGACTGCGCTCGCAGAGGCAACAGGAAGCGCGCGGTGCCGGTCACACGTGCGGCGCCCGTGCGGCCGGCGCCGCCGCCGCCCGCTCCCGTGGCGCCTCGACCGTCTCCACAACCGCCGGCACCTCCACCAGCGCTCATGGCTTCCGCGGCGCGGTCCGGCTTCATCTCCGGCGGCGGCCAGCGCGGCACCGCGGGCAGCCAGTTGCCGCGACCGGTGCTCTTCGAGGCGCGCGACTCGAGCGGCGCGGTGCTGCCGCGCCAGGCGGTCGCGTTCACCGGCATCAACGCGCGCGTCACTCCCACCAGCGCGATGACCGATGCGCTTGGCCAGGCCCGCGCCGGCGTAACGCTCGGCGAGCGGGTGGGATCGGCCACCGTCATCGCGTCCGTCGGCGTCGTCGAAAAGCAGGTCGCGTTCAACGTCGCGGCCGGCCCGGCCACGCAGCTCGTCGTCATGTGCGGGCAGGCGAGCGTGGCCGGGCACTTCGCGATTCGCCCCGATTCGATCGTCGTATTGCGCGTCGCCGCGCAGGATGGCTTCGCGAATTCCACCCCGCTCCTTGGCCTGCGCGCCGCCGTGGCGGACGCGCGCATCTTCCGCGTGGTCGGCGTGACACAAGACAGCGTGGCGGGGAGCGTGCAGCTTAAGCCTGATCAGGCAGGGACGACCAGCCTCGCCGTCATCGCCAATGGCATGCGGCAGTATCTCACGGTGACGGTGCCCCCGCGCGCATCACCAGGCCGAGTGGACTGCCGCTGACGCGGAATGTCCAATCTCCGATAACCAATGCTCATTGATTATTGGGCGTAGGACATTCTACATTTCGAGGCCCCAGGTCCGCAGGCTTTCCGCTCGTGAACCGCGTCAGGCCCCCGCAGGGAGCAGCGCTAAACGATGTCGGGATTCGTTGCGGGGTGCCTGGGGCAACTCACATCGAGCGGCTGAGCGGTTAAGCGGCGGGTAATCGTCTTCAAACCGCCGAACCGCCAAACCGCCAAACGGCTAGATTTGATTCGCATGATCGCCCTCGCCCGCAAGTATCGCCCGAAGCAATTCGCCGACTTGATCGCGCAGGACCACGTCGCTGCGGCGCTCCGCGGCGCCGTCGCGCAAGGACGGGTCGCGCACGGCTATCTGTTCGCCGGGCCCAGAGGCGTGGGGAAGACGACGGCCGCCCGCGTCCTGGCGATGGCGTTGAACTGCGAGCGGCGCGGCCCGACCGGCGAGCCGTGCGGCGATTGCGACTCCTGCAAGCGCATC
Source organism: Gemmatimonadales bacterium (assembly GCA_035491815.1). GTDB lineage: Bacteria > Gemmatimonadota > Gemmatimonadetes > Gemmatimonadales > GWC2-71-9 > 20CM-2-65-7. The sequence goes on along the minus strand of DATJKA010000047.1, from coordinate 119,753 downwards.
TGGACGGGAGCCGCGAATCTCGACGTGGTCGAGCTCGACGCGGCATCGAACCGCGGCGTCGATGACGCGCGCGACCTCCGCGAGCGCGCGATGTACGCGGCGAGCACGGACCAGGGCTCCAAGGTTTACATCGTCGACGAAGCGCACATGCTGACGCGTGAGGCCTGGAACGCGCTGCTCAAGATTCTCGAGGAGCCGCCGCCGCGCGTCGTCTTCGTATTCGCAACGACTGAGCCGCAGAAAATCGCCAACACGGCGGCACCGATTCTCTCGCGCCTGCAGCGCTTCGATTTCCGCCGCATCGGACCGCATGCCATCGTGGCCCGGCTGCGCGAAGTCGCGGAAGCCGAGCGGCTCGACCTGCAGGATGACGCGCTTCATCTGATCGCGCGGAGCGCCAACGGCGGGATGCGCGACGCCCTCTCGCTGCTCGACCAGGTGCTCTCGTTCGGCGAGGGACCGGTCACCGCCGCGCGCGTGCGCGAGGTGCTTGGCCTGATCCCCGACGAGCTCTACGCCGAGATGCTGCGTGCCATCGTAGCGCACGACGCCGCCGCGGTCTTCCCGCTCATCGAGCGCGTGCTCGAGGCGGGCGCCGACCTCGGCGAATTCGTCAACGGCGCCGCCGAAGCGTTGCGTGCCCTGATGCTGGTGGGCGTCGGTGGCCAGCCGGAAGGGCTGACTGAAGGATTGCTGTCCGTCGTGCGGCAGTACGCGGCGCAAATTCGCCCGGGAGACGTCGTTCGGCTGCTCACGATCCTCAGCGAGTCGGAGGAACGGCTCAGCCGCAGCGCCCAGACCCGGTTGCTCGTCGAGGTCTTGCTCCTGAGGTGGGTGATGTTGGATAGGACCGTGGAATTGTCGGAGGTCATTGATGCGCTCAAGAGCGACGGGCAGACGGGCAGACGGCCAGACGGCCAGTCAACACCGCCGACACCCGTGCCGATAACCGCCGAAGCTGCCCGTCCGCCGGTCCGCCCGTCCGACCGCACGACTGGTCAAAAGCTCGAGCCCACCCTCGACAACGTCCGCTCCGTTTGGGCCGACGTCGTAGCCGACGCGCGCGGCAAGACACCGATGCTCGGGAGTCTGCTCGCCGAGGCGGAGGTCGTCGCCGTCGAAGGCCGGATCGTGAGTCTCCGTCCGGCGCACGCGGTGCATGCCGAGGGACTCGAGCGACAGCGCGAGACGATTGCCCAGAGTCTCGGCCGGTTTGTCAGCGAGGCCCCCCGTATCAAAGTCGTGGAGTCGGACGCCAAGGCAATCACATCGGCCGCTCCACCCGCACGGCTCACGGCCGAGGGAGCTAATGCGGAGCGATTGAAGAGCCTCCGGGCGAAAGATCCGACGCTCAGCGCGGCGGTAGACGCGCTCGATTTGGAGCTTCTCGAGTAGCTTGCTATCGAGTGCCAGCCGTGTAACTTTCGACGCATGGCGGATTTATCTAGCCTGCTCCAGCTCTCCCAGCAGATGCAGGGGCGGCTTACCGAGATCCAGACGCAGCTAGCGCAGCAGACGTTGACGGTGTCGGCCGGCGGCGGCATGGTGCAGGCCACGGTCGACGGCCGCGGCCACATTCGCGGCATCAAGATCGACCCTGAGGCCGTCAAGCAGGGCGACGTCGAGATGCTCGAAGATCTCGTGCTGGCGGCGGTGGCGGAGGCGCAGAAGCGCGCGGCCGAGCTGTATCAGGCCGAGGTGCGGAAGCTGGCGTCGGGGCTGCCGTTCCCGTTTCAGCTCCCGCTGTAGGCCCCTCCCATGTCCGCCATCGAGGAGCTCGTGGCGGAGCTCGCCAAGCTCCCCGGCATCGGGCGGAAGACGGCCCAACGGCTCACGTTCCATTTGCTGAAGCAGCCCGCGGAAACCGCGGAACGGTTGGCGGAGGCCATCCGGCGGGTTCGGGGCAAGGTCATGGCGTGCGGGATCTGCGGCAACCTCGCGGACGACGATCCATGCCCGATTTGCGCGGACCCGCGGCGCGATGCGGCCCTCCTGTGCGTGGTCGAAGAGTCGGGCGATGTGGGGGCGATCGAGCGGGCCGGGCGGTACCGGGGGCGCTACCACGTGCTGGGCGGTCGGATCTCACCGCTCGACGGTGTCGGACCCGACGATCTGCATGTGGACCGGCTGCTTGCGCGATTGGCCAACGGCTCAGAGGTTCGTGAGGTGATCGTGGCGACCAATCCCTCGATGGAGGGGGAAGCGACCGCGACGTACCTCCAGCAGGTGCTGAAGCCCAGCGGGGTTCGGATCACGCGGATCGCGCGCGGCTTGCCGGTGGGTGGCGACCTCGAATACGCCGATGCGGTGACGATCGCGCAGGCCCTGGCGGCGCGTCGCGAGATGTCCGAGACCGACTGACACCCGACCCCCAAGGAGGCGCATGGCCGGGGCTGCAAGCTGGTCTTTCAACGAGAACGATTTCAAGCAAATCCAGACGCATCTGCAGGCGTTCCTGCGCGACTCGAACGCCCGGTGCGCGCTGCTGGTCGACCGTAACGGCCAGCTCGTTGCCACCGTGGGCGAGACGCCGCAGTTCGATCCCACCGCGTTCGCCTCGCTTACGGCCGCCGACTTCAGCGCCAACGACCAGCTCGCCAAAATGATCGGCGAGGCGGAATTCGCGTCGCTGGTGCATCAGGGGGAAAAGGAATCGATGTACCTCGCCGACGTGGCGAAGCGCGTGATTCTCGTCGTGCTGTTCGATCAGCGCGCGACGCTCGGACTCGTCAAGCTCAAAGCGCGGACGGTCGTCGGGGAGCTGAACAAGGTCTTCGAGGAGATGTTCAATCGCGTGGGAACGGGCCAAGCCGGTGCGCAGCAGAAAGGCTTGCTCGAAGGCGCAGAGGACGAAATTGACAAACTCTTCGGTTAGAGGGACGCGCCCATGTCGATGATCAACTACGCGTCCCGCGAGATCAACTGCAAGCTCGTCTACTACGGCCCCGGTCTGGGTGGCAAGACGACCAACCTGGAGCACATCTACGGGAAGGTCTCGCCCAACACCCGCGGCAAGATGATTTCGCTCGCAACCGAAACCGAGCGCACGCTGTTCTTCGACTTCCTGCCCGTCGACCTCGGCACGATCCGCGGGTTCAAGACGCGCTTCCATCTCTACACCGTGCCCGGTCAGGTCTATTACAACGCGAGCCGCAAGCTCATCCTGAAAGGCGTGGACGGGATCGTCTTCGTCGCCGACAGCCAGATCGAGCGCATGGAAGCCAACGTCGAGTCGATGCAGAACCTGTACGACAACATGGCGGAGTACGGCTACGACCTGACGAAGATCCCGTTCGTGATCCAGTACAACAAGCGCGATCTGCCGAACGCGGCGCCGATCAAGGATCTCCAGGCCTCGCTCAATCCGGGCTGGCCGATCGAGGACGCGACGCGGCAAAAGCAGACGCCCGATTCGTCCCATCCCGGCGAGAACCTCATTGAGAAAGTCGGCAACGAATGGGTCGGCAGAGCCCCCTATCATGAGGCCGTGGCGGTCCGCGGCGATGGCGTATTCGATACTCTGAAGGCGGTCAGCAAGCTCGTCCTCAAGACGCTGAGCTGAAACCCAGTTCGATGCGGTGGACGCTCCCCAACGTCATCACGCTGGCGCGCATCTGTCTCACGCCCGTCATCGCGCTGCTGCCGTTCATCTCGGGCTACTGGCCCAAGGTCATCGCGTTCGTCGTCTTCCTGATCGCCGCCTTCTCCGACCTCGTTGACGGCTATCTCGCGCGCCGCTACGGCACGATCAGCGAGCTCGGCATGCTGCTGGACCCCATCGCCGACAAGCTGCTGTTGTTCGCGACCTTGATCCCGATCTTCTGGATGACGCGGCACCCCGTGCTGCTCGCGCGCGACCAAGTGGATTACGCGATCCCGTGGTGGGGCAGCCTGCCGGTCTGGGCCGCGATCCTGCTGGTCGGTCGCGAAGTGCTGATCACGGCCTTCCGGTTCTTCGCCAAGCGGCGCGGCATCGTGATCCCGGCGATGGGCGCGGGCAAGCTCAAGGCGGTCGTGCAGAACGTCTTCATCGGCGCGACGATCGCGTGGTTCGCGTGGAAAGACGCGATCGCGCAAATGCACCTCGCCGGCGACTTCCGCAACTTCTGGGATCAGTTCCACGGCTGGTTCGTCGCGATCACGCTCGCCGGCGCGATCGTGCTGACGGTGTACTCGCTCCTCGTCTACCTCTACCGCTACCGGACGCTCCTCAAAGTCGGCAAGTGAAGCTCGAAGTCGTCACCATCGGCACCGAGCTGCTCCTGGGTCAGATCGTCGATACGAACGCCGCCGAGCTGGGTCGCGCGCTCGCCGCTGCGGGCGTTGAAGTCGTCCGTCACACGTCCGTCGCCGATCGTCCCGAGGCGATTCGGTCTGCCGTCAGCGAGGCACTCGCGCGCACCGGCTACGTTCTCACGACCGGTGGGCTTGGCCCCACACGCGACGACATGTCCAAGGTGGAGGTCGCCAAGTTGTTCGGAAAACCGCTCGTGCTCGATCAGACCGTGTTGCGCTCGCTCGAGGAGCGCTTCCGGCGGCTCGGACGCGCGATGCCGCCGATCAACCGCACGCAGGCCGAGGTCCCCGAAGGCGCGACGGTGTTGCCGAACCCGCGCGGCACGGCGCCCGGCCTGTGGATCGAGCACGAGGGGGGGGGCCGCGTCGTCATCATGCTTCCCGGTGTGCCGTCCGAGATGCGGGGCCTGCTGGCGGAGGAGGTCCTGCCGCGCCTCGTCGCGCGCGGCACCGGCGCCGTCGTGCGCTCGCGCACCGTGCGGACGACCGGCATCGCGGAGTCGGCGCTCGCCGAACGGGTCGGCGCCATCGAGGAAGACATTGCGCCGCTGACGCTGGCCTATCTGCCGTCGGTCGAAGGGGTCGACCTCCGTGTCACGGCGTGGGGGCTGCCTGAGGGCGATGCCGAACAACGGTTGGCGGGCGCCACACGCACGCTGCGCGAGCGCGCCGGTGACCATGCATACGGCGGGGACGGGAACGACCTCGCGGCGGTCGTGCTGGAGCAGCTGCGCGCGCGCAACGCGCGGCTCGTCGTTGCGGAGTCGTGCACCGGAGGCGTGCTGAGCGGTCGCATCACGACGGTGCCTGGAGCGTCCGCCGTGTTCATCGGCGGCATTGTCGCCTACGACAACGTGGTGAAGAGCGGAACGCTCGATGTCCCGCCGGAGCTGCTCGAACAACACGGCGCGGTGTCCGAAGAAGTCGTGCGTGCGATGGCAGCCGGCGTCCAGCGCCAGTTCGCGGTTGATGCCGCACTCGCAATCACCGGGATCGCCGGGCCCTCCGGCGGGACCCCGGAGAAGCCCGTCGGGACCGTTTGGCTCGCGGCGCGCTTCGGGACAGAGGGACGGGCGCTCAAACGCATCTTTCCGGGCGATCGCGGCGAGATTCGCGCGCGCGCGGCGCAGGCGGCGCTCGACCTGTTGCGCCGTCTCATGGCCGGTTCGCCGTGAATCGCGTCAACGCCCCCGACGGCACGCCGCTCGCGTTCGACATGTATGAACCGCCGGCCGGGCGCACAACGGCCGCGGTGCTGTTTCTGCACGATTGGCATCCACAAGCCGATGGACGCGAAGGTCGCTGGGCGGGCGCGGGCGCCGCGCTCCGGGACGGGGGATTCGCGGCGTATTTCCTCGATCAGCGTGGTCATGGTCGGTCGAGTGGACGGCGCGGCCACCTCTCACGTTTCAGTCAGCTGCTCGGCGATCTGCACGCGTTTCGGCGGGCGGTGCGGCGCCGTTTCGACGTACCGCAGATTCTCGTGGGGCAGGGCTTCGGCGGGCTCGTCGTGCTGCGGTATCTCGAAACGCAGCCGGGCGAGGTGCCCGCGGCCGCGGTCGTCATGAATCCCTGGCTCGCGCTCCGCGCCCGGCCGGCGCTGTGGAAGCGACTTGCCGCGAAGCTCGCCGACCTCTGGCCCACGCTGCCCACGGGCTGGGGCGACGCGTACATGACGGCCGGTGCTCGCGCCGAGCTCCAGTGGGCGCGGCGCGCGGTGCTCGCCGACTGCGCGCGCATCGAGCGGCCACTGCTGTTCATGTTGGGCGGCGAGGATACCGTGTCGGACGCAGCACGAGCGCGGGAGTTCGCGACGAAGCTGGCACCGCCGGCCCAAGTCTGCTGGTACGCCGAGCAGGGGCACGAGCTGTTGGAGCATCCGCGCGCCATCGCGGACTTGCGCATGTTTCTTTCCGAGCATCACTCCTAGGAACGCCATCCAAGGAGCGAAGCACATCGGACCATCGGCACCTGCGTTTTTGCAGTACCCGCGTATATAGTCCCACCGAAGAGAATCCTGCACCAACACACCAAGGAGCTTTCATGAAACGGATGTCTTTGAGCGCGTTATTTGTCGCCGGAGCGCTGCTGGTGGCGATGCCGCTGCGCGCGCAACTCATCCAGCGCGGGGAAGGGTTCCGGTTTGGTCTCGGTTTGGGCGCGACGTTGCCCTCCGGGAACTACGGGGATCTCGACAAGATGGGCATCAACATTCTCGCCGTGTTCGAGACGCCGCTCGCCAATAGCCCGCTGTATCTGCGCGCGGACGGTTTGTACTCGACCACCTCGCACAAGGGCGCCAGCGGGAGCACGTCGATTCTCGGCGGCACCGCGAGCGTGCTCTATCACTTCAGCGCACCCAACGCCACAGCCCGTCCGTACGTGCTCGGCGGACTCGGGATTTACAACGTCGATCCCGGCGGCGGCTCGGAAACAAAGATCGGCTATGCGTTCGGCGGTGGCGTGAGGTTCGACCTGGGCGCACTCAATGCATTCGCCGAGGCGCGCTATGCGAGCATTCAGACGAGCGGATCGTCCACGACGTTCATTCCTCTGACCGTCGGGCTCATGTTCGGCTACTAACGTACGCACGCGATTCACTACCCCGGGGCGCTTTGCAGACAAAGTGTCCCGGGGTATCTTGTTGCCAGAACGAAAGTTCCCATCATGACCAACAAACGACATCCACACGCGCATCCGCCGCGCCAGCCACAGGCCCCTTCGCTCGACCCGGACACGAAAGAGCCGGTTCAGCACGTGGCGGCACCGGTCGACGAGTCGGCTCCGGAGTCACCGGCGCCGGCCGAGACCGCCGATCGCGGCGAGCTCGCGGCGCTGAAAGACCGGCATCTGCGTCTCGCAGCCGAGTACGACAACTTCCGCAAGCGCACGACCAAGGAGCGGGCCGAGGCGTGGACCAGGGCGCAGGCGGATCTGGTCGCGCGGCTCGCCGACGCGCTCGACGACTTGTCCCGCTTCGCGCACATCGATCCCGCGCAGACCGACGCCAAGACGTTGCACGAGGGCGTGGACTTGGTGGAGCGCAAAATGTGGAAGGAGCTCGAGGCCGCGGGCGTAACGCGCATCGATCAAGCCGGCGTCCCCTTCGATCCGAACATGCACGAGGCCGTGACTATGCAGCCGGCCGCGAAACCGGAGCAGGACCACACCGTAGGCCAGGTGGTGCAACCGGGCTATAAGATGCGCGACACATTGCTGCGGCCGGCACGCGTCATCGTGCTGACCTGGCAGGGACAGTAATGGCAGCTCAGCGCGACTACTATCAGGTGCTGGGAGTCGCTGAAACCGCCACAACCGACGAGATCAAGAAGGCCTTTCGGCGGCTGGCCAAGCAGTACCATCCCGATCGCAATCCCAATAATCCGCAGGCGGCGGAGCGCTTCAAGGAGATCAACGAAGCGCACGACGTGCTGAGCGACGCCGAGAAGCGCAAGAAGTACGATCAACTGCGTCGCTACGGCGCGTTCGCCGGCGGCTTCGGTGGCGGTACCGGACCGACTGGCCGCCGCGGCGGAACACGGAGCGCGCCTCCAGACAGCGGCGACTTCGATATCTCCGACCTCGGCGGCCTGGGCGACATCTTCTCGTCGATCTTCGGCCGGCGCGGCGGCGGCAAAGAAGCGGAGATGGAGGAGACCGAGACCGAAGTCACGATTCCGTTTCGCACGGCCGCGCTCGGTGGCAGTGTGCCGATCACGCTGGCGATGCCCGAGGTCTGTCCGACCTGCGGCGGCAGCGGCGGCGCGAAGGGTGCCACGATCAGCACGTGTCCCGAGTGCAAGGGCCGAGGCACCGTCTCCTTTGGACAGGGCGGCTTCGCCGTCAACCGTCCGTGCCCGGTGTGCCGTGGGAAGGGTACCGTCCCGTCGCAGCGCTGCCCGACCTGCCAGGGGAGCGGCGAGCTGCGCGTCGAAAAGCGCATCAACGTCGAGGTGCCGGCGGGCGTGGAAGACGGCGCGCGGCTCAGGCTCAAGAACCAGGGCCCGAAAGGTCGCGGCGATCTGATGGTGCAGATTCGCATTGCTCCCGATCGCTTCTTCCGTCGCGAAGGGCTCGACCTCATCGGCGTCGTGCCGATCAACCTGGCTCAAGCGTTGCTTGGCTCGCGCATCAAGGTGAAGACGCTCGACGACAAGCGCGTCGTGCTGCGGATCCCGGCCGGGACGCAGCACGGCCAGAAGTTTCGGATTCCGGGTCACGGGATCGAGAAGAACGGCCGCCGCGGCGACATGTACGTCGAGGCGCACGTGACGTTGCCGGAGAAGCTGAGCCCCGAAGAGCAGGAGGCGGTGAAGAGCTTCGCGGAAAAGGCCGGCCTCAAGTACTGAGGCTCAGGGCTTGAGCAGCACCTTCCCGATATTACGGCGGTCGTGGATGTACTGGTGCGCGGCCGCCGCTTCTGCAAACGAAAATGACCGGTCCACGCGCGGCGTGATTTTCCGCTCGCGCGCATAGTCGAGCAATGCATCCATCTGCGGCGCCAGCAACGCTTGCTCCGACCACAGATGGCCGAGGTTCACACCGGCGACGGCGCGGTTGTCGTTCATGAGGGCGAGCGGACCGAACTTGGGGAAGCGAATCAGGCCCCACAGTGCTTTGACGAGATTCCTCGTTCTCCCTTCCGCCAAACCAGAAGCGCCGTAGCAGACGAGCCGTCCGGCGGGCGCCAGCAGCCGGTAGCCGTGGCGCCAGGAGTCGCCGCCCACGGCGTCGAGCACGATGTCGATGCCGTGCGGTGCGAGCTGCCGTGCGGCCTCGTACCAGCGAGGATCGCGGCTGTCGAGCGGTTCGACGCCGTACTCGCGCAAGACGTCGTGCTTGCTCGGCGATGCCAGCCCGATCACCCGCAGCCCCAGAATGCGGCCCAGCTCCGCCACGGCGAGGCCGACGCCGCCGGCGGCCGCGTGGACGAGTACCGACTCGCCGCGCCGCGCCCCCGCGACGCGCACGAGCATGTGGTGCGCCGTTAGGTAGACGACGGGAAACGCGGCGCCCTGCTCGAACGACCAATGGGTGGGTAACGGAAAGACCGAGCCTACCGGCACGACCACCAACTCACTCTGACCGCCGAATCGTGGGTTCGCGATCACACGGTCGCCCGCGCGCGCGGTCGTCACACCGGTGCCAACCGCATCGACGACGCCGGCGACCTCATAGCCGACCGTGCAGGGCAGTTTCGGCGCGTCGGGGTAGAGTCCCTGGCGTGCGAGCAGATCGGAGAAGTTGATGCCCGCGGCATGCACGCGCACACGGACGGTGCCGGGTTTCACGACGGGATCGGGTGCCTCACGCACCTCGAGGACTTCGGGCGGCCCGCGACGCGGGATGACGACTTGTCGCACGCGACAAAACTAGCTTGCGTGCTGTGAGTCTGCGTGTTTTGTTTGCCTTCCCAGGCGCTTGTGTCTTACGCTTGGAGCCGTGTGCTTTCTTGCAACTTGGCGTCTTGCCGTCCGGCAACTGTGATGGGGTGTAGGTCAACTGGCAGACCGCCCGGCTGTTAACCGGGAAGTTGGAGGTTCGAGTCCTCCCGCCCCAGTTTTCGCTCATCGCACCAGAGAATTAGCTCCTCCTTCCTTCGACCGATTCCTGCTCGATGCCGTCGAGATGATTCTTCAGAGATCCCAGGATTCATGCCCCGTTTTGTCGGAGGCCGTTATGCATCGCCTAGTGGCAGGCGCCATCGTCTGCGCGTCGATCGTGCCGCTCGTCAGCGGCTGCACCAAGCGTAGTGAGCGCAACCAACCAACCGTCATTCCCGTCAACGCCGCACCGGTAGGCAAGGAGACCGGCGCGACCGTCCGGAGCGCGATTCTGGGTGCCGGCGCGTCCGGCCCAGCGGGCGCCGCGATCACCAAGCAAATGGACAAGCAGGCCCAGGAGCTCGCGTTCGAGCTGCCCGGCGGCATGGTCCAACGGCTCGGCGGCGGCATCGTGATCACGCTGCCCGAGAGCATGTTGTTCGCCCAGGAATCGAACGAGCTGAGCACCGCCAGCCGCGACAACCTGCGCCGGCTCGCCACCAGCTTCGAGAAGTATCCCAACACCCGGGTGATGATCGTGGGCCATACCGACGCGCAGGGCGGCACGGATCGCAACCTCGATCTCTCGCAGCGCCGAGCGCAGGCGCTGACAGATTTCCTCGAGCAGGTCGGTATCAATCGCGCGCGCATGACCGCCATCGGCCGCGGCGACGCCGAGCCGATCGCCACCAATGATACGGACGCGGGGCGGCAGTGGAATCGGCGGATCGAAATCGCCATTTACGCCGACGAAGCGACGCGGTTCGGAACGTCGCAATAGCGCAGGCGAGCGCCCCGATGCCTCTGCTCCTCGGCCTGCTGGCGGTGCTCACGCCCCGCATCGCCATCGTCTTATTGTGGGCGTTGACGACTTGGTTCGACGGGCTGTTCACGTGGTCGCTGTGGCCGATCCTGGGTCTCGTCTTCTTGCCAACGAGCCTCCTCTGGTATACGGTCGTAGTGCACTGGTTCGGAGGCGTGTGGTCGGTATGGACGATCGCCGGTCTCGTGATTGCGTTGATCATCGACGTCTCCCCCGCGCGTGAGCACCGCCGGTTCGTGGGACGACGCGCGACTGACGTCGTCGCCTAGTCTTCGGGCAGCGCGGCAGCTCGCACACTGGCTGGATGCCGGGATTCGGATTCCCGGCACCAGCCTTTCGTTTGGTCTCGATCCGATCATCGGACTCATCCCGGGATTCGGCGATGCCGCTGGCGCCGTTCTTGCTGGTTGGATCTTCGTAACAGCGATCCGGCTGGGTGCATCGCGCGCCACGTTGCTTCGGATCGCGGCCAATGTGGCGCTCGACGCGGGACTGGGGGCCGTGCCGCTCTTCGGGGATATCTTCGATTTCGCATGGAAAGCCAATCTTCGAAACGTCGCGCTGCTGGAGCGCCATCTGGCGGCGCCGGCCCGGGCCGAGCGGGCCGACCGCTGGTTCGTCTGGCTCGTGACGTTTGGCGTGCTTGCGTTGGTGCTCGCGCTGCTCGTGGTGGGGATCCTGCTGACGCGCTGGGTGCTCGGCGCATTGGCCGGCGCGTGACGTCCAAGGCGCGCTGGTTCTGGCCGCTCGCGATCGCGCTGCTCGTTGCCGATTGTGCCAGCAAGCGCGTCGTCGAGAGTCGCTTGGTCGTCGGTGAGCCTGTGCCGGTGGTGGGGCAGGTGGTGCGGGTCACGCTCGAGTACAATACGAATGCCGCGATGGGAGTGGACCTGGGCGGCCGTCTGATGCTATCGGCCCTCACGCTCGGGGCGCTCATCGTCCTGGGCCTTGTCTACCATCGCACTCGGCCCTCCGAGCGTCTCCGCGTCATCGGCGTCGCGCTCGTCGCCGGCGGCGCGCTGGGCAATCTGCTCGATCGGCTCCGTTCGAGCGCCGGCGTGGTGGACTTCATCGATATCGGTGTGCACAGCGTGCGCTTCTGGACGTTCAATGTCGCGGACATGGGGATCACGACAGGGGCGCTGCTACTGCTGTTGGCGCTCGGCGGCAGGAATTTGCGCTGGCGTACCGGCGGCTAGCCTTTGAGCGCCGGCGCGCCGGCGAGAAACTTGTCGATCACGTCGTTGCCGACCGCGGGCCGGATGTGCTCCAGCACGAGACGGCCCAGCCGCGGCACGTCGTCCTTCTTGAATCCGGCGGCCGATAGGCCCGCCATCAGCGCGTTCGGGCCGGCGATGCCGATCATCTCGCCCGTGCGGGCGCCGCTCATCAACGCCCGGCCCATGTAGCTCTCGCCGTTGGGCACGGCCGCGCGAATCTTGTCGAACGTCGGCTTATCGACGGCCATGCGCATCGCCATCAAGATGGCGCCCACGCCCTTTTCGGCCTGGCCGGGCTCGACTTCCAAGTTCGCGACGATTTGGTCCACGAGATCCATGCGACCGCTACAATAATACAGGAGTCAGTGTTCGGGGAGACGCTCAGCGGCCGAGAGGCTAAGGGGCCGCTCGGCCACTCAGCGTCTACCTCGTATCTATTGTCCCACCGTGAAATCGATTCTTTTCAGCACCGTCCCCGCCGCGTCCCTGATTTCTACGTGCCAAGCGCCTTTCGCATCCGCGGGGATCGTCTTGCGGCTCCAGGTGCGCCACGGCGAGCCGTTGATGGCGAGCGAGACATCACCGACCTGATCGTCGCCGTGGAACCAGACGTGATGGAGCGTCTGGCCGTTGGCCCCGGTGACCTTCATCCAGAGCACGACGGTGCCGACGGAGTCGGCAAACGCGCTGCCCGTATCCTGCGGCACGCGGTCGGCGAGCGAGCGCGCCAGCACCGCGTCGACGGCGATGTTGCTCGCGGCCGGCGCCGCAGCCGCTGGAGCGGCGGCGGCCGGATGTGCGGTCGTATCCTGTGCGGCGAGAGATCCGGCAAGGCCGACCAGCACGAACAGCGATGCGAGTAGTTTCATGAAGTCACTCCCTGGTTGACAGCACGTTCGGCCGCGCGCCGGCTCCGCAGTTCCAGCCACGTGCCGACGATCACGGCCAGCAAACAGCCCAACAGCGTTCCGCCCATCTGAAAGCCCAGCTGGTACCAGAGTTGAATCCAATGGCACTTGGGAGCGAAAATCGGACCGACGAGGTGACCGCACTTGTCCTGCGTGAACGCGAATCCCCAGCTTGCCGCGAGCCCAAAGATCAGCGGCAGCAGCGCGACAAAGAAATGTCGGCGCAGGATTCTCATCGGCCGCGCTCGATGCGCCAGCGATCCACCACACGACCTCCCTGCTCATCGATCACCACGTACTCGTCGAAATGCGCCTCGGTCAGGCAGGAGTGGTTGGGGATGATCTCGAGCTGCTGCCCGACGGCGAACTTTCCTTCGATCGCGGCGGCAGAGCGCGCACGAACGACGCCGTGCTCTTGCGACACCGACGCGACCGCCAGCTCGGGGTGGCCCTTCACCTCGCCGAAGACGGCATCCAGCCCGAGGTGCGTCGGGCCAAGATCCTTGGAGAGCGACAATGCGCCCGCGTCCACGACGAAATGCGACGCACCGGGCTGGTGCGACACGACCGTCGCCAGGACCGACACCGCTACGTCCTGCGGCTCGCAACAACCGATCAGTACCATGGTGCGGTCATAGAAGATGTAGTTCCCCGGCCGGGCTTCTGTGACGCCGGTCAAGTCTTTTGCGGCCGCCATCGCGGGCGTCGAGCCCACGCTCACGCTCCGCACGGCCACGCCGTCCTTCCGTAGCAGGTCGGCAAACCAGGTCATCACCTGGCGCTCCTGCTCGGCGACCTGCGCCGCTTCGTCCTTATTCCGGGTGCGATACGCGTGACCGGAATGCGTGAGAATGCCGTCGAACGTCAAGCCGCGCTCGGCGCCGAGCTCGCGGCCGACCTCCAGCGCATAGCGCGACGACGGGTCGACGCCGGCGCGGTGCAAGCCGCTGTCGACCTTGAGCCACACGTGCAAGCCGCTCTTCGCCAGTCCCTTCGCCGTCTCGAGATCGTCGAGCAGGACGCGCACCGTGACGCCGTTCGCGGCGATGCGCTGCACGTGCGCGACGTGTGAGAGATCCAGCGGAAACGCCCAGGTGATGTCGGTGAACCCGCCGCGCGCGAATGCCTCCGCCTCGAAGAGCGTCGACACCGTAATGCCCTGGGCCCCGTGCGCGAGCTGGCGGCGCCCGAGCTCGAGACACTTGTGCGTCTTGATGTGAGGTCGCAGCGCGACGCCGAGCCGGCGCGCGCGGTCGGCCATGTGGGCGAGATTGCGCTCCATGACGTCCTGGTACAGCAGGAGCGCAGGCGTTTCGACGTCGAACAGCGGCGCCGAGCGTTTCATCCTGCGCTCGCGATCCCGATGGCGAGCGCCGCCCATCCGCAAAGAAACAGGAGACCGCCAAACGGCGTGATCGCGCCAAGCCAGCGGACGCCGGTGAACGCGAGGGCATACAAGCTGCCGGAGAAAAGCATCGTGCCGCCGATGAAACACCAGCCGGCGGCATGGGTGGGCGTCGTCGGCCAGCGGGTCGCGGCCCATGCGACGCCCAGCAATCCGAGTGCGTGATACATCTGATAGCGGACGCCGGTCTCGAAGACGCTCAGGAGATCGGCGGAGAGCCGAGTGCGCAGCGCGTGCGCCCCGAATGCTCCGGCGCCGACGGCGATGAATGCGGAGACGGCGCCGGCGAGCGCGAAGCCCTGCGCCCTATCCATCGATGCGGCGGCCGGTGACCTCCACCCGCTGCAGGCGCTCGATCTTGCCCGATCCACCGATGAAGTGTGACGCGATCCAGCTCGTTACGCCGACGATGATCGCGCCCCACGTCGCAGACCACAGCCCGGCGACGTGAAATCCGGGCACGAGCCAGGCGGCGAGCGCGAACGAGATCCCGTTCACGATCAAGATGAAGAGGCCGAGCGTCAGGATGGTCAGCGGTACGGTCAGGATGAAAATGATCGGACGGATGAGCGCATTGACGATGCCCAGCACCAGCGCCGACACGACGAGCGTCCCGGTGCCGGCGAACTGGATGCCGGGAAGCAGCCGGTCGGCGATCCAAAGGCCCAGCGCGGTGATGAGCAGCCTGACGAGGAAGCCTTTCATTGGGGAGAAGATAACCGCTGCGCGCGCCACCGCCCGACGACGAACCGCGCCGTCATGCCTGGCCGGGCTTGCACGCCGAGCTTCGAGTCGAGCAGGATGGCGCCGGACATCGAGTCCGCGTTCCCACCGGAGGCGGTGAGCGACAGGCCCGCGAACGGGCCGAGGTCCGCCGGCCAGCCGGTGACGATCGCGTGCTCCGGTTGGCCGAACCATGTGGCCACGATCGTATCGGCGCGCGGCGCGCGGAACACGATCTGCCCGCGGAGCACGCAGTCCCGGCCGACGGCGACCGGCACGGTATCGAGCGTGATCTCCGCCAGGCGGAAGTGATCGCTCATCGCTGGAGCATCAGGGAAGGTCAGCGTGTCGCCGCGCGCGACGGTCCAGCGACCGGCGTAGGGGAGCGAGAACCGCCGCAGCCGGTCGAACTGATAGCCCTTGCACGGATTCGCGGGGCCGCAAGCCGCCACCACTGCTGCAACTCCACCGGCGACGAGCAGGGCGCGCATCAGCGCTCCGTCGTGTCCCTCGCGACGGTATCGGACCGCTGCACCTTCGCGCTCATCGAATCGGCGGCATTCATCGCGCGACCCACCGCGCTCGCGCCGGGGATCTGCGAGTGCGCCAGGATGCTGTCTTTCTGGCGCTCGGTGAGGGTATCGCGGTTCACGGTCTGGCTCGCTTTGTCCGAGCTCCCCCCGCACCCCCCGCAGGCGAGCAGCAGGCACGCCGATAGCACGACCAGGATGGATTTCATGGCTCGCAACGTTATCACCCCCTACGATGTCGGCAAGCCTTTCCGCAGCACGTCTTCCATCACGTCGGCAAACCGGTCGATCTCGGCCAGGGTGGTGTAGACGTTCGGCGTGATGCGCAGGCAGTTGAACTCGGGATGCGCGATCGGCGTGACGATGATGCGGTGCCGGTCGAACAGGTAGCCGGTCACCTTGCCGACGTCGAGCTGGGCCGGCGTGAACGAGGCGAGCCCGCACGACTGCGCAGGATCGTACGGCGTCAAGATCTTCACGCCCGGCACACGCTCCAGCCGTTTCGCCCAGCGGTCGCGCAGGAACCGGAGGCGGGCCGCCTTCCGCTCAGGGCCGATGCCATCCAGGAAATCGAGCGCCTCGACGATTGCGTTGTGATTCGCCGCCGGATGCGTCCCGATCTCCTCGAACTTGCGGATGTTCTCGTTCATCTCGGGCGGCGCGGCCATCATCGGCCAGATCTTCGCGATCTTCGACTTCCGGACGTAGAGAAAACCCGTCCCGATCGGCGCGGTCAGCCACTTGTGCAGGCTGGTGCCGTAGTAGTCGCAGTCGAGGTCGTCGCGGGTGAACGGGAAGTGCGCGTACGCATGCGCGCCGTCCACGATCACCTCGATGCCGCGCGCGCGCCCCAGCTGCGCGATCCGCTTCACCGGGAAGATCTGTCCCGTGAGGTTCGTGATGTGACAGATGTGGATCACCTTGGTGCGCGGTGTGATCGCGTCTTCGATCCGCCGCGCGAGATCGTCTTGCGAGGGCGGCGGGACGGGGAAGGTGATCTGTTTGAGCACGATCCCGTCGCGGCGCTCCCGCTGCCGCCAGGTCGTGATCATGCGGGGATAATCCTGCGTCGTCGTCAGCACTTCGTCGCCGCGCTCGAGCGGCATGCCGAGCTGCACGATCTCCAGCGCCTCGCTGGCGTTGCGCGTGATCGCCATTTCCTCGGGATCGCAGCCGAAATTCGCCGCGAGGCGCCGGCGCACCGCCTCGATCTCCGGCTCGATCCAGCCCCACATCGTGATCGCGGGCGCCTGATTCGAGACCGCGAGGTACCGCTGGAACGCGGCATTCACGACGCGTGGGGACGGGGCGACGCCGCCGTTGTTCAGATTGATCATGCCACGATCGATGTCGAACGCCGCCTGGATGTCCCGCCAGAAGTCCTCGTCCTGCGCGAGCTCGGCCGGGCTGCGGACGCCCGCGCCCTGAACCGTGGGTCGAATGCGCGCGAGCGCGTCGCTGCGCAGGGCGGGGAGCGCGGCGGTCGTGGCGAACAGCGTGCGGAGAAAATGGCGACGAGTGGACATCAGGAACCTCGCGTGAGACGACGGATGAAGACGGCGTAGGTGACGACGTTGATCAGGAGCACGATGGTACCGAGCACGATCTGCGTGCGATGCGTGAGACCGGACGGATAAATCGTCGGCAGCAGGTAATGCTCGATGAAGCCGCCGGTGTATCCTTGCTCGCCCGCGCGCGTGCGCAACGCGTTTTCGAGCGGCGTGAGCGGGCACAGCCGTCCCTGGTATTCTACCAGCGTGCCCCACACGGCGCAGGGAATGTGCACCGCCGCGACCCACCTCCAGCGCCACGCGAGCAAGCCGCCGAACACGACGAAGACGATGAACAGCCCGTGCAGCAGGACGACGCCGTCGGCGAGCAGCCGGTAGAGCACGTGTAGGTAATAAAGCAAAACTCCCCGCCCGGCCAGAGCCGGACGGGGAGTTGCTATGTGGATCGTCTGCTACAGCGTCGCGAACGTGCTGATCGGCGCGAACAGCCCCGTCACCGCTTCCTGGAAGTGCTCCCAGACGGCGAACAGGTGATCGAGCGCCGCAAGATCATCTATTGAGAGCGGCTGGCCGCCCGCGTCCACCCATTGCGTGCCCGGGTTCGACGGATCGCCGTCGATCGACGCGACGGGATGGCCGTCCAACGAGACTGCCACATGCATGGTGGTGCTGTCGGTCGCCGTGTTCAGCGTGATTCGGCCGACCGTGCGAATCGTCGAGCCGTTCTGGACCAACCGGAAGTCCGCCGTGATGACGATGTTCGGGTCGGAGAATGCCACGGACTCGTACATGGCCAGCGTGATCGCCGGATTGTTGAGCGCGAAGGTCGCGTTCACGGTGGCGCCGGTCGGCCGGACCGAGAACGTCTGATCGAACGTCAACGTCTTCCCGTCCGCGCCGCTCTTACCGTTGCTGATGAAGCCGTTCGCGGTTGCCGTGGCCGTCGTCGCGCCGACCGTCAGCGATGCCGTGTAGTCGACGTAGCTGGGCGTGCCGCCGAGGCCCTGCACCAGCACTTCGAGCTGTAGCTTGCTCGTCGTGCTCTGATCGATGATGTCGAGCGTCCCGACTGCGACGACCGGCTCGACGACCGCGCCCTCGACATCGGTGGCGTACAGGATGAAGCGAACGCCGTTCAAGCCGGCGACGACGCTGTCCTGCCACGTGTACTCATGGAGCGTGGTGTCCCACTGGAACACGCGGCCGATTATCGAATCGGGGATGATGCGCCCCTGGGCCGCGGCGACGCTGAGGTTGGGCAGCGCCTGCTGGAGCTTCGCTGCTTGCAGCAAGTTCGGCAGGAAGATCCGACCGCCGTTCTGCCGGAGCTGCGGTTGTGCCATCTGCAGCAACGCCGCCGAGCCCCCCCCGACCGGTGCCGACGTCGCGGCGCTGAGCCGCGCAGTCGCGACGTTGAAGCCGCGATAGACGTCGTTGTCGAACGTGGAGTCGACCGCGGACAGGTTCGCCGAAATCGCCGCCGGATCGGTGAAGTCCACCGGGGACGGCGAATCTTTGCACGCCCCGCCAGTTGCCGCGAGTCCGAGCACGAGCCCGAAACCCAGGAGCCGTCGCATACAGCCTCCGCTCAGAAAAATGGGACGAATAGGAATTCTGCAGGCGCTGCGGCCGGAGGGTCTGTGACCCTCCGCACGCCTGAACCGGCTAGACGATCACGCCACCGCCGAGTAGGCGATCACCGGCGTCGTACAGCACGCCCGATTGGCCTGGCGCGATCGCGCGAACCGGCTCAGCAAGCCGAAGCGCGATGCGGTCGTCCGCCTGCGCAGCAATCGTGCCGGGGACGGCACGCGCGCGATAGCGGCATTGCACCCACACAGTGTCCCCTGGAGAAGGCACATCGGTGAGCCAGTTGACCTCTTCGAGAGACACCTCGTGTCCAAACAACTCGGCGCCGCGGCCGACCACGACCTCACGGGTCGCGGGGCGAATGGCGACCACGTAGAGCGGCTCACCGAAACCGCCGGGCAAGCCGCGCCGCTGGCCGATCGTGTAGCGCGCGAAGCCCTCGTGCTCGCCGATCACGTCGCCCGACGTCGTCACGAGCGGGCCGGGCACGAGTGCGGGTGCGTCGGGCGGGAGCCGCTGCTCCAGTACCGCGACGTAATCGTCATCCGGCACGAAGCAGATCTCGACCGACTCCTGCTTTTCGGCGGTCACGAGTCCGAGCCGGCGCGCCACGGCCCGAGTGTGCGCCTTCGCGAGCTCGCCGACCGGCGTCAGCATCCGGCCGACAACCGCGCGATCGATGCCCCAGAGGAAATACGACTGATCCTTCTGGCGGTCGTGGCCGCGGTACAAGGCGCCGCCCTGCGCGATCGCGTAGTGCCCCGTGGCGATGGCATCGCACTCGAGCGCGTCGGCGTGATAGAGGAAATCGCGGAACTTGGTGAATGAGTTGCAGCGCACGCAGGGGATCGGCGTCCGTCCACGCGCGTACTCGGCCACGAAATTGTCGATTACGTCGTGCCCGAAGCGGTCCTCGAGATTCAGGACGTAGTGCGGGATGCCGAGCTTGTGTGCGACCAGCTTCGCGTCGGTGATGGAATCGAGCGAGCAGCACGGACGATCGGGCACACTGTCGCCGTAGCAGAACAGCTTCATCGTCGCGCCGATGACCTCGTGCCCCTGCTCGACGAGCAGCGCGGCGGCGACGGACGAATCGACGCCGCCCGACATCGCGACCAGCACTTTCATCGGTGGAGCACGGCCGACAGCGAGCGGACCTTCTCGACCACTTTCGGCAGCGCGGTCGTCACCGCCTCGACGTCCTCGATCGTGCTGTCCTTGCCGAACGAGAAGCGCAGCGCGGCGACGCCGAGCTCGCGCGGCACGCCCATCGCCGTGAGCACGTGCGAGGGCTCGACCGCGCCGGTGCTGCACGCCGAGCCCGACGAGCACGCGATCCCGGCGAGGTCGAGATGCATGAGGAGCGCTTCACTGTCGGTGCCCGGAATCGAGACGTTCGAGATGTGCGGCGCGCGCTCGCCCTGCCAGCCGTTGATCACGGCATCGGGAATGAGCGCCAGCAAGCGCCGCTCCAGCTCGTCGCGCAGCTCGCGCAGGCGCGTCGCGAGTGCCGGCTGCTCCGCCGCCGCGAGGCGTGCCGCCGTGCCGAGGCCGACGATCCCGGGAACGTTCTCCGTGCCGGGACGGATGCCGTACTGCTGGCCGCCGCCGTGGATGATCGCCTCGACCGCTTTGCGGTCGCGCACGATCAAGGCGCCGACGCCCTTGGGGGCGCCGATCTTGTGGCCGGAGATGGTGAGGAGCGTGCAATTGACGTCGCGAAGGGACACCGGAACCTTGCCGAAGGCCTGAACCGCATCCGAGTGAAACAGGACGCCCGCGTCGCTACATCGCTGGGCCAGCTCGGCGACGGGCTGCACCGTGCCGACTTCGTTGTTCACCCACATGACGCTGACGACGGCTACGCCGGGACTGCCAAAGACCTGCGCGAGCGCGGCTGGGTCAACCCGGCCGGATGCACCGACGGGGAGCACGACCTCGTCCCCGCCGAGGTGCTTGACGGCGTGGGCGGCGGCGAGACCCGCCTTGTGCTCCGTTGCGGAGACCGCGACGCGGAACGGGCCGCCTCGGTCCTTCGACGCAAGCGCCGCGCCGATGATCGCCAGATTGTCGGCTTCCGTCCCGCCCGACGTGAACACGACCTGATTCGCCTCGGCACCGACCGCCTCGGCGACTGCACGCTTTGCTTCCTCGATGCCGGCACGCGCCGCGCGACCGAACCGGTGCGCGGACGACGGATTGCCGAAGGCTTCACTCCCCAGGTAGGGGAGCATCGCCTCCAGCACCTCCGGCCGCACCGGCGTCGTGGCCGCGTTATCCAGATAGGTGATTCGCTTGGTCATCGAGGCCGCAATCTACAAACTAGATGGACTGCACGCCAAGCTTGAGCACGTCGTCGACTTCCTGCGTCTCCGCCGTGTAGAAGGGCTCGCCATAGCGGCGCCGGATCAGCGATCCGTAATGCGCCGACTGCACCCGGATCAGCTCGTACAAGTCCTGCCCGGTCGGGTGGATCTCCCCGGCCGCCTTCGCGCCGTCGAATTGCGACCCGTAGCAGCGAATCGCCTGCATCTTGGTTTCGAACACCTCCGAGATATCCACGACAAACGTCGGCTTGACGGGATCTTCACGGTACGCGAGCGCATACAGGAGCTTGAACGGCCGATGCGCCTCGCCGCCTTTGCCCGGCTCGTACTTCGCGAGCCCGGCGAGGTAACAGGCGTCGCGACCGAGCTCGGACGCGATGCGGTGATCGGGATGCCGTCCGACCGGGAATGGCAGAATCACGACGCGTGGTTTCACTTGACGTATTAACTCGACGATTTTCTTCCTCGACGGCTCGTTGTTCTCCAAATGCGCGTCTCGCATGCCGGCGTTGAGCCGCAGCGTCACACCGAGAGTCGCGGCGGCCTTCGCGGCCTCGGCGGCGCGCGTCGCCGCATCGCCGCGCGTGCCCATCTCGCCCTGCGTGAGATCGATGATGCCGACGCGGTGACCCGCCTGCACGGCTTTGGCGAGCGTGCCGCCGCAGGTGAGCTCGACGTCGTCGCGATGTGCCGCGATCGCGAGAAGATCTACAGGCTCGGGCTGACCGTCCGGCCGTCCGACCGTCCGACCGTCCTTCGTCATTCGTACCTCAACGCTTCGACCGGATCCAGCCGTGCCGCTCGCGCCGCCGGCGCGATCCCGAAGATCACTCCAACAAGAATGGACGCGAGCGTCGCGATCGCCGCGGGAATGACGGGAATGGTGGTGTTGAACGCGAGCATCCACTTGAGCACCTCGCCCAGCCCGACGCCGAGCAGGATGCCGATGATGCCGCCGAGCAGTGTGAGCGTCGCGGCTTCGATCAGGAACTGCCAGAGGATGGCGCGACGTGTGGCGCCCAGCGCTTTTCGCAAACCGATCTCGCGCGTCCGGCTCGTCACCGACACCATCATGATCGCCATCACGCCGATGCCTCCGACCATCAGTGCGATACTCGACAGCACGAGCATCACGAAGAAGAACGCGAACGTCAGCGAGTCGAAGATACTCAAGACCTGGTCCGAGGTGAGCAGGTCGAACGTGTTCGGTTGACCGACCTTGAGCCCCCGCATTCGCCGGAGCGTCACGGTGGCGGCATCCATGGCGCGATTGACCGAGACCTCGGGCTTCGGCTTCACCAGGATGATCAAGCTGTTCCACTCGTCGATGAAAAAGCTCCGGTGCGCCGACTCGAACGGCATGATCCCCGCGATTTCCGGTGTCCCGGGGACCTCGAAGATGTTGGTCGGGCGCTGCCACACGCCGAGAATCTTGAATGGATGGCCGCCGATGCGGACCACGCGACCCAGTGGGTTCACGGCGCCGAATAGCCGGTCCACGGTGCGCTGCTCCACGATCACGACCGGATCGCCGCCCCGCAGCTCCGCGGGCGTGAACGAGCGGCCGGCGATGATGCCGCCGCCCAGAATCTCCATGAACCGGTCGTCCGCGCCGAACACGCCCAGCACCCGCGTATGATTGCCGCCGTACTCGAAACGCTCGAACAGCTGCGTCCAGATCGCCGCATAGTGGATCTCGGGAAGCCGCGCGAGCGCCTCGGCATCCCGCGGCACGAGCTTCGGCCGGATGCGAACTTCGCGCGGCACCGCGTCGGGGTTCACGCCGGTGGTGGAGAAATAGCGCAGCACGCGAAACGTCGTGGGGCCGACGACCTCGAGCGTGTTGACGATCTGCTCCCGGAATCCCGCCACGATGGAGGCCATCGCCATCACCGTCGCGATGCCGATCACAACGCCGAGCACCGTCAGGCTCGAGCGCAGCTTGTTCGCCTGAAGCTGCTCGAGCGCGATCCGCCATCCCTCTCGCACCGAATGCAGCTTCATGTCATTCCTGTCGTAACGCTTCGATCGGGTCGAGCCGGGAGGCGCGATGCGCGGGGTACACGCCGAACGTGATGCCGACCGCGATGCCCACGAACAATCCGAGGGCGATCGACCAGCCGGTGACGCGCGCCGGCAGCGGCGAGATGGCGGCGACCAGACCCGCCAGCGCGAATCCGGCCACCAGTCCGGCGACCCCGCCCGAGAGCGACAGCGTGACGGCTTCCGCGAAGAATTGCCGCCGGATGTCGCGGCGCGATGCGCCCAGCGCCTTCCGGATCCCGATCTCGCGCGTTCGCTCGGTCACGCTCATCAGCATGATGTTCATGATCACGATGCCGCCGACGATCACGCCGATCCCCGCGACGATCGGGACGACGTTGAAGATGACCTTGGTCAGCTTGGCCCAGAACGCGATCAGCCCCTCGCCGGTATCGATCGTGAAATCGTTGTCCGCGCCGGGGCGCAGCCGGTGCGCGATCCGCATCGCCTCTTCGGCGCGCAGCATCGCCGGCGCGACGCCCTCGGCGGTCGGCATCTTGACGGAGATCACCATCGTCTGGCGGCGCCCGTACATCGATTCGAACGTGCTGAGCGGCAGCATCACGAATCCGTCCCACGATTGTCCCAGCACCGTCCCCTTGCGCGCGATCACGCCCTTCACGAGGAGCTGCATGCCGTGGACCCGGATGTCGCGGCCCACGGCCTCCGCGGCGTTCCCGAAGAGCTTTTCGGCGACGTCGTAGCCGAGCACCGCAACGTAGCGGCGCTGCTGGACGTCCACGTCGGTCAGCGGCTCGCCCGCCGCGAACTGGTAGTCCTGCACCACGACGTACGGCGCCGTGACGCCGAAGACGAAGACGTCGCCGGTCGTGCGATTGCGCCACTGCACGTCGGCCATGGGCGTCGGCCATCCGGACTGCAGGGCGATCGCTTCCGCGTCCGGCACGGCGCGCGCGATGAACCCGACGTCCTCGGGCGCGATGATCGGCCGCCGCTGGATCTGCTTCCACGCCTCGTCGTCGATGAAGCCCACCTGAATGGGGTCGCGCCGGATCTGGAACGCGTTGACGCCCACGATCGCGCCCGCGAGGCGCTCGCGGACGTACGCGTTCATCCCCTGAATGACCGCGACGACGGCCACGAGGAACGCAACCGACACGATGATGCCGAGCAGGGTAAAGAACGAGCGAAGCCGGTGGCTCCAGATCGTCTGGACGGCGAGGGCAATGGCTTCGTAGAGGGGCACGGCGGAAAGCTACCGTGCAACTATTCGTACCGCAGAGCCTCGATGGGATCGAGCCGCGCGGCGCGGCTCGCGGGATAGAGCCCGAAGCCGACGCCGGTGAGCGCGGAGGCCAGCAACGCCGCCACGACCGACCAGAGCGGCACGTTGGCGGGAATGGGCGTGATGAGCGACACGAGCAGCGCGAGCAAGCCGCCGCCGAGCATGCCGACGGCGCCGCCGACGAGCGTCAGGGTCGATGCTTCAACCAGGAATTGCCAGAGGATCGCGCGCCGCGTTGCCCCGAGCGCTTTTCGCACGCCGATCTCGCGGGTGCGCTCGGTGACCGAAATCATCATGATGGCCACGACGCCCACGCCGCCGACCATCAACCCGATCGACGACAGCACGAGCATGACGAAGAAGAACATCCCCGTCACCTGCTTCCACGAATCGAGCAGCTTGTCCTGGGTGACGAGCGAGAAATTGTTGTCTTGCCCGGGCTTGAGGCTGCGCATCGCCCGGAGCGTGGCGACGACCTCGTCCATCGATTCCTGCTGCGTATAGCCGGGCGCCGGCGCGACGGCCAGGCGCATCCACCCCTTGAAGTACGGCACGCTTTTCACGAACGCGCCGTGCGGAATGCCGACGAAGGGCGGCGCCGCGCCGCTGAAGAGACTGGGCGGCTGGGTGTACACACCGATCACCGTAAACGGCGTACCGGCGACCTTGATCGTGTGACCGATCGGATCGCGGCCGCGGAACAGCTGATCCTCGAGCTTGCGATTGATGACCGCCACGGAGGCGTTGGAGAGGTCCTCGAACTTCGTGAACGTGCGGCCGGGATAAACATCGCCGCCGTTGACCTCGACCCATTCCGCCGACAATCCCGAGATGCTCACTGACTCTAGCCGCAGGCTGCCGAACTCGACGGTCGCCGAGCTCTCCTCGCGGCGCGTCACGAACCGGACGGAGGGCAGTGCGCGGATGCGGTCGGCCTCCAGTTCGTTGATCGGCGGGTTGCGGCGCCAGGGGCTGGTCTCGTCCGAGCCGTCCGACACGTTGACGCCCGCCTGGAAGAACCGCCACACCAGAAACGTCCGCGGGGCGATCGACTCGAACACGTTCGAGACGCTCTTGTTGATGCCGCTGATCATGGCGGCCATCAGCATCACGACCATGACGCCGATCGCGATCCCGAGAATGGTCAGCGCCGCGCGCGCCTTGCTGGTGCGCAGCGATTCGAGCGCGATCCCGACGCCTTCGAACAGTCCGGTCACGTTTCGACGCGCAGCGCGGCGATGGGATCGAGGCGCGCGGCTCGGCTCGCCGGATATACGCCCGCCACGATCCCGACTCCAGCACCGAGCAGGACACCGACGACGATCGACCAGGGGGCCACCGCGGCGGGAAGGGGCGTGAACGCTGCGACGGCGGCCGCCATGGCGATCCCCGTGCCGACGCCGGCTGCCGCGCCGACCGTGGCGAGCGCGACGGTTTCGACCAGGAACTGCCGCAGAATGTCTCCCCGCCGCGCGCCGAGCGACTTCCGGAGTCCGATTTCGCGCGTCCGCTCGGCGACGGCCATGAGCATGATGTTCATGATCACGACGCCGCCCACGACGAGCGAGATGCCGGGCAAGAAGGGAAGGGCGATGCGGAGAATGCCGCTGATCTTTGCCCAGAAGTCGAGCACTTCATCGGCGGTCTCGAGCGCGAAGTCGTCGCCCTGGCGCGGCCGCAGGTGGCGCCGGCTGCGCATCACCGCTTCGGCCTGCGACATGGCCTCGCGCATTTCGGACTGCGAATTCGCCTTCATGGCGACCGCGTCCACGACGCGCGGCGGATTCACGAATCGCTTGAGCGGCGCGGTGGCGGGCGCGACGGCGAACTTGTCGAGCGACAGGCCCAGCAATGTGCCTTGCTTCTCCACGACGCCGATGACGCGGTAGGGAATGTCGAACACCTTCACCTCGCGCCCGATCGGATCCTGGCCGTCGAACAACTTGTCGGCGAGCTCATGGCCGAGCACGAGCACGGGGACACCGATCTGCACTTCCTGGGCGGTAAACGCGCGTCCCTGCTCGATGTTGAACGAGCGGATATCGAAGTAGAGCTCCGTCGCGGCGGTGACCTGGACGTCCTTCACCTGGCGCTTGCCGGCGAAGATGGGCGCGCGCGTGTTCGATTCCCAGGCCGCCAGCACCGGCACCGTCACCGCTCTGGCGACGGCCTGCGCGTCCTCATACGTGACGCGCGGCCGGCGCATCCACGTGCGCCACATCGAGTCGGTGACGTTGCCGAGCTGCACGTCGGGGAATTGCCGTAGCCGGAACGTGTTCACGCCGAGGATCGTGCCGGCGAACTTGTCGGTCATGTAGCGATTCATGCCTTCGACGACCGACACGACGGCGATGAGGAACATCACGCCGATGAAGACGCCGATGATCGAGAACCCGCTCTTGAGCTTTTGGGCCCTGATCGTTTGAAACGCGAGCCGGACGGCGTCGAGGAAGGACACCGCTACTCGTAACGCAGCGCTTCGACCGGATCGAGACGAGCGGCTTTGTTCGCCGGGTAAATGCCGAACAGCAGTCCAGTCACCGCGGCCGCCACGAGCGCCGTGACGATCGACGCGAGCGGGACGTACGCCGGGACCGGTGTGAACGAATGCAGCAAGATCGCGATGCCCCAGCCGATGAGCATGCCGACGAGGCCGCCCACCATCGTGAGCGTCGCGGCTTCGACCAGGAATTGCCACATGATCTCGCGGCGCAGGGCGCCGAGCGCCTTGCGAACGCCGATTTCACGCGTTCGCTCGGTCACGGAGATCATCATGATCGCGACCACGCCGATGCCGCCGACCATGAGGCCGACCATGGAGAGCGCCCACATCAACATGCGCGCGACCTTGGTGAAGCTGTTGACCGCCTGGACGTAGACCTCCTGCGTCACGGCGTCGAAGTTGTTCTTCTGGCCGGGCCTGAGGCCACGCATCGTTCGCATGGCCATCGTAACGTCGTCGATCGCACGCTCGAGCGTGACGGAATCTTGCGGCACGACGAACATGTCCATCCAGCCGGGCCAGTACTGCATGTCCTTCACGAAGGTGCCGTGGGGAATCGTCGCCTCGGGTTGATCGGCTTCGCCGAAGAGGCGGGGCGGGGGATCGAAGACCCCGACGACGTCGTAGGGCAACCCGCCGATCTTGATGCGCCGGCCCATCGGATCGCGATTCCCGAACAGATTTTCCGCCAGCTTGCTGTTGACCACCACGACGTGCGCGTTCGATGCGTCCTCAAGGTGCGTGAACGGGCGACCCGGGTCGATCTGCCCGCCCTCGATCTTCGGCCAGTCGGCATTGCGGCCGCGGATGCGAACTGCCGAGAGACGGTGGCCCTCGAAGTCGATGTCCGCCGCCGTCCCCTCGTCCACGACGACAAAGGCGATGCTGGGGAGTGTCGCGAGCTGATTGGCTTCCTCGATCGTGATGGGCGGCCGGCGACGCCACGGGTTCGGATCTTCAGGATCCTCGTCGTTCTGCCCGCCCCAGTAGCGTCCGACCCAGAACGTCTTGGGGCCGAGCGACGCGAGCATGTCGGAGATGCCCTTGTTGAAGCCGCTGATCAGCGCGCCGATCACCATCACCACCGTGACCCCGATGGCCACGCCGAGGATCGTCAGCGCGGCGCGCATCTTGTGTGCGCGCAGCGACGTGAGCGCGATGCCGACGCCTTCGAACAAACCGGTCATGGCTTACTCCTGCCTGAGCGCGGTGATGGGATCGAGCTTCGCGGCCCGGCTCGCGGGATAGACACCGGCGACGACTCCCACGCCACCGCCCATGACGACCCCGAGCACCACCGACGCTGGGGAGACACTGGCGGGTAAGGGCGACAGCGCGTTGATCACAAAGGTCAAACCGATTCCAGCCAAAATGCCGAACGTGGCGCCGACGGTCGCGATCGCGGTGGACTCGGCCAAGAACTGACGCAGCACGTCGGACCGTCGCGCTCCCAGGGATTTCCGCAGGCCGATCTCTCGCGTTCGCTCCGCCACCGCCATGAGCATGATGTTCATGATCACGATGCCGCCGATTACGAGCGACACGATGACGATGCCGGGGATGACGGTGACGAGAATCCTGCTGATCCCGGCCCAGAACCGCTGCACGCCTTCGGAGGTGTCCAGCACGAAATTGTTGGGCTGCAAAGGTCGCAGGTGCCGGCGGCTACGCATGATCCCCTCGGCTTGCGCTATCGCCTCGCGCATCTCGAGATCGGAGTGCGCCTTCACGAGAAAGGCGTCGAGAATACCGGGCGGATTCACGAGGTTTTGCGCGGGGGACAGCGCCGGCACGACCACGAACCGATCGAGCGGGAAGCCGAGGATGCTGCCCTGGTGCTCGACGACGCCGATGACGCGGTAGGGGACGCCGCCGATGCGCACCGATTTGCCCAGGGGCGCGCGATCGGCGAACAAGCGCTTCGCCACCGCTTCGCCCAGCACGGCCACCGGGGCCCCCGACCGATTTTCCTCGCCGGTGAAGGGCCGGCCGATCGCGATGCGCAGGTTCTTGATGTCGAAGTAGCGCTCGCTCGCGGCCGTGAGCTCGATGTCACGCGCTTCCTTGTTACCGAACGAGACGGTGACCTGATCGCTGGATTGCCACGCCGTCATCACGGGAACCGTCAGCCCGGCCGTGATCGCCTCGGCATCGCTGAAGCGAATGCGCGGTCGGCGCCGCCAGGCCCGCCACACGGAATCGGGAACGTTGGCATTGAACATCGGCTGCCGCCGCAGTTGGAACGTGTTCACGCCATACAGCGTCTGCGCGAACTTCTCCGTCATGTAGCGGTTCACGCCGTTCGCGATGCCCCACGCCGCGATCAACGATGCCACGCCCACGAAGACACCCAACAGCGAGAATCCGCTCTTCAGTTTCTGGGCGCGGATCGTGTGGAACGCCATCCGCACGGCTTCGAAAAACGGCACTTACGCGGCTCGCAGCTGATCGGTGGCCACCACGCCGTCGCGCAGCGTGATCACGCGCTCGGCGTGCGCGGCGATGTCCTGCTCGTGCGTCACCATCACGACCGTCTGCCCCTGGTGGTGCAGCTCGGCGAAGACGCCCATGATTTCGGTGCTCGTGGTCGAGTCGAGGTTTCCTGTCGGCTCGTCGGCGAGCAGGATGGAGGGCTCGTTCACGAGCGCACGCGCGATGGCGACGCGCTGACGCTGGCCGCCCGACAGCTCGTTCGGCTTGTGATCCATGCGATTGCCGAGCCCCACGCGCTCGAGGGCGTGGGCCGCCCGGTCGCGGCGGGTGCGCGCCGACATGCCGGCGTAGATCAACGGCAGCTCGACGTTGTGCAGCGCGTCGGCGCGGGGCAGCAGGTTGAACGTCTGAAACACGAAGCCGATTTCCTTGTTGCGAATGCGGGCCAGCTCGTCGTCCGCGAGATCGCTGACTTTTTGGCCGTTCAACCAATATTCCCCGCTCGTCGGCGTGTCGAGACACCCGACGAGGTTCATGAGCGTGGATTTACCGGATCCTGACGGGCCCATGACGGCCACGTACTCGTTCTGGCGAATCTGGACGCTCACACCGCGCAGCGCACGCACGAGCTCGGAGCCCATGTCGTACTCGCGCGTGAGCTTGTGCGTCAGGATGATGACGTCGGGCAGCGGCGTATCACCCGTGCGAAAGTTCTGAATGACCATTAGGACCGCCGCCCCGCGCCCGCGCGGTTGGTCGTGTCGGACGACTCGCGGCTCGGCTTCACGCGCGCGCCGTCTTTCAGGTCGCGGATCGCCTGGTACGGTCCGGCGACGATGGTGTCGCCCTGCTGCACGCCTTCCACGACCTCGAAATGCTCCTCGCCCGCGATGCCCACCTTCACCGGGTGGAACGTCGCGACGCCGTTGTGGACGAGGAACACCCCCTCGGTCTCCTTCTTCGCTCCGGCCCGCGACGTGTCACGCACCGGCGCGGGTGCCGCCTGCGCCTGACCGCGGCCGGGCCGCTCCGTCGACACGGGCGTGTTCTCCCGCACCGTGAGCGCGATGATCGGAATCGACAACGCCTGCTTGCGCGTGTCGGTCACGATCCGCGCGGTCGCCGACAGATCGGGCCGCACCTCGGTGGGCGGATTCGACAGGGTGATCTCGACCTCGTAGTCCACCGCGCGGTCGTTCTGTCCGGTGGCTGCGGAAGCCGCCGTCAAGATCGCGCTGTTCGAGATCTTCGTGACCCGGCCGACGAACGTCGTGTCGGGGAAGGCATCGATCGTGACCTCGACCGAGTCGCCCATGTGCAGGCGCACGACGTCGGTCTCGTCCACTTGCACCTTGGTCTGGATGACCGACAGGTCCGAGATCGTGAGCAACAGGCCGGTCTCGCGCGAGAACGTCCCCGGGACCGCGACTTCGCCTTCTTCGACCGCGAGCCGCGTCACCCGGCCCGTCATCGGCGCGACGAGATGCGTCTTGGCGAGCTGGTCGCGCGATTCCTGGAGACCGGCGCGCGACTGCTCGACGAGGTGCTGCGCCGCCGTCAGGTTGGCCTCGGCGATATCGGACGCCGTTTGCGCCTGCTCGAGCTGCTCCTGCGAGATCAGGTTCGGGTTCTGCTCGTGCAGCTCCTTGGTCCGCTGGAGCGCGCGCGTGGACTGGTCGCGGGTGGCCCGCGCCTGCACCGCGCCTGCCTCCGCCTGCGACATCGCCGCCTGAGCGCGCTGCAGGTTCGCCTGGTAGATCGTCGGGTCGATCTGCAGCAGGAATTGGCCCTTCTGGACCAGGTCGCCTTCGCGCACCGCGATCCGCGTGATGCGGCCCGTGATGTCGGCGCTGACGTCGACTTTCTTTTTGGGCTGGATCTTGCCGCTGGCGGTCACCGCGGCGACGAGGTCGCGCCGGCCGACGCGCTCGAACCGGACCTCGATCCCTTTGTCGCGCTTCGCGCTCACACTGACCATGACGAGCACGATCAGCAGCACGATCCCGCCACCGCCCAACAGCACTTTGTTCCGCTTCGACATGTCGAATCAGTCCTCTCGGTTAACGCAAGGATCGGCCGACCGCGGCTTCCAGCGCGGCGAAGGCCTTGTGGTAGTCGTACGTGGCGTTCACCGCGTCACTCTCGGCACGCAGCGAGGCCACCTGCGCATCCAGCAGCTCGAAGAACGTCCCCGAGCCCACGCGATAGCGCTCCGTCGCGAGCTGCAGCTGCTCCCGCGCCGCGCTCAGATTGGTGTCCTGCAGTCCCACGGAGCGAAACGCCGTCTGCAGCGTCAGGAACGCCTGGCTCACCTCGGTCTGAACCGCGAGGCCGCGTGCCCGGACCGATTCCTCGAGGTCACTGTGCTGCGCCCGCGCATTCGAGACACTGAGCTCGCGCGCAAAGTTGTTGAAGATCGGCAACGTGACCGTCAACCGCGCCTGGAAGGGCTGCTGCGTGAAGTGGAACGGGAAGACCGAGTTCGCATCGCGGATGGCCTGCTCGTTGGACGCGCCCCAGATGAACCCGTTGCAGTTATTGGCCGCGAGGCCGGCGCTCACGCGGATCGTATTGTTGTCCTGACACTGCGTCAGCTCGGTCCCGAACGCCGCCTGCTCGTTGAAAATGATCGGATCGACGTTGGTGAACTGCTGCGTGAACCCGGACCACCCCGCGGAGAGAGACACAGTCGGGCCGTAGCTCGACGTCGCCGCCCGCAGGGTCCATGCGGCGGCGCCCTCGCGCGCCCGGAGTGCTTGCAACGCGGGATTCTGTTGCTCCGCCATCGTCAACAGCTCGGGGAGCTGCCATGGCGGCGCCTGGACCGTGAAGGAGTCCGTCAGCTGCACGTTGGCGACATC
This sequence comes from Gemmatimonadales bacterium, assembly GCA_035491815.1. Classification (GTDB taxonomy): domain Bacteria; phylum Gemmatimonadota; class Gemmatimonadetes; order Gemmatimonadales; family GWC2-71-9; genus 20CM-2-65-7. Next base: position 87,791 of record DATJKA010000047.1, on the reverse strand, counting down.
GAGCGGCGGCGTGACGCCCATCTGCTCGAACAGACGCAGCTTCTCGACGTTGACGGCCGTCTGTGCGCGGAGCAGCGCAACCTCAGCCTGCCCGCGCGCGACTTGCGCTTGCCGCACGTCGATCAACGTCGCCTGGCCGACGCCGTAGCGCGCCTGGGCGAGCCTCAGAAATTCTTCGTTCCGCTGGAGCGTCTTCTGCGCGAGATCCGCCTGTGCGCGCGCCTGCAGGACCGTCAGATACTGCTGCGTAATGCCGGTGACGAGGAGGTTCTCGGCGCCCGCAATGTCGGCGTCGGTGGCGCGCTGCTGCGCCCTGGCGAGGCCGGGCTGCGACAGCGTGGTGCCCGAGAGCTGCCAGTTGAGCCCGAGATCGTAGAACGACGACACTGTGGACACGGACTGCGAGAAGCTCTGGGCGAGGAACGTCTGGGATCCCGGTCCCGTGTAGGTCATACCGCCCGACGCGGTGACCGACGGGATCAAGAGACTCGAGATCGCGCCGCGTACGCCCCAGGCCGCCGGGCCCCGGTTGTTCTCCGCTTGCCGATAGGCAGGGTTCCTTTCGCGCGCCACCGCGATCGCGTCGTGGAGCGAAAGCGCAGCGGCAGGAATGGGGGTGCCGACCGTTGTGGGCTGCTGGGCGACAACGGCAGCGGGACCCACCAACAGGCCTGCCATGAGCAACACGTGTTTCATGGTCGTCCTTAAGAGAAGAATATGTCGTGAGGTCGAAGCCCCTACGCGAGGCTACGAGAGGTGGTTTCGGCCTGGGACAGAACCTAGTCCAGGGGGTTCCGACTTCAAGGTTCAACTCCCTGCGAGGCGCTCCGCGGTCAGATGTCGTGCGGGGATATCGACTTTCATCAACCGTCCGGCGTCGTCGAGCCAGAGATGCACGGGCGCGGGCCCGTCCGATCCCAGGATCACGTGTCGGAGCCGCGCCGGATCGCGGTTCAGCGTGGTGGCCGCCATGCCTTGATCGACGACCGTCAACACGTCACGCCGCAATGCCCGCGGGAAGATGGCGGTGAGACGACCTCCCGCCGGCGCGAGCCAGGCTGCAAACACGTAGAGCGCAAACACCGAATCGTCGAGGACGACCGGGCGCTGCCCCGTGGCAAACTCGCGGGCGCGTTCCGTGGCGCGGGCGACGAACCGGATCGTGAACCGGCCCCGGCCGAGCTCGCCGAGAATGCGTGAGGGTTGGCGGGGGTCTGCGATGTCGTACTGTAAAGTCGCGGGAAGCGTGTCGGTGTTCACCTCGAGAATCGGGGCAAGCACGACGACGGGACGCGACCGGTCGTAACGAATCGTCGTTGCCAGCGTCCAGCCATCCCCGCCGCGGGAGAGGTGACCGCGACTCAGCCGGAACGATTCGCGCGCGACTTCCTGGGTATCGACGCGCACGACCAGGACGCCCTCATCGACGGGAGCGCCGGCGGCGACCTGGAGCAGTGCCAGGGCAAAGCCGATCATGCGGCTACCGGTGGAGCGCCCAAAACTCGCGTCGCGATACGGTCATGAATCATCTTATACAGACGAGCACCCTTTTCGGCAGACGCGAGCGTGGGTCTGCCCACGGACCCCGGGGACAGGGCGGGCACGGAGGCCGCCGCGCGGCGCCGGAAGCGCTCCACCTGGCGTTCCGTCAGCGGAAAATCCTGGGCGAGGTCCATGCGCACGAGCTCGGGCGCGAGATACAGCATCAGCGAGGTATCGAGCTCACTGCCGTGCGTCGGACCGGTCGGGTCTTCGAGGTAGTCGGTGAAGTCGAGGCTGAAGATGTCCACCGTGAAGACCCGCGCGCGCCGAGTCCGCAGCGTCGACAACGCTTCCTGGTGGGGATCGTGCCCGTGCGCGGTGAGAATAATGAAGGTCTGGATTCCGCCCTGCTCCCAGGAGCCGAGCAGGTCGTTCATCCACCGGTGCAGCGTCTTGCGCCGGACCGCCGCGTTCCCGGGGTAGGCGCGCTTGGTGGCGGTGTTCACGCCATAGGAGATGGTCGGCGCGCGCAGAATATTGAAGCCTTTGGAGAGATCGTCGGCCAAGCGCTCGACGATCAGCGTGTCGCAACCCAGGGGCAGATGCGGGCCATGTTGCTCGCACGTGCCGACGGGAACGAGCATTCGTGAGTCGCGCGCGACGGCGGCGCGCACAGCCTCGGGGGTAAGGGCGCTCAGGTGCAGCGGCAAACTCACGTCGTAATCGCCGGTTGCGTGGCCAGTGTCGCGACCGCCGAATGGCTCAGAGGCAGCGCCGGAGGCGGGAGCGCGGTGTGGGCCGTTCTCACCAGCGTCGCGGGCTTGGCCGCTGTCTGGCTCGCGCTGCGGCCGGCCAGCGCGCCGCGGTCCGGACTCGCCATCGCCGCGGCATTCGCGAGTCTGCTGCTCGCCATCGCGTTGGCGGGCGGCGCGCTGCGGGTGTGGCGCATCGAGTGCTGCTGGCCCACACTCCGTGAGCGCAACATCACCGCGGCGTCGCGCGCGCTGCAGAGCGCGCTCGAGCAGGCGATCGCTTCGGCACGGCGGCTGGCAGAGCGCGGTTCGATCGCGGCACCGCTGCCGCGCGTGTCGGCGTTCGATCGGCTCACGGAGGCGGTGACGCCTGGTCCGCCGTTCGAGCACGGCGCGATGGTCGTCGCGGACGGACCGGATCCCGAGCCGATCGTCTGGGCGGGACGCCACCGGGTGCTGCCTACGCCGGACACGACCGAGCTGCAAGCGGTCATGACTCCATTCTACGCCGTGCTCGAGGCGCGGCGCCAGACGCAGGGCGGCACGGCGGTCGGTAGTGTCCTGCTGTCGGCGACGCCCGCGATTGTCGATGGTGGTCACTCCCTTGGCGCCGAGTTCGCGCGAGCCCACGGGATCGGTTTGCGATTCTTCCCGCCCGGCGCGGGACCGCGCGACTCCAGCGTTTTCGAGATTTGCACGCCGCGCGCACCGCCTCGGGCGCAGTGCTCCGTCGGCGACACGCTGTTCTCCGTGCTGACGATCCCGCCTTCGCAGGGCGACGCGAAGCTGGCGGCGCTCGCGCAGACCGCGTGGCTCGCGCGGCTGGGACTCGCCGTGCTGCTGACGCTGTTGCTGATCACCGCCCCGGCGGGACGGTGGCGCTGGGGCGTGGTGTTGGCGGCCGCCTGGACGTTGCTGCGCGCGCCGGTGGGTCCCGCAGCGCTGTTCTCGCCCGCGACGTTCTATCGCCCCGTTCCGGCGTTCGGCACGTCGGCGGGTGCATTGCTCGTGTCCGCGGTACTGCTGCTGATGGCCGCGGGCGCGCTGTGGCGCCGAGGACTTCCGCGCCGGCCGTGGGGGATCGCCGTGGCAGGACTGCTCATCCTCGCCGCGCCGTACGTGGTGCGCTACTTCGGTCGCGGCATCGCACCACCGGCGCGTGGTGTCAGCCTCGAGCTGTGGCTCTCTTGGCAAACGGCGCTCGCCGTGACCGCGATGGCGTTCCTCCTGCTCGCCGCCGCATTGGTGCGGGGTTCGTCCGAGCCGGCGCGCGTGGGCTGGCCATTGCCGGCGGCGTGCGCCTGGGGTGCGGTGGCGGCGATCGGCGGCCTATGGCTGTGGGATCCGCACGGGGCATGGCCCGAGTGGTACACGTTCCTGTGGTTGCCGGCGCTCGTCGGCGCGATCCTGCCTGCGCCGCGGCGTTGGGCGCTCGCCGGCATGGCCGTCGTCGTGGGCACGGCGGCGGCGCTCCTCGCCTGGGGCGCGACGGTCGAAGGCCGTCTCGCACTCGCGACGCGCGACGCCCAGCGGCTCGGCCAAGAGGGCGACGCGGTGGCGGTGGCGTTGCTGGAGCGACTGAGCGAGCAGGTAACCACCGCGCCGACGCTGCCGCGCACGGCCGGCGATCTCTACGCACTTTGGGTCGGCTCACCGCTCGGCGCGGAGGATTACCCGGCGATGCTGGAGCTGTGGAGTGAGGGGCCGGAGCGCTTGCCGATTGCGGAGCTCGAGCTGGCGCAGCTCGATCTTCCACCGGCGCTGCTTGCGACGCTCGCGCAAACCGCGCCGGAGGGCGGGCCCTGCATCGAACGCCTCGAGCGCATTCCGGGAATCCACTACGTCCTCGTGGCACCGCTCGGGAACGGGACGGTGCTCACGGTTGGTGTCGGCCCGCGCACCAGGCTCCTGCCGCCCGATCGCGTGGCGCGCTTTCTCCGCGGGGATCCCGGCGTCGAGCCGCCGTACGCGATTTCGCTGTCGCTTCCGGAGCATCAATCGGCGACCGGCGTGGCGGTGGAATGGCGGCGCGAAGATTGGACGGCGCGCGGCGAGCGACAGGTGGACCTGCCGGGCGGCTCGCGGCACGTGCACCTGCGCGTGGATCTCCGGAGCCCGTGGACGCTCCTGGTGCGCGGTGTCCTCGTCGTCCTGCTCGACGTCGCGCTGCTCGCCGGCATCTGGCTCTTCGGCCTGCTCGTCGCGGAGGGTTGGCGCGCGCGCTTGCCGGAGTTCGTGGCGACGCTCCGGACCAGCTATCGCGCGCAGCTCACGTCCGTGCTGATCGCCTTCTTCGTGCTTCCGGTGCTGGGCTTCGCCGCCTGGAGTTTTAGCCGCCTGTCGGATGAGGCGCGGCGCTCGGGCGATCTCTTGATTCGGCAGACGCTGCGCGACGCGACGGGCGGCGCCGTGATGGTCGCCCAGGAGCGGCCCGACGCGGTCGGCCGCTCGCTCGCCGATCTCGGGCGTCGCCTCGACGCCGAGCTGTGGTTGTACCGCCGTGGCGTGCTCGTTGCGACGAGCTCACCCGTGCTGGCGGAGCTCGGGCTCGTCGATCCGCTGCTCGCGCCGACTGCGTTTCGGACCACGCTCGCCGATGAGCTCGAGCTGACGATGGACCAGCGCACGGCCGGCCGCCCGACGCGGGTCGGATATCTGGTCGTCGCGCCGGGCCCGCCCGGCGAGCAGTCGGTTCTCGCCGTTCCCCAACTGCTCGATGACGAGCGCGTGCGAGAGCAACAAGAGGATCTGGCGCTCGCACTCGCGCTCGGCACGCTGGTCGGCCTGGCGGCCGCGGTCTATCTCGCCGGCCTCGCGGCGCGCCGACTCGCCAAGCCGGTGGCGGCGCTGCGCGAGGCCGCCATCGCGGTCGGGCGGGGCAGTGTGCCTCCCGCTTTTCCGCCCGGCACGCCGCGGGAGTTCGCGCCGGTGCTCAGCGCGTTCGATCGCATGGTCACCGACGTGCGGCGCAGCCAATCCGCGCTCGAGGAGGCGCGGCAGCGGACGGCGCGCGTGCTCGCCAACGTGGCGACGGGCGTCATCGCCGTCGATGACGCGCTGCGCGTCACGCTGGCCAATCCGCGCGCATCCGAGCTGGTGTTGGGAGATGGTGAATCGCTGACGCCCGGCAACGTCCTACCGCAAGCGACAGAGCCGGCCTGGGCGCCGGTCTGGCGCGCGGTCGCCGCCTTCATCGCCGAAAAGCGTGACGTGATTAGGGAGCTCGAGTTCGACGTCGGGGGCCGGCAGATCCGCGTGCAGCTCGCGTTGCTTGGCGCTGCGCCGGACGGTTGTGTCATCGCGCTCGACGACGCGACAGCGCTGACCCGCGCCGCCCGCGTTCTCGCGTGGGGAGAGATGGCGCGTCAGGTCGCGCACGAAATCAAGAATCCCCTGACGCCCATTCGGCTCGGGATCCAGCACCTGCAGCGGATTCGGGGCAAAGCGCAATCGGCGGCCTTCGAGGCGACGCTCCAGGAGACGTCGGAGCGGATCCTCGCGGAGATCGACCGGCTGGACGGCATCGCGCGGGCGTTTTCACGATTCGGCGCACCACCCGCCGATGCGGAGCAGCGGCCGCTCGAGCCGGTGGATCTCGCGGCAACGGCGCGCGAGGTGGTCCGGCTCTACGACCTGGGAGCGGCGCCGAAATTCGAGGTGCGCGCGAGCAATGGAGCCCCGGCGCTGGCCAGAAAGGATGAAGTGAAGGAAGTGCTGGTGAACCTGCTCGAGAATGCGCGGAACGCCGATGCCAAACAGGTCACGGTCCACATCGCCGCCGGGGGTCGGCAGCTCATCGTTGCCGACGACGGCCGCGGGATTTCGCCCGAGGCCCTCCCGCGGGTCTTCGACCCGACGTTTTCCACGACTTCGAGCGGCGCCGGGCTTGGCTTGGCGATCGCACGCCGGCTCGTCGAGAGTTGGGGCGGCGTGATTTCGCTGCAGAGCGACCCCGGCAAAGGGACACGAGTCACTCTGACGCTCCAGACCGCCTCCTAGGGCACCTGCCGGGTGACCTTCCTCACAACTCACGATGGATAAATCGGACACAATGTGCAAAGTTGTGGCGGCCTTTCCCTCGTCCGAGGTGCTCTGTGCGAAACGGAGTCGTCGTCTTTGCGCTCGCCGCGCTTGTACTCGCCCCGCGGCCGGCCCGCGCGCAATTCTCGCTCGATGCGCGCCGAGTCGGCATGGGGGGCGTGTCCTTGAGCCGTGACGGCAACGTCCGCCGGTACAACCCCGCATACCGCGCCGTGAAGAACAAGAACAGAGTCAGCGGCGCTCCCAAGTTCACGATTCCGGTGCCGATCGGTCTGATCCAATTCTTCAAGGATCATCCGATCAACCAGCTCGGCCACGACCCGATGTTCAATCCCGACTCGGCGGCGTTCAATCCCGTCGAGCTCATGGATATCGTGTTCAACCCGCCGATCTTCTATGAAGTAAAGAAGGCACCGACGCCCACCAACGACGTCGAATTCACGCTCGGCAAGAACCAGCTCATCCTGAATCTCGGCGCCACGCGCGTGCTCATCCCGGAGCAGAAGTTCGGCCTGGGCTCGACGAGCCGCCTGCTCGACATGGGCTTTGGATTCGGCGGCATCAACGTCGGGGTGATGGGATTCGTTCAGTACGACGTCGGTTTCACGCTCGACAGCGCGCTCCATCAGTTCCTGACGGACACGACCGTTGGCGCGCAGCCGAACACCAATTACGCGCTGCTCGGTGACGGTATCGCCCAGGCCGGAATCGCGCCCACCGTCGGATTCGCCGAGCGCCTGACGCACGGCGCCGGCGGGCCTGAGACCGACGATGGGTTCTACATCGGCGGCGCGCTCCACTATTACCTTGGCGCCACCTACGGGCGTGGCCTCGGCCCCGCGGGCTTTACGACGGGCGCGACCGTCCTCGGCAGCACACCGACGCCGTTGCTCGACGGCACGCTGCTGACGTCGAACAAAGCCAACGGCCACGGCCTCGGCGGCGACGTCGGCATCGTCTGGATCTCGGGACCGTTCGAGGTGGGCGCAGGCGCGAACGACATCGGCGCGCAGCTGACATGGTCGGACACGAAGGTCCAACGCTTCCAGTACGACACGGCCGGTGACTCGATCTCGACCACGCTCGTCGCGAACCACGTCGAATCGAAAACCAAGCTGCCCATCACGTACATCGCGAACGCCGCGCTGCACATGGGCACGGGCACCACGGTCGGCGGCGACGTCGTCAACTCGGGCCGCGGCACCGTCATTCACGTCGGCGCGGAGCAACGCACCGGCCCCTTTGCGATCCGCGGCGGCATCTCGCGCGATCAGCGGAAGAAGATGCAGTTCGGCGCGGGCGGCGGCATTCGATTAGGGCCGATCGGGCTCGACGTCGGCTTCTGGACCCACAGCAATTCACTATCGACGCAACGGGCCATCACGATGGCCACGTCGATTTCGATTTATTAGGGGGCGACTTATGAAGGCGTTTGCAGCCGCTCTTCTCGTGCTCGTCGCCGCCTGCGGCGAAGGCAGAGCGATCTTCAACATCGACGCCTACAGCTTCCTCGCGGGCACGGGCAAGGACACGATCCCGTACACCATCCCGGCCGGGCTCAGCGGCACCGCGTCCACGGTGCAGAAGATCAACCTGCCGCCCGGGTTCGGCAGCTCGGGGATCGACTCGGTCCGGATATCGACGGGAAACGCAAACCTGATCAATGCCACGGGGTCGGGGAGCATCGGCTTCCAGCTGTTCTTCGCGTCCGACTCGGCGGCCACCTACAGCGCCCCGCTCGCCCTCAATATCCCGCCCACGAGCGTGAGTGGCGCCCAGACTGTCCCCGTCGTGATCACGGGCGACCTGACCGGTGTGGTCGACAGTCTGTTCAAGCAGCAGACGCTGTGGATGCGGATCGCCGCGACCGCCAACAACACCGGTGTGACGGCGCTGACCGGGAAGGGCGCCCTCACGGCGCTCGTGATCCGGGTCGTGCTGCGGGACAAGATCTTCTAGTCGTTGCCGCGGGCTCTATATTTCGAGCCCGTGAGCACCCGACGTCCCACCGTCACGGTCATGGTGGGCGGCGTCCCGGTGGGCAGTGCCCATCCGATCGTCGTCCAGTCGATGACCAATACCGACACGGCCGACCCCGCGGCGACCGCCGCGCAGGTGCGCGCGCTGCACGCCGCCGGCAGCGAGCTCGTCCGGATCACGGTGAACACCGACGAAGCGGCGCGCGCCGTCGCGGCGATCGTCGCCGAGGTCGACGTGCCCGTCATCGGCGACTTCCATTACAACGGCCATCTGCTGCTCACGAAGTATCCCGCCTGTGCACGCGCGCTCGCCAAGTATCGCATCAATCCCGGCAACGTCGGCACGAAGCGCCGCGACGACAACTTCCGCACGATCGTGCAGGTCGCCATCGCCGAAGGGAAGCCGGTGCGGATCGGCGTGAACTGGGGCAGCCTCGATCAGCAGCTGCTCACCGAGCTGATGGATGCGAACGCGAAGCTCGACGAGCCGCGCGACGCGCGCGACGTCACTATGGAGGCGATGGTCGAGAGCGCGATGCGTTCGGCCGAGCTCGCCGAAGAATGCGGATTGCCGCACGATCGCATCATTCTCTCCGCCAAGGTGTCGGGCGTACAGGATCTCGTCGCGGTGTACCGACTGCTCGCGGAGCGCTCGGATTATCCGCTGCACCTGGGGCTCACCGAAGCGGGCATGGGCACGAAGGGCGTGGTCGCGAGCACCGCGGGATTGTCGATCCTGCTCCAGGAGGGCATTGGGGACACGATTCGGGTGTCGCTCACGCCAAAGCCCGGCGGCGATCGGACCGAAGAGGTCCAGGTCGCCCAGCAGGTGTTGCAGTCGCTGGGAATCAGAAGCTTCACGCCGCAGGTCACCGCGTGCCCCGGGTGCGGCCGGACGACGTCGACGTTCTTCCAGGAAATGGCCGAGGAGATTCAGACCCACCTCCGCGCGCGACGCGTCGAATGGCAGGCACGCTATCCGGGGTCCGAGGAGCTGCGCGTCGCCGTCATGGGATGCGTCGTCAACGGGCCCGGCGAATCGAAGCATGCGGACATCGGCATCTCACTTCCGGGTACGGCCGAAGAACCGAAGGCGCCGGTCTATGTGGACGGCGCGCTCAACGTGACTCTGAAAGGCGAGACGATCGTCGCCGATTTCTTGAAGATTCTCGAGGACTATGTCGAAAAGCGCTTCGGCTCAGGCAATGGAGGAGCCCAACGGCACCTCGCGGTCGGGGTGCACCAGGCAGATGTCGCCCTCCCCAAGAATCACCCCTAGCGTCAACACCTCTGAAAAGAACGTGGCGATTTGGCGTGGCGGGAAATTGACGACGCCGAGCACGAGCTTTCCCACGAGGTCCTTGGGGTCGTAGTACTTCGTGATCTGCGCGCTCGAGTTCTTCACCCCGATCGCCGGGCCGAAGTCGATCTTGAGCTTGTAGGCAGGCTTCCTGGCTTGCGGGAATTCGTCCGCCTGTAGGACCCGTCCCACGCGGATATCGATTTTCGCGAAGTCGTCGTAGCCAATATGAGCCATTTTCACTCCCAATTGTCCCCTTTTTAGGCCAGTCTGCGCGCCGGCGCATGGTCGAAAAGCTTGGCACGTCCATTGCCTTTCCGCTACGGCGCAGCACCTCTCTACACTCTCACAGGACGGCGATATGCGGCGGATCGGCATGGCGATGCTCGGCCTGACCTTCGTGACGGCTCCTCTTCTTGGCCAGCGGTCGGCGCTGCGTGAGGTTCATGAAGGCGGCAACCGCGGCATGTTCGGCGTCAACGTCATGGTTGCCGAGCCGCTCGGCGCATTTCGCACCAATGGTGACGTTGCGGCCGGCCTACAGGTGTTCGGGGTCACGAGCGGCGGGGCGCTCGCCCTGCGCATCGACGGCGGCTGGATGGCGTACGATGCGACCTATCAGCGATACGGCGTCTCGACGCTCTCCCAGATCGCGACGCTCGGCGCGGGCCCGCAGCTGACGATCGGGCAGGGAGCGCTGCGCTTCTACGGATACGCCACAATCGGCGGCTCGTTCTTCTGGAGCAGCGCGAGCTACGGCTGCGGGTGCTCCGGCTACTCTGCCTTCCTGAATGGCCATGTGACTTCCACGACGTCGGCGGGCGGCGGTCTGTTGCTGGGCATGACACGCGGTCGCACACCGATCGCCCTCGATCTCGGCGCGCGTGCGGTGCGTCACGATCGGGTGCGCTATGTGCCGGCCGGCGGGCTAACGCAGAACTCCGACGGGTCGTTCACGGCGACCGAAGTAGAGTCGCGCGTCGACATGCGTGTCTATCAGATCGGGGTGTCGATCGGGATTCGGTAGCACTCTCCTGGCCGTTGCCCGAGCTTCACCCCTTCGCCCCCTCTCCGCTGTCTGGAGAGGGGGTATCTGCTTTCAGGATCTGCCGCACGTAGCGCTCAGGCGAATTCAAGAAATCTCGTGTCAGCCGAACATGGTCCAGCTCCTCGTACGACACCGCCTGCACGGGCACCGTATCGAAGCTGTAGATCCGCGCCGCGGGAAAGGCGAGCAACAGCGGCGAGTGCGTCGCGATGATGAACTGCGCATCCTGCCCGACCATGTCGCCGATCATTGCCAGCAGCGCGAGCTGGCTCTGCGGTGACAATGGGGCTTCCGGTTCGTCGAGCAGGTACAAGCCGCCGGGGACGAATCGCGAGCGAAACAGTTTCAGAAAACTCTGCCCGTGCGAGTTGGCATCGAGATCGATGCCATAGCGCCGTTCCATCTCCGCCAGCGACGCTCGCGCGGGGCCCATGGCCAATCCCGCCGCATGCGCCGAGCGATTTTGCTCACGGTACTCCACTTCGATCTCGTTGAGGCGTTGCTGAAATTCGGCGCGTTCCTGCGACAGCCGTTTCGTGAACCCAAAGAAGTCTTCGGCCCGGAGGAAGAAGCCGCGGGTGGCGCGTCTCGTCCAACTGAGGCGCAGGGCTTTCCCGAGCCGCCGCTGCCCCGCGAGCGTGTCGTCGCGCGGCATGTCCGCCGAACCGATGGCCGGAAGGCGCGCCGCCGCGGCCAGGCCCTCCAGCAGGGTCGACTTCCCGGAGCCGTTTTCTCCGACGAAGAACGTGACACTCGTAGGAAAGTCGAGGGACCGAAGACTGCGGATCGCCGGGACGGTGAACGGGAAGACGTCGTCCGTGCCCCGCGGACCGGTCACGCTGGCCAGGTGGACGGAACTCACGGCTTCAACATACCTGCTGCGGGAAGTGTTTCACTGTGCTTACAGCGCTCGCGGACGCGATCGCCAACCTTCTGACATGCCAGCGCTTAGCCCTGACGGGAGTCGGTATGGGACTTGCCCCCACACCTGGACGGAAGGAGGGCATGCGATGTCTGAACCAACCCCAGCTACTTCGTTGCGTCCTACCGTCGGGACGCCCCCTTACGAGCCGGTCACGCGCGCTGGTATGCCCGCCACCGCCGGCATGTCCGTGAGTCATCCGAATCACCCCGTTCTCCTGCCGGCCGATGATGGCGAGGACGACCCGCTCCCGCTCCCGCCGCCCCGTTTGGCGCCGGCGGCGCACTGGTACGATAGACTGGCGAAGCCGTCGGCCTATGTCGCATCGGGCCTGGCGGGCGCCGTGCTCGTGACGGCGATTTACGGATTGCTCGGCTCGCGCGCGCCGACGTCGGGCAATCGGAACGCCGACGTCTCGGCCGCTGGTGCCGTGGTCGCGGGCGACACCTCTTCGCTCGACCGCCGCGCCGACACGCTTTCGCTTGCCATCGAAGCGTTTGCGCTGCGCGCGCGCATGTTCGAAACGCGCCGCATGGCGTGCACGGGTCTCGCGCGCGGGCTGCAGCAGGTCGAAGACGGATGGCTCGCCTACAACATGGCGCGGAAGGGTGTGCCGGCGGGTTCCGATCCGGCGCGTGACGCGCGCGATCGCGATCTGTATGCCAACGTGCGCAGCGTAGAACTGCGGTTCGAGCGTTCCTCGTGCCAGCGGCCGTAGCGATGCGCTCGCGGGTGCTCGCGCTGGTCGTCCTGGCGGCGACGCCGCGGAGCGCGGCGACGCAAGCGCCTCCGCCGCTCGACAAGGCGGAGCTCATCCGGCTGCTCACCAATCCGTTGTTTGCCCAAACTGAAGTGGCGGACGTCGTCCGGCGGAGCTGTTTGACTTTCCATCCGACGGAGCGCGACTGGGCCGATCTCCGCGACGCGGGGGCAGGCGGTGAAGTGATCGCCAGCGCCGCGTCGTGCGACAGCCGCCGCGGACCGGTCGCGTCGAGCCCGTCCAGCGCCGGCACGAGCGGTGCCGAGCCGCCGATGACGGCGGTTGCGCTGCCCGCCGATGTCGTCACGGCACCTGGAGCGCCAGGCACAGTGCGCGTCAAGCTGACGCGAGGCAGAACGCCCGTGCGCCGTGCTACGCTCGCGCTGCGCGGGACTACGTCGCTGGGACTCGCGCGCGACGCGAACGCCGTGACGGACGATAGTGGAATCGCGGTGTTTCGCCTGCCCGGCGTGGGTCGCAGCGGAACGCATCAGTTCGAGATTCGCACCGCGGGGGGCAGCACGTTCCCGGGCCAACCGGTCGTCCAGTACGCCGTCCGGGCGTTGCGCCCCAGCCAGCTGCGTGTCTTCCCAGAGTACGTCGCATTCGGGCGTGGCGCGGATTCCACGGCGGTCGTCGCCGCCACGGTGACCGATTCGCTCGGCTACCCGGTCTCCGGCGAGCCGGTCGACCTGAACGCGGGATCGGGCCCGCCGCTCACCGCCGTGACCGACTCCGGCGGGCGCGCGAGCTTCCTGTTGTCGTCGAGCTCGACGCCGCGAGGCGGGACCGTACAGCTCCTGGCGCGCGGCCTTCCGCCGGTGACCGTCGAGGTCGCGGCGGCTGCGGGTCTGTCGGGCGTCAGCACAGGATTCGGTGCTGTCGGCTCACCGCACAGCCGGGTTGGCACGTCGCTCGGCGAGCCGGTGGTCTTCAAGGCACGGACGGTGCAGGGTGGCGCGGCCAGTGGCCACACCGTCCGCTTCCGTTCGCTCAACGCCCAGGTGACGCCGGAAGTGGCCGTCCTCGACTCGAGCGGGCAGGTGCGGCTGGATGTGGTGTTGGGGACGAAGGCCGGTGACGCCGCCGTTTTCGCGACCATCGACTCCGTCGAACGGATTCTCACGCTGCATGCTGATCCCGGTCCGATCGATGCGCTCGTGCTCGAGCGCAACGGCAAACCGGTGACCGGTCAGACGATCAGCGTGCCGGTGAACACGACGTTCACCTTGCATCTCAAAGCTCACGATTTCTACGGTAACGTCACGGGCGTCGATGCGTTGGGGCAGGCGCTGCGCGCCGGCCGCGCCCGACTGACGGCGCGGAACACCGGATTGCAGTTAGTCAATCTGGATTCGGCGGATTCGGCGGTGGTCGTGACGCTGAAGGCGCAGCACACGGGGATCTTCGACTTCGTGATCGGCTCCGGCATCACGGCGACGGCACGGGTCAACGCGGTTTCCGCGCCGTAGCGCGTTCAGTCGGCGGCGGCGGGCTCCTCGACTCGCCGCCGGGCGCGGCGGCCGAAGCGGTGCTGTAGCGCATCGAGGTACGTGTAGACGACGGGCGTGACGTACAGCGTGATGATCTGAGAAAACGCCAACCCTCCGACAACCGCCAAACCCAGCGGCCGGCGCGATTCGCCGCCGGCACCGAGCCCGATCGCGATCGGTAGGGTGCCCATCAGGGCCGCCATCGTCGTCATCATGATCGGCCGGAATCGCACGCTGCACGCCTCGATGATCGCCTCGCGCGGCGACTTGCCGTCTTCCCGCTCCGCGTCGAGCGCGAAATCGATCATCATGATCGCGTTCTTTTTGACCAGGCCGACGAGCATGATGATGCCGACGAACGCGTAGATGCTCAGCTCGGTGCGGAAAACGAACAGCGTGAGCAGCGCGCCGAATCCCGCGAACGGCAGGCCGGACAAGATCGTGAGCGGGTGGACGAAGCTTTCGTAGAGAATCCCCAGCACGATATAGATCACGACGATGGCGAGCAGCAGCAGGAAGAGGAGTCCCTGCTGGCTCGACTGAAATGCCTGCGCGGTCCCCGAGAATCCGGTGCTGATCGTGGACGGCAGCGTCTGGCGCGCCGCCTTCTGCACGTCATTGACCGCGGTGCCGAGCGACACGCCGGGCGGCAGGTTGAACGAGAGCGTCACCGACGGCAGCTGGCCGCTGTGGTTCACGCTCAGCGGGCCGATGTCGTTGGATGCCGACGCAACCGAAGTCAGCGGAACCAGGTTGCCCTTTTGCGAGCGCAAATACAGCAGCTGGAGCGCCGAGGGATCGCGCTGGTACTCGGGGAGCAGCTCGAGAATGACCCAGTACTGATTGTTCGGCGTGTAGATCGTCGAGACCTGACGCGACCCATAGGCGTCGTACAGCGCCTGCTCGATTTGCTGCACGGTGACGCCGAGGCTCGTGGCGCGATCGCGGTCGATGCGCACGCTCACCTGCGGGTTCTTGATCTGCAGGTCGGTGGTGACGTCCGCCAGCGTCGGAACGCCGCGTAACGCGCGCTCGAGCTTGGCCGCGTTCTGGTAGAGCGCGTCGATGTCGGCGCTCTGTAAGGTGAACTGATACTGCGTCTTGGTTGGACGGCCGCCGATGCGAATGGACGCCGGTAACTGCAGGTACGTTCGGATCCCGGTCACTGCGTTGAGCTTCGCGTTCAGCTCGCGCACCACCGCGTCGGCCGGGAGGCGCGCGCCACGCGGCTTCAGGCGGATGCTCAGGCGGCCCTGGTTCATGGTGCCCCCACCGATGAACGACATGTAGTGGGCGACGTTGGGATCGCGCTGCAGGACATCGGCGACGGCGAGCTGGTGGTCGCGCATGTTCTCGAACGACGAGCCCTCGAGTGTTTCGGTGGTGCCCTGGATCTGGCCCTGGTCCTCGGTCGGGATGAACCCCTTGGGCACGAACCCATAGAGCAGCACCGTCGCCACGAAAATGCCCAGGGAGAACCAGATCGCGGTCCGGCGGCGATCCATCACCCAGCGCAGCGAGCGCTCGTACCAGGCCAGGCTCCGCTGGTACACGCGCTCCGTGGCTTCGTAGAAGCGGCCGTGCTTCGCTTCCTTGGGCGGCCGGAGGAAACGGCTGCAGAGCATCGGCGTGAGGGTGAGTGACACGAATCCGGAAACGAGAATGGCGACGCCGATCGTCACGGCGAATTCGTGGAACAGCCGGCCCAGGATGCCGCCCATCAGCAGCACGGGGATGAAGACGGCGGTCAGGGACAGCGTCATGGAAAGAATCGTGAAGCCGATTTCGCGCGCGCCGTCGAGCGCGGCCTGCATCGCCGGTTTTCCCTTTTCCATGTGCCGGACGATGTTCTCGAGCATTACGATCGCGTCGTCCACCACGAAGCCCACCGACAACGTCAGCGCCATGAGCGAGAGGTTGTCGAGGCTGTACCCCATCAGATACATCACCGAGAACGTGCCGATGATCGAGAACGGCAGTGCGAGGCTCGGGATGACCGTTGCCGACAGATTCTTGAGGAAGAGGAAGATGACCATGACGACGAGCGCCAGCGTGACGAGCAGTGTGAGCTGGACGTCGTTGACGGACTGTCGGATCGAGACCGAGCGGTCGTACAGCGTGTTCACTTCCACCGAGGCCGGAATCTGCGCGCCCAGAGCGGCAACCATATCCTTCACGCGACCCGCGACCTGGACGGTGTTCGTGCCCGGCTGGCGCTGGATCGCGAGCACGATCGCACGCTTGCCGTCGTACCAGCTGGCGTTGCGCGAATCCTGGACGTCGTCCAGCACGGTAGCGACGTCTTCGAGACGCACCGGCGTGCCGTTCTGGTAGGTCACCGCCAGCTTGCGGAACTCGGGCGCGCCGGAGATCGAGCCGTCGGCCATCACGGTGTACGCACGCTGCGGTCCCCACAGCGTGCCGGTCGGCAGGTTGGGATTGCCGGACGAAACGGCTGCGGTGACCTCGTCCAAACCAATGCCGCGGGCCGCCAGCGCCTTGGGATCGACCTGGATCCGCACGGCGTATTTCGCCGACCCGAACACCTGCACCTGCGCGACGCCGTCGACGGTCGATAGGCGCTGCGCGAGGAATGTCTCGGCGTATTCGTCGAGCGCCGAGAGCGCCATCGTGCCGGACGTCAGGGCGAGATAGAGAATCGGCGAGTCGGCGGGGTTGGATTTGTTGTACGACGGCGGCTGCATTCCCGGCGGCAGCTGCCGGAGCGTCTTCGAGATCGCGGCCTGCACGTCCTGCGCGGCCGCGTCGATGTTTCGCGACAGCGAAAACTGCAGCGTGATGTTGGTGCCGCCCAATGTGCTCGACGACGTCATCGCGTCGATGCCCGCAATCGTCGAGAACTGCTTCTCGAGCGGCGTCGCGACGGCGGCGGCCATCGTCTGTGGGCTCGCGCCCGGCAGACCGGCCGACACGGTGATGGTGGGGAAATCGACGTTGGGGAGATCGCTCACCGGCAGCAGGCGATACGCCATGAGCCCGAACATCAGAATGCCGAACATGACGAGCGTCGTCGCCACGGGCCGGCGAATGAAGAGGCCGGAGATGCTCACCGCACGCCCTGCGTTGTCTCTGTGGTCGGTCCGCCGCGAATGTCCACTTTCGCGTTGGGGGTGAGCCGCAGCTGGCCGTCGGTCACGACCAGCGCGCCGGGTGGGACGCCGGCGACAACGCTGAGACTGTCGAGCGTGCGTTCGACCGTCACGGGCTGCGTGGCGGCGGTGCCGTCGTTGTTCACGACGAAGACGTACGTGCCCTGCTGTCCCTGCATCACCGCCTGGGTCGGCACAACGATGGCGTCGGCCTGCGTGCCGAGCACCAGGGTGATCGAGACGAACTCACCGGGCCAGAGCTCGCCGTCGCGGTTGGGGAAGCGGGCCTTGAGGAGCACGCTGCCGGTCGAAGAGTCGACCTGATTGTCGACGAACGACAAGACGCCGCGAATCGACGAGGCCGAATCGCGCGCCGGGCTCGCGGTCGCGATCAGCTCCTGACCAAACCGCGCGCGCAACGCCGGCAGATTCACGGCGGGAACGGGGAAGCGGACGAGGATGGGGCGCATCTGCACGATCGATACGAGTGGATCGCTGCCGGCGCGCACGACATTGCCTTCGTGCAGGAGCAGCCGGCCGGTCCTGCCGCCGATCGGCGCGCGCACGGTCGCATACTCGAGGTTCAAACGTGCCAGCGCGCTCGTCGCCGAGTCGGAGCGGACTGCGGCGGCGGCGGCATCGGCGGTCGACTGCTTGGCTTCGTAGTCTTCCTGCGTGACGGTGTTGGTCGCGGCCAGCGTCTTGTAGCGCGCCGCCTCGCGTGCCGCCGTTTCCGCCTGGGTCAGATCACGCAGCAGCGCGCCCTCGGCTTGCTGCAGCGCGGCGCGATAGGGCCGCGGGTCGATCTCGAACAGCACCTGACCGGCCGCGACTTCGTCGCCCTCCGCGAACCTCACGTGGAGGATGGTGCCGGTCACCTGGGGGAGCACATCGACGGAGCGAATCGGCTCGACGGTGCCGGTCGCGTCGAGCTCGTACGGGAGGGCCCGCTTCTCGACGCGCGCGACGCTCACCGGGACCTTGGGCGCCTGGCCGCCGCGGTTTGAGCCGCACGCGCTCAGAGCCGCGACTGCGGCTACCGGAATGATCGAGGTTCGAAAAGGCACGCCTACTATACGCATACCCTGCTCATGGCGTCATTTAGCTCCAGACCGCGACGTTTTGGCTACCCCCGGGGACCGTCATAAACGTAGCCTGGTCCATGCTCGCCCGCGTCCGCTCGGCGGCGGTGCTCGGAATTGACGCCTACCTGGTGGAGGTCGAGACCGACATCGCCAACGGTCTGCCCACCTTCGTCACCGTCGGCCTGCCCCAGGGGGCGGTGAAAGAGGGGCGGGACCGCGTGTCCGCCGCGCTCGCCAACACCGGCTTCACGTTCCCGCTCCGCCGGATCACCGTCAATCTCGCGCCCGCCGATGTTAGAAAAGACGGCTCTGCCTTCGACTTGCCGATCGCGCTGGGGATTCTCGCGGCGACCGAACAGGTAAAAGCTGAGCGGCTCGGAAAAGTTGCCGTGCTGGGCGAGCTCGGGCTGGAGGGGGCGATTCGGCCCGTCCGCGGGGCGTTGCCCGTCGCCTTGGCGGCGCGCGCTGCCGGAATCGATGCGCTGATCCTGCCGCGGGAGAATCTGCCGGAAGCAGGCGTCGTCGACGGGCTCCGCGTGCTCGGCGCGAGCTGCTTGTCGGAGATCGCCGACTTTCTCGACGGCAAGGCGGAGCTGCCGAGCGCCGCGATCGACGTGGCGCGGCTGTTCGCCGAGCACGCGCGGGACGACGTGGACTTCGCCGAAGTGAAAGGCCAGCCGCATGCCAAGCGCGCGCTCGAAGTGGCCGCGGCCGGCAGTCACAACATCCTGATGGTCGGGCCGCCGGGATCGGGCAAGACGATGCTCGCCCGCCGGCTGCCGACGATCCTGCCGCAGATGAGCCTCGATGAGGCACTCGAAACGACGAAGATCCATTCCGTCGCCGGCATGCTGCCGCTCGGCGAGTCGCTCGTGGCGCGCCGGCCGTTTCGCGCGCCGCATCACACGATCTCCGACGCCGGCCTGATCGGCGGCGGCTCGTACCCCCGGCCGGGCGAGGTGAGCCTCGCGCACGGTGGCGTGCTGTTTCTCGACGAGCTGCCCGAGTTTCGCAAGAACGTGCTCGAGGTGCTGCGCCAGCCGCTGGAAGACGGCGTCGTCACGATCGCGCGCGCCGCCATGAGCCTGTCGTATCCGGCGCGCTTCATGCTCGCCGCGGCCATGAACCCCTGTCCATGCGGCTGGCATGGCGATCCGCATCACACCTGCACCTGCAAGGTGGTCACGGTGCAGCAGTACCTCGCGCGTGTGTCGGGCCCGCTGATGGATCGGATCGACATCCATCTCGAGGTCCCAGCCGTGAAATACAAGGCGCTCACGGACGACACCGGGGGCGAGCCGAGCGCGGCGATGCGGGAGCGCGTGGATCGCGCGCGGCTCGTGCAACGCGAGCGGTTCGCGAGCCGGCCGGGAGTCTATGCGAACGCGCACATGGCGCCGCGCGACATCCGGGCGTACTGCAGAGTCTCCGACGGCGCGGACGCGCTGCTCAAGACGGCCATCGCCCGGCTGGGTCTGTCGGCGCGCGCCTATCACCGCATTCTCAAGATCGCGCGCACGGTCGCCGACCTCGATGATGCAGCGTCGCTCGAGTCACAACATGTGGCGGAGGCGATTCAGTACCGGAGCTTGGAGCGCCGCGGCGTGGCTTAGGCGGGTTCTTGCCCGGTCAGCAGCCGATACGCGCCCTGGATTTGTTGCGGTTGCCCGACGACGATGAGCACATCGCCCGCCGCGAGCCGGAAGTTCGGCTCGGGAGTGGCGAGATCGCTCTCGCCGCGCCGCACGGCAAGAATCAACGCGCCCGTTTTGGAGCGCAGCGCGGTTTCCGCGAGCGTCTGACCGGCGGCCGGTGCGTTGGCGCTCAGGATGATGCGCTCGATGTGCATCTGCGGCATCGCGCCGAGCGTACCGCTGAGCGTGAGTCGCGGGCGCGCGCCCGGGCGAAGCGCCTGGTAATGCGAGGCGCGGATTTCGCCGATCAGCCGCTCGATCTCGTCGCGCGGCACGTTGTAATGCGCCAGCACGCGCGCGAAAATCTCGATCGACGTCTCGAATTCCTCGGGGATGACGGCGTTGGCGCCGAGGCGCGTGAGCTCGGGGATCTCGACGACATAGCGGGTGCGCGCGACGATGTAGAGCTTGGTGTTGATCTCACGGGCGACGCGCACCATGCGCCGCGTCGCCGCCGGATCGGAGATCGCGATCACGAGCATCCGGGCGCGCTCGATGCCCAGCGCGCGCAGAATCTCCTCGCGCGTGGCGTCGCCGTAGAACGCCGGCTCGCCCTCGGCGCGTGCCTTCCGCACCGTCTGCGCGTTGAGCTCGACGATGAGATACGGCGCGTTGATCGACCGCAGCGCGATGGCGAGGTTCCGGCCGTTCAGCCCGTAGCCCGCGATCACGACGTGGTCCTTTACCGGATCGGCCACCGGCGCGAAACCGCGCGGCCGAAATCCCGGCAGCAGGCGGTCGAGTGGCACGAGCTTCTCGACGCGGTCGAGGATTGCGGGTCCGCCGTGCAGCAGGAACGGCGTCAGCAGCATCGTAATCACGGCGACGCCCAGGAACTGCTGGTAGAGCAGATCCGGGAGCAACCCCGCGACGCGGCCCTCCCGCGCCAGCACGAATGAGAACTCGCCGATCTGTGACACGGCGACGCCCGCGAGGAGCGCTACGCGTCCCGAGTAGCCCATGAGGGCGGGGCCGACCGCGGCCGACAGCGTCTTCCCGCCCATGATGACTGCGACCGCGATCAACGTGATCGCAATGTGGTGCGCGATCATGTCGAGCTGGACCAGCATCCCGACGGCCACGAAGAACAACGAGATGAAGATGTCACGGAACGGCATCAGCTCCGCGAGCGCCTGGTGGCCGTAGTCCGACTCAGAGATGATGAGGCCGGCCAGGAACGCGCCCAGCGCGAGTGATGCGCCGGCGGCAGCCGTCGCGAGGGCGGTGAGCGTGCCGATCAGAATGACGGCGATGAGAAACAGCTCGCGACTGCGAGTTTTGAGGATCTCGGCCAACGCGCGCGGCACGATGGTGCGGGCAGCAAGCAGGACGCCGACGACGACGAGCGCCGCTTTCGCAAGCGCAACCGCCAGCCCGGTGATGCCCCCCTCGGCCTTTCCCGCGAGGAAGGGCAGGACAAGCACGATGGGAACGACGCAGAGGTCCTGAAAGATCAGCACGCCGGTGGCGAGGCGCCCGTGCGGTGCGTCGATCTCTCCCGAGTCGGTGAGCACCTTCAGCACGATTGCGGTGCTCGACAACGCGATCAGGAAGCCGAGAAACAGCGCGACGCGCCACGCGCCGAGGATGGCGATGCCCGCCGCGAGCGTCGCGAGCACCGTGAATCCCATCTGCGCGATGCCGCCTGCGAGAATCTGCCGGCCCATCTCGCGGAGGCGGCTCAGCGAGAACTCGATGCCGATCGTGAACAGCAAGAGAATGACGCCGACTTCGGCGAGGCTCTCGACGTCGTGCGGGTCCGAGACGAAGCCGAGCGCGTTCGGGCCGAGCAGGATGCCGGCGACGATGAATCCCGGCAACGCGGGCAGCTTCAACCGATAGAACAGCAGAATGACCAGCAATGAGCCGGCGAAGATGACGGCGAGGTCGCGGAGGATGTGGAGCTGTTCCACGGTGGCCGAAAAATAGGAGGACTCGTACCTTTGGCCACCGTGAACGTCACCGACTGGCTGCAAGACCGCCTCGGCCTGAGCCCGGCGGTGCAGATGCACCTGCTGGTCACGATCATCGTGATCGCGGTGCTGTGGGCCCTCGAGCGGATCGTGCTGGCGATCGTCTACCGGCGCGTCACCGACCCGTGGTCCCGCTATCGCTGGCGCAAGACGATCACGTATCTCACGCTCGCCATCGGCGTGCTGGTCATCGGCCGCGAGTGGCTGGAAGGCTTCAAGTCGCTCGCGACCTTCCTCGGCCTGGTCTCCGCCGGGGTCGCGATCGCGCTCAAGGATCCGCTGTCGAACCTCGCGGCGTGGGCGTTCATCGTGTGGCGCCGGCCGTTCGACGTCGGCGATCGCGTCGAGATCGCCAAGCATCGCGGCGACGTCATCGACATTCATCTATTCCAGTTCACGCTCAACGAGATCGGCGTCTGGGTCGATGCGGACCAGAGCACCGGGCGGATCATTCACATTCCGAACCAGATGGTGTTCACCGAGCCGGTCGCGAACTACGACAAGGGCTTCAGGTACATCTGGAACGAAGTCCCGGTGCTGATCACCTACGAGAGCAACTGGCAGAAGGCGAAGGAAATCCTGACGAAGATCGCGTTCAAGCACGCGGAGCATCTGACGGAGGAGGCGGAGCGCGATCTGCTCGCCGCGTCGCAGCAATATCTGATCAACTACCGCAAGCTGACGCCGATCGTGTACACGAGCGCCGCGGCATCAGGGATTCTGCTGACCATTCGCTATCTGATCGAGCCGCGCCGCCGCCGCGGCACGGTTTCCGCGATTTGGGACGACATCCTGACCGAGTTCGGCAAACAGGACGACATCGACCTCGCCTACCACACCGTTCGCTCGTTCAGTAACCCGATCGAGGGGAAGATCGTCGGCACGCCCGACGACGCCTAGCGCAGGGCGGCGCCCGTCTCGGCGACCGCGCGCACGAGCAAGTCGAAATCTTCGCGCCGGCTGCGGTGGTTCGTGATCGCCACGCGAATCGCGAATTTCCCGCCGAGCGTCGTCTGCGAGGGAATCGCGAGACCGCTCTCCTGGATGCGCAGCAGAATCTCCATGTTCAACGCGTTGAGCTCGGCATCGCTCGCGCCGGGGACGACGTAGCGGAAGCAGACCACGTTGATGGGCACCGGCGCCAGCAGCTCGAGGCGCGGATGCCTGGTCACGAGCCCGGCGAGATAGTGCGCCTGCCGCACGTTTTGGTGGATCAGCTTCACGAATGCATCGACGCCGTGCGTCTTGAACGACATCCACACCTTCAGCGCCCGGAAGCCGCGCGAGAGCTGCACGCCGCGCTCGGCGAACGGGAAGCCGCCGGCGGCGATGCCGCGGTCGAACGACGCGAGGTACGCCGGCGTCACGTTGAACGTGGCGCGGTGGGCCTGCTGGTCGCGGACGAGCGTGCAGCCGCACTCATACGGCATGTACAGCCACTTGTGCAGGTCGAACGCGACCGAATCGGCCTGCTCGAGCCCCGCGACGAGGTGACGCAGCTCGGGCACGAGCGCGACGAGCGCCCCAAACGCGCCGTCGACGTGGAACCAGAGTTCCTCCTCGCGACAAATCGCGGCGAGCGCCCGCAGGTCATCGGTTGCGCCGGTATTGACCGTGCCGGCGTTGCCGACGATGCAGATCGGCCGGCGTCCCGCGGCGCGGTCAGCGGCGAGCGCCTGACGCAGCGCGCTCACATCGATCGTGTAATCGGCCGCAACGGGAATGCTGCGCAGCGCGTCGTGACCGAGGCCGAGCAGCTCGACCGCCTTGCGCACGGACGAGTGCGTCTCGGTCGATGCGTAGACGGTCAGGCTCGGCGTCGTGCCGCTCTGCAGCCCACGCTCCCGCACGTCGAATCCGGCGCGCGCATTTCGCGCGACGGCGAGCCCGACGAAGTTCGCCATCGAGCCGCCGGAGACGAGCAGGCCGTGTGTCTCGCGCGGGAGGCCGAGCAATTCGACGAGCCACGCAATGACCTGGTTCTCGACCACCGCGGGCGCGTCGTCGAACTCGGCGACCTGCGGGTTCATCCCGGACGCCAGCATGTCGGCGAGCATGGCGTCGGGCGTCCCGGTGCCGATCACCCAGCCCCAAAAGCGTGGATGGATGTTGCCGGTGGGGTAGGCGAGAACGTCGCGCTTGAAGTCTTCGTAGACATCGGCGAGTGGCGTGGCCGTGCGGGGCGCCGGTCCCGAGAGGCGCGTGCGCACGTCCTGGGGCACGGGACGCCAGACGGGCCGCTCGCGCGCGGTCCGGAGGAATTCGAGCATCTCGTCGACCATGCGGTGGCCGATCTTGCGCAGCTCGTCCCAACCGCGCGCGTCCGGCGGGTCGAGGCTAATCTCCTCCGACGACCTCGAAGTGTTCGACGAACGGTTCGAGCTCGATGAGGAACTCGCGGTCTTCCGGGAAGTAGCGGGCTTTCTCATAGTCCTCTCCGGCGAAGCGCCGGATCGCGTCGAAGGATTCCCACAGCGAGACGAACGTGAACTGCGCGCGGTCGTGCTGGATGCGGCGCAGCACGTAGACGCCGCGATTGCCGGGTGTCGCGCGGCACTCGCGGACGCCGGTCTGGTCGAGATACGCGGTGTATTCGTCGGCGCGGGCGGCCGGCGTGACGCCGTGCCAGATCCGCGCGATCAGGGCTCCGGGTTTAGAGCCGGTCGAGCGTGGCGACGGTGCGTTCATTGCGGACGTTTCCGGTGTTGAGAGTCGAGTTGGGCTCGAACAACAGCACGTGGGTTTCCTCGTCCGCGATGGGCAAATGTTCGACGCCGTGCGGAATGATGACGAATTCACCGGGCTCGATGACGAGCTCCGAGCCGCGCAGCTTCATCCGCAGCCGACCTTTCACCACGAGGAATAGCTCGTCTTCGGTCTCGTGATGATGCCATACGAACTCGCCCTTCAGCTTGGTGAGCTTCACGTGGCAGTCGTTCACCTCGCCGATGACCTTCGGGCTCCACTGATCCTGAAATCGGCCGAACATTTCCGCGAGATTGACCTTGCGAACACTCATGAGGCGCGCTCCAGCAGGGTGTTGGTATCGATCACGGTCGCGAATTCGCCGTGGAGATCCGCCAGTGCGACGTCATGCAACAGCGCTGAGGGGTACCGCGTTCCGTTGGGCCCGGTGTTGTCGAACGTCGCGGTCGCGTCGGACACGACGAACGTCGTAAAGCCGAGGTTCCCCGCCATGCGCGCGGTGGTCGAGACGCACATGTTGGTCTGCAAGCCGACCAGAACGAGCGTCGTGAGGCCGCGGCGGCGCAGGTCCGCTTCGAGCGATGTGCCGATAAACGCGCTGTTCACCGACTTCTGCACCACCGGCTCGCCGACGAGCGGCCGCACTTCATCCTTGATCTCGACGCCCGGTTGTCCGGGTCGCAGCGGGGACTTCGGCTCCCGCGACAGATGCTGGACGTGGATGATCGGCCGCCCCGACTTGCGCCACGCCGCCTGCAGCCGCGCGATGTTCTGCTCGAGCTCCGGGTTGTTGCGATTGAGGCGCGCCGCATAGACGTCCATGCCCTTCTGGACATCGATGATCAGGAGAACCGCGTCGTGAGGAAGCACCGCGCTCATGAGATCTCCGGTTCAGGTTCGACGGTCGGAGGGCCGGCCGGCCCGACGGCCGGACGCTTCAGCCGGTGCGAGAACTGAATCCACACAACGGCCGTCAAGATCATGGCCATCGCGACAAATGTGCGTGGCCCCACCGATTCATGCAGCAACAGCCAGCCCAACAAGACGGCGATGACGGGATTCACGTACGCGTACGTGCCGACGATCGTCGCCGAGGCATGACGGAGTGCGTACGAGTAGGCGCTGTAGCCGACGACCGAGCCGAAAACCACGAGATAGGCAATGGCGCCGATACCGCGCGTGCTGAGATGCCAGGCCGGCCACTCACCGAGCACGGTCCCCACCAGCGCGACGAGACTGCCGCCGATGATCATCTGAATCGCGGCGCCCATGTACGGGCTCACCTTGGTGTGATGCCGCTTCGCGTAGACGGTGCCGAGCGACCAGGACGCACTCGCGAGCGTCAACGCCAGCGGTCCGCGCTTGTCGGCCGCGAGAATTTCGGCCGGTGTGGCACCGACGAGGAGCAGCGTGCCGAGAAAGCCGAGCAGCAGACCGGCGACGATGCGCCACGTGAGGTCGCCCGTGCCGCCGGGGATGATCGCGTCGAACAGCGCCGTCCACATCGCGACGGTGACGACGAAGATGCTCGCGATCCCCGACCCGATGAACTGCTCCGACCACACGACAAAGGCGTTGCCGCCGGCGAGCAGCAGCACGCCGACGATCGCGAGGGTCCGCCAGTCGCGCGCTTCTTTCGGGAACGGGTCACCGAAGGCGCGGGCGATGGTGAGCAGCACGAGGCCGCCCGTCAAGAAACGCAGCCCGGCGAACAGGAACGGCGGCAGCTCCGTGACGCCGACTTTGATCGCGAGATAGGTCGAGCCCCAGAGGACGCAGACGAGCAGGTAGGCGACGAGCGCCTTGCCCTTGAGCGTGGCCATCAGTCGGGCTCCGACGGAATGAAGCCCGCCTTCTCGAAGAGTGTGGACAGCACGATCGTGGTGCGCGTGTTCATCTGCGAATTCGGGCCGCGCAGGTCCCGCAAGATTTCCTGGACGCCCTCGAGGTCGGGTGCCACGACTTTCAGGATGTAGCAGTCGTCGCCCGCGATGTGATGGCACTCGAGCACGCCGGGATGCTTTTCCATCTCGCGCATGCGGGGCTCGTCGCCGACGTAGTCGCTCGACCCGTACCGCACCGCCACGAACGCCGTGACCGGGAAACCGACCTTCGCCCGATCGAGTTGCACGCGGTAGCCGCGGATGTATCCCGCCTCTTCGAGGCGCTTCACGCGCTCCATGATCGCCGGTCGCGACAGGCCGACTTCGTCCGCCACCGCCTGATAGCTCGCGCGGCCGTCCTGAGCGAGGATGCGGAGGATACGTCGATCGGTGGTATCGAGCTCGGTCTTGGCGGACATTTGGAAGGCCCCCAGGTTGTGCTGTGAACGCTTCGTAAGTCTAATCTGGTTCCTTCCTACGGAATATCCTGTTTCGCCAACCGCATTGTCCTTGGTTTAGGACAGCCCTAGGGGTACTATTCGGGCGCATGGAAGCCCTACGAACCCTCGTTCGCTCCTTTCCTTCTGTCCTGTTGGGCTATTCCGGTGGGGTCGATTCCGCACTGCTCGCAGTCGTGCTGCGGCAGGAGCTCGGCAAAGGCCGTCTGCTCGCCGCGATCGGCCGCAGTGCCTCCTACCCAGATGCCCAATGGCAGATGGCACGGGAGATCGCGACGCGATTCGACATCCCGCTCATCGAGATCCATACCCACGAGCTCGAGGATCCGAAATACCTCGCCAATCCGACGAACCGCTGCTTCTACTGCAAGACTGAGCTTTGGAAGCGGCTCGTCCCGTTGGCGGCCGAGCGTGGCCTCGCGGTCGTTTGCGACGGCACGAATGCCGACGATTTGCGTGAACACCGGCCGGGGAAAGCGGCCGGCGTCCAGGCCGGAGTCCGCTCTCCGCTCGCCGAAGCCGGCATGACCAAAGCGGAGATCAGGGCGGCATCCCGCGAGCTCGAGCTGCCAACCTGGGATGCGCCCGCCGCGCCCTGTTTGTCGAGCCGCGTCCAATACGGCCTGACCATCACGCCGTCGCGCTTGAAACAGGTCGAGCAGGGCGAAGCGTATCTGCGGTCATTAGGCGTCACCGGAGACTTGCGGGTGAGACATCTCGGCGATCGGGCGCGGCTCGAGGTCGAGCGGACGTGGATTCCGTGGCTCGAAGAACGCCGCGCGACGATCAGCGCGTATCTCGGATTGCTCGGGTTCGGCGACGTCGAAATCGATCCTCGCGGCTACCGCAGGGGGAGCCTGTTAGAGCATTCGTCGCGTTGAACTTTCCTCAGGCGGTGCGCCAGGAGCTGTGGGAAGCGCTGGCGCCGCTGCGCAGGCGTCGCGAGCAGTTACCGGTGAAATGGGTCCGGCCCGAAAACATTCATCTGAGTCTCAAGTTCCTCGGCGATGTGGACGACACGCGTGAGCCGGAGCTCACGCGCGCCTTGCAGCAGGCGGCGGGCACGCGGGGTGCAGAGCGGCCGCTCACGGTCGAGGTCACGGGCTTCGGCGTGTTTCCCGATTATCACCGGCCGCACGTGCTCTGGGCCGGCGTGACGCCCGAGCCGGCGCTCGAGCTGCTGCAGCACGCGGTCGAGCAGGCATTCGCGCCGCTCGGCTTTCCCACGGAGGCGCGGGCGTTTCGGCCGCACGTCACGCTGGGGCGCGCGACGCGCGATGCCCGCCCCCGGGACTTCGCTGGACTCGAGGAGATTCTCGTCGGCACGGAGTTCGCTGCGACCGTGAGCATCGACCAGGTTGATCTCATGCAGAGCATGCTCCAGAAGGACGGCCCGGTGTATCAGGTCAAACACCATGAACGGTTGTCTTAAAGGCGTCTTCAGGCTCGGCTGCGCGCTGGTCGTCATCTGCGTGCTCGCCCTCGCCTGGTGGTTCCGCGAGCCGATCATGGCGCAGGTCGCGCACTGGTTCGGACGCTCGACCGCGCTGCCGCCGGTTGCCGATACGGCCGTCGGCGCCCCGACGCCTGCGGCGACCGCGTCGGGGCAGAAGAAAGTCGGCAATCTACGGACGAGCGCGGGGCCGGATTCCGTCGTCCTCACGCCGAACGAGATGGCCTCGTTGATCGGCGCCGGGATCGACTGGAACGTCCGCAAGATGTACGACTCGCTGCGCGTCGAGCTGCAGGAGGGCAAGCTGATCCTGCACGCCCGCCTCGACACGCGTGCCCTGCCGCCGGGAACGCTCGGTCCGTTCGCCGGGATGTTCGGCGAGCACGAGCCGCTGCGCATGGCGGGTTCGGTATCGATCGGGCGGCCCGGCACCGCGCTGTACGACATCACCGAGATCACGCTGCGGGGAATCGAGATCCCCAGCCCCTTGGTCAAGCAACTCACGAAACAGATGGCGGGCGCTTCGTCGAACGGCGCGGTCCCGGTGAAGGTGGACCCGGCGGTGACCGACGTGAAGGTCCACCCCACCGGTGTCGTCCTCTACAAGCGGCGATCGCCATGACGAAGCGGCGCGTGCTGATCGTCGACGACGAGAAGGGCATCCGCGAAGCGCTGAAGCAGGTCCTCGAGTACGAGCAAATCGAAGTGCAAGCGTGCGGGTCCGGACACGAGGCGGTGCGCGTCTACCCCGAATTCAGGCCGCACCTCGTGTTTCTCGACGTCAAAATGGAAGGGATGGACGGGCTCGAAACGCTGAAGCGCATTCGCGGGCTCGATGGCCAGGCGCAGGTCGTGATGATCTCCGGGCACGGCACCATCCAGACCGCGGTCGAAGCGACGCAGCTCGGCGCCTACGACTTCCTCGAAAAGCCGCTCGACACCGATCGCATCCTGCTCACGCTGCGCAACGCGCTCCACCACGTCGTGCTGGTGAACGAAAATGTCCGGCTCAAACAGGAGGTGCGGGCGCAGTACGAGATCGTCGGCACGAGCAAGCCGATCCGGAACGTCATCGCGCTGATCGAAAAGGTGGCGCCGACGCCGGCGCGCGTGCTCATCACGGGGGAGAACGGCACGGGGAAGGAGCTCGTCGCGCGCGCGATCCACGCGCTCAGCCCGCGCGCCTCCGGACCGTTCGTCGAAGTCAACTGTGCCGCGATCCCCGCCGAGCTGATCGAGAGCGAGCTGTTCGGTCACGTGAAAGGCAGCTTTACGGGGGCCTTCTCCGACCGCGCCGGCAAGTTCGAGTTGGCCGACGGTGGCACGCTGTTTCTCGACGAAGTCGGCGACATGAGCCTGTCGGCGCAGGCGAAAGTGCTGCGCGCGCTCCAGGAGGGCGCGATCTCGCCCGTCGGCTCGGGGAAAGCCGTGTCGGTCGACGTGCGCGTGATTGCGGCGACGAACAAGGACCTGGAAAGCGAAATCGCGATGGAGCGGTTTCGCGAGGACCTGCTGCATCGCTTGAACGTCATCCCGATTGAGGTGCCGCCGCTGCGCGAACGACGCGGCGATATCGCCCAGCTCGTCCAGCATTTTTCCGAGCAGCTCACCAAAGGGGCGGGACTGCCGGCCAAGACCTTCGCGGCGGCCGCGCTGGAGCGTCTCACGGCGCACGACTGGCCGGGCAACATTCGCGAGCTCAAGAACGCGGTCGAGCGGCTGCTCATTCTCGCGTCGGGATCCACGATCACGTCGGGTGACGTCGAGCGATTGGTCGGCAAGGGAGACGGGAGCACCGGACGAGCGCCGAGCGCTCCCGCCGCCGGAGCGGTGGGCGACGCGGATTGGCTGCGTGCCAAAACCTTCGAAGACTTCAAGCAAGCGGCCGAGCGCGCGTTCCTGTTCAGCAAGCTGCAGCAGTACGACTGGAACGTGTCCGAGACCGCGCGCATTTTGAACATGCCGCGCAGCAATCTCTACAAGAAGATCGAACGCTACGGATTGGCGCGCGGTGGTGAAGGAGGTGTTTGGTGAAAGAGAAGGATCAGAAAGAACGCGACTGGGATCGCGAGATGCGCGAGGTCGACAAGCTGCTCGCGAAGCTGCCGGACGCCGATCCGTCGCTGGGCCGCGGGGTTCCGACGGTGCCGGTTTCGCCGCACGCCGGCACGGCTGGTGCGGCGGCCGGCGGAGCCGCGACGATGCATACCGGTCCGGCGCGCGGCCGCGCATGGCTCACGACGTGGATGCGCGTGGGCCTTGGCCTCGCCCTGGGCGTCGGCATGCTGTTGTGGCCGTATGCACATGCCTGCGGCTGGAGACTCGGCCTGTATCTCGTTGGTGCGACGGTGGTGTCGGTGGCCGGTGTGTGGAGCGCGCTGACATCGTGGAAACGCCGGCTCGGCATCGCCCATACGCTTTCGATCATCCTGATCATCTGGGGTCTCGCGCTCGCGGGTCGCGAGCTGCTGCCGCGCTACTTCGGCAAGACTCCCGTTCCGTTCCTCTGCCCCTAACTTCCGAACACCATGGCCCCTGAATTCAAAAACTTCATCGCCGGCGATTGGGTCGCCCCGTCCACCGGCGAGTACTTCGACAATCGCAACCCCGCCGACTGGAACGACGTGATCGGCCGCTTCCCGCGCTCGGGCCCCGACGATCTGAAGCGCGCGATTGCGTCCTCCAAACGCGGATTCCAGCAATGGTCCAAGACGCCGGCGCCGATCCGCGGCCAGGTGCTGCAACGGGTGGGTCAGCTGCTCGTGGAGCGCAAAGCCGAGATCGCGCGCGCGATGACGCGCGAAATGGGCAAGGTGCTCGCCGAAACGGGCGGGGACGTGCAGGAAGGCATCGATACGGCCTTCTACGCGGCGACCGAGGGCCGGCGCCTCTTCGGCCGCGTGGTGCCGTCGGAGCTGCGGAACAAGTGGGCCATGAGCTACCGGCGGCCCATCGGCATCGCCGGCCTGATCACGCCGTTCAACTTCCCGCTCGCGATTCCCACCTGGAAGATGTTCCCCGCGCTGCTCTGCGGGAACGGGGTGATCTTCAAGCCGGCCGAGGACGTCCCGCACACGGCGCATCTGCTCGTCGAGGTTCTGCTGGAGGCGGGCCTTCCGCCCGAGGTGGTGCAGCTGGTGCACGGCCAGGGCTCGGTGGTGGGCCGGGCGCTCGTCGAGCATCCCGACATTCCGGTGATCTCCTTCACCGGGTCGACGGAAACCGGATCAGCCATCGGCGCCACGTGCGGCAGAATGCACAAGCGCCTGTCGCTTGAGATGGGCGGCAAGAACGCGATGATCGTCATGGACGATGCCGATCTCGATCTCGCCCTCGAGGGCGTGCTGTGGGGCGCGTTCGGCACGACGGGTCAGCGCTGCACGGCGACGAGCCGACTCATTCTCCACGAGAGGATCCACGACAAGTTCGTCCAGCTGGTGGCCGATCGCGCCGCGCGGTTGCGGCTCGGTCCCGGACTCGACGAGAAGAGCGAGGTCGGACCGCTGATCCACGAGGAGGCGCGGCAGAAGGTCGCCGAATACGTCGACATCGCAAAGCAGGAGGGAGCGAGCGTGGCGCTTGGCGGGAGGATTCCGCAAGGCGACAAGCGGCTGGAGTGCGGCTGGTTCTACGAGCCGACGGTCCTCACCGGCGTAAAGCCGGGAATGCGCGTCGAGCAGGAAGAGATCTTCGGCCCGGTGCTCGCGGTCGTGAAAGCCAAGGACCTCTCCGAGGCGATCCAGATCAACAACGGCGTGAAGTACGGCCTGTCGAGCGCGCTCTACACGCGCGACGTGAACGGCGCGTTCAGGGCGATGACCGATCTCGACACGGGCATCACCTACGTCAACGCGCCGACGATCGGCGCGGAGGCGCATCTGCCGTTCGGCGGCGTGAAGCAGACCGGCAATGGGCATCGCGAGGGCGGCTGGGAAGTCTACGACTTCTATTCCGAGACCAAGACGCTGTACGTCGATTACTCGGGGACCCTGCAGCGCGCGCAGATCGATACGGAGTAGAAACAATCCAGGCGGCGACAAAATGATGATGGTGGGCGGCGGCGACTCGTTATGGTCCGGGCATGCCGTACGAGTCGGTGCTCGTCGTCCTCGCCACCGGGGGCGCGCCGCTGGAAGGTGACGCGCTCGACGCCTTACCGGGGACGACCGTCACATGGCAGCGCATCGAGCGGGAAGGGCGGGTGGCATGTCTCGCCGCCCGTGTGCGCCATGCCGACCCCAATCCGGAGTTTCGGATGAGAGTCCGGCAGTGGGGTGCGGCTCGCGGATGGGGTGTGACTGTTGCGCCGTGCGGGCTGGATTGCTAAGATAAGTCACATGCATGACTTGGGAGCCCCCGCCTCCTCCCTCCACAGCGCCACCGCGCCAGGGCTCCCGTCGCCTCCATCAAATCAGCGCTCAGTATTAGGCCGATGGTTCGACAGTTGGATGCGGTCGTTGGGCATGGCGCTCGTCTTGTTCCTCATCATTCGCACTTTCCTTCTCGAAGCTTTTCAGATACCCTCGGGCAGCATGGAGCGCACGCTGCTCGCGGGGGATTTCTTGTTCGTCAATAAAGCGGTGTATGGCGCGCAAATCCCCGGGACGAGCGCGCGCTTGCCGGGATTCAACACACCGCGCCGCGGTGACGTGATCGTGTTCGCGTACCCGAAGGATCCGACGCTGAGCTACGTGAAGCGCGTGGTCGGCGTGGGCGGCGACGTCGTCGAGATGCGCGAGGCGCAGGTGTACGTGAACGGCCGCGCGCTGGAAGAGCCGTATGTGCAGCGCATCGATCCGTTGCACGACGGGTTCGACCCGGACTTCAACTGGCAACGGGAGTATCTCGTGGGGCGCAGCGAGGACCAGCGGCGACGCTATCATCCGACCCGGGATACGTGGGGTCCGCTGCGCGTGCCGGCCGGCAAGTTTTTCGTGCTGGGCGACAATCGGGACAACTCGGCCGATTCGCGCTATTGGGGATTCGTCGACGAGACTGCCGTCAAGGGACGGCCGCTCGTCGTGTACTTCAGTTACAACCGGGGCACGAGCGATCCGCTCCCCTGGCTACAAGACATTCGCTGGAGTCGGCTCGGTTCGCTGATTCGCTAGAGTGGCGCAACCTCCTCGAGGAGTGACCATTCCATGCAACTGAATACGGCGAGGCGCGCATCATTTGACGAGGGATCTCTGGATCAGTATCTGCGAGAAATTAGTCAATATCCGCTGATCACCCGCGAGGAAGAAGTCACGCTCGCGCAGCGGATCAAGCAGCAGGATCCGGAGGCGCTCGACAAGCTTGTGCGCTCGAACCTGCGGTTCGTCGTGTCCGTCGCGAAGAAATATCAGAATCAGGGAGTGTCGCTCTCCGACCTGATCAACGAGGGCAACCTCGGCCTGATTCGCGCGGCCCACAAGTTCGACGAGACGAAGGGCATCAAGTTCATCTCTTACGCCGTATGGTGGATCCGCCAGGCCATCCTGCAGGCGCTCGCCGAGCAGTCGCGCATTGTCCGCGTGCCGCTGAATCGCGCCGGCACGCTGCATCGGATCGGGAAACGCTCCGCGTCGCTGCTGCAGGAGCTCGGTCGCGAGCCGACCGTGCAGGAAATCTCGGAGGGGATGGATATCTCCGAGGAGGAGGTCGCGAAGACGTTGTCGATCTCGCAAGCGCACCTGTCGCTCGACGCGCCGCTCACCCCGGGCGAAGACAACAAGCTGCTGGATTATCTCCCCGATACGACCAATCCCGGTCCCGACGACGAGATCTTCGAGCATGCGCTGACCGAGTCCATCGAGTCGGTGCTGGCCACGCTCAAAGAGCGCGAGGCCCGCATCCTGCGGCTCTACTTCGGGCTCGAGGGCCAGGAGCCGATGACGCTGGAGGAGATCGGCTCGCAGCTCGGCATCACCCGTGAGCGCGTCCGCCAGCTCAAGGAAAAAGCGCTGGCGAGGCTCCGGCACGTCTCAAGAGCCCGGGCGCTGGAAAGCTTCCTCTCGTAACCAGCAGCGGGAGAGGGGAGATGGGAGAGGTTCGATCCGTACATCTCCCATCTCCCTTCTCCCTTCTATATTTCCACCCCCATGGCCTCCCAAGCATCGTTTGATATTTCAACCGGCGCCGACCTCCAGGAGGTCGACAACGCCGTCAATCAAGCGCAAAAAGAAGTCGCGCAACGCTACGACTTTAAGGGCTCGAAGGCGTCGATCGCCTTCGATCGCCCCAAGGCGACACTCACGCTTGTCGCCGACGATGATTTCAAGATGAAGGCGCTGTTCGACGTGCTGCAGTCGAAGATGATCAAGCGCGGTGTCCCGGTGAAAAACATGGAGCTCGGCGCGATCACGCCGGCCGCGAACGACACGGTACGGCGCGAGATCAAGCTCACGCAAGGCATTCCGCAGGAAAAAGCCAAAGCGATCGTGAAGGCGATCAAAGACAAGAAGTTCAAGAAGGCCCAGGCGTCCATTCAGGGCGAAGAAGTGCGGGTGCAGGCGCCGTCGAAGGACGAGCTTCAGGAAGTCATCGCGTTTCTCCGGTCGCAAGACTTCGGGTTGGAGCTCCGGTTCGGGAACTACCGCGGATGAAGCTGGGCGTCATCTCCCTCGGCTGCGACAAAGCGACGGTCGATTCCGAGCGGCTCGTGGGCGAGCTCGTCGGTCACGGCGCCGTCATCACGCCCGAGCTGGCCAGCGCCGACGTCATCCTCGTCAACACGTGCGGCTTCATCGACGCCGCGAAGCAGGAATCGATCGATGCGATGCTCGAGGCGGCGAAGCTGAAGGAGCAGGGCGTCAAAGCCGTCGTCGCGGTGGGATGCTTGATCCAGCGCTACAAACAGGAGCTCACGAAAGAGATTCCTGAAGTCGACCTGATGCTCGGCTTCTCCGAGCTGCATCACCTCGTGCCGGAGCTGGCACAGCGCGGGTTGATCGACGATCCAGTCGCCTCCCATCCCGGCGTGCGGCAATTCCTGGGAGAGCAGTCACACGTCCGCTACCTCAAAATCTCCGAAGGCTGCGATCACACCTGCGCATTTTGCGCAATCCCGTTGATGCGCGGCAAGCATCGCTCTGAGCCGCTCACGCGGCTGATTCAGGAAGCGCAGCAGCTCGAGGCTCAAGGTGCGAAAGAAATCAACCTGGTGGCCCAAGACCTCGGCCATTGGGGTCGGGATCTCGGGCTCGGGAGCCCGAAACTGCCGGAGCTCCTCGAGGCGCTGCTGCGCGAGACCAGCGTCCCCTGGTTCCGCCTGCTGTATGTGTATTCCGCGGGCATCAGCGAGCGCCTGGTCGAGCTGATGGCCCGGAGCCCCAGGATCGTGCCCTACATCGACATGCCGATCCAGCACGCGAGCGACCGCATGCTGGAGCGCATGCGCCGTCCCGAGCGCCAACGCAGCTTGCGCGACAAGCTCGCCTGGCTGCGCGGCGTGATTCCCGACCTCGCGATCCGGACGACCTGCCTGGTGGGATTTCCCGGCGAAACCGAAGAAGACTTCCGGACGCTCGTCGGCTTTCTCGAAGAGGCACAATTCGACCGGATGGGCGCATTCGCGTACTCGCCGCAGGAAGGGACGCGCGCGATGCAGTATCCGGACGACGTCGAGGACGGTCTCAAGCAGGATCGTCTGGCGGAAATCATGGAGCTCCAGCGCGCGATCTCGGCCGAGCGCCTGGAGCGGTTCGTGGGGCGAGAGGTGGACGTGCTCATGGAGGACCGCCACGTTGGACGCGTGAAGTGGCAAGCGGACGACGTGGACGGTGTGACATACGTCGACGGTGCGGCCGCACCGAGAGACTTTGTGCGTGCGCGCATCACCGCGAGCGAGGACTACGACTTCCAGGCGGCCGCGCTGACGTGACGGGATCGAGCGAGCTGTTCGACCGGGCGAAACGGGTGTTGCCCGGCGGCGTGAATTCACCTGTGCGGGCGTTCCGGGCAGTTGGCGGGACGCCCTTTTTTGTCGCCCACGCCGAAGGCTCGCGCATCACCGACGCGGACGGCCGCACCTACATCGACTACGTCTGCTCGTGGGGCCCCCTGATTCTGGGGCACGCGCATCCGGCCGTGCTCGAGGCGGTGCGGCAGGCCGTCGAGCGCGGCTGGACCTATGGCGCACCCTGCGAAGCCGAGGTGGACCTGGCCGAAGAGATTCAGCGGCGGATGCCGAATCTCGAGATGATGCGGTTTGTGAACAGCGGCACCGAGGCGACGATGGCGGCGGTGCGGCTCGCGCGCGCGGCGACGGGTCGAGAGCTGATCGTGAAGTTCGAAGGCTGCTACCACGGCCATGCAGACAGTTTTCTCGTCAAAGCCGGCTCCGGCGTCGCGACGCTCGGATTGCCCGACAGTCCCGGCGTGCCGGCCGAGCTCGCGAAGCTGACCTTGACCGCGCCATTCAAC
The DNA here is from genome assembly GCA_035491815.1 of Gemmatimonadales bacterium. GTDB lineage: Bacteria > Gemmatimonadota > Gemmatimonadetes > Gemmatimonadales > GWC2-71-9 > 20CM-2-65-7. Next base: position 51,246 of record DATJKA010000047.1, on the reverse strand, counting down.
GATGCGCGCGCCGTAGCAGATCTGCTGCGTGAGCACCATGGTCGGATCGCCGCGATCATCGTCGAGCCGTACGTCGGCAATGCGGGCTTCATTGCCCCGGATTCGGATTTTCATCCGGCGCTGCGCGACATCTGTGACCAATACGGTGCGTTATTGATCTTCGACGAGGTGATGACCGGCTTCCGCGTCGCCCCGGGCGGCGCGCAGGAACGCCTCGGCGTGAAGCCCGACCTCACGACACTGGGCAAGATCGTCGGCGGAGGCTTCCCGGTCGGCGTCTACGGCGGCCGCGCCGACCTGATGCGGCGCATTGCGCCGGAGGGACCGGTGTACCAAGCCGGCACATTGTCCGGCAATCCCGTTGCCATGGCCGCCGGGTTAGCGACGCTCCGCGAAACGAGTCGCCCCGGGTTCTACGATCACCTCGAGCGAAAGACGGCGCGGCTGGTCGGCGGCTTGTCGGCGGCGGCGGTGCGGCATGGCGTGCCGGTCACGGTCGGACACGCCGGATCGATGTGGGGCATGTATTTCACGGGCGGTCCCGTTCGCAGTTTCGCGGAAGCACGGTCGGTCGATACCAAGCTGTTCGCCCGCTGGCACAAGGCGGCGCTGTCGCGCGGCGTGTTTCTCGCCCCGTCGGCGTTCGAAGCCGGGTTCGTCTCGGCCGCCCATTCGGACTCCGATATCGATTTCACGATCGCACAGCTCGATGCGGCGCTCGGCGAAGCGCGCGCTCACTAGCGCCCTCGTCCTGCTCGCGGCCGACTGCGGCAAGCGTCCGGCCGCCCCGCCCCCCGGGGGAGGCGCGCCGGCGCCGAACGCCGAGCCGGAGCTGCGCATCGGGCTCTCGCTCGGGGCGCCCTATGCCTCGCTCGGCGGCCCGGAGAGCGGCGAGCTGTTCATCAGTGAGCTCGCGACCGGCGTGGCGGTGGGAGCGATTCCGGCCGGCGCGCGCTGGATCGTGGTGCCCGACTCGGTCGACCCGTCGCGCCTGCGGCTCGTGAAGCCCGACAGCACCCGCACCGAAGCGCTCCGTGGCGTCTCCGCCATCAACGTCACCGAGAACCGGTTCGTGGTGGCCAACGGCCGTCAGTACCGCGGCCGCGTCACCGTCACGGCTTCACCCGGAACGGCGCGCGGCGTCTCGGTGGTCAATCGCGTGGGCGTGGAGAGCTACGTCGCCGGCGTGGTCGGACCCGAGATCGGCGCACGCCGGGCGGACGAGCTCGCGGCGGTGCTCGCTCAGGCAGTCGTGTCACGGAGTTTCGCACTCAAGAACCGCGGTCGCTGGGAGGCCTTCGGGTTCGACGCCTACGCCGACACCAGGGATCAGGTCTACCTCGGCGTCGCGGCGGAGACGCCGCAGGCGTGGGACGCCGTGCGCCGGACGGCCGGGGAGGTGGTGGAATACGACGGCCAGATCATCGACGCGTATTTCCACTCGACGTGCGGCTTCAGTACCGCCGGCGTCGAGGAGGCGTTTGCGACGGCGCAGACGCGTCCCTATCTGCGACCCGTTTCCGACGACCGGGGCGGCGGTCATTATTACTGCGACATCTCTCCACGATTTCGCTGGCGCGAAGAATGGGACGGTCCCAAGCTGCGCAGTATATTGTCGCGGACACTCGCCGGGACGGTGCCGATGTCCGGCGACGGTCTGCAACGGATCACCGACGTGACGGTGAGCCGCACGACGCGGTCGGGAAGAGTCGGTGAGCTCCACATCGTGTTCGAGCGCGGCGACGTCCGCATCCCGGGGCCCGACGTGCGGTCGGTGCTGCGGCCGGAGGCGGACCGGATGTTGGCGAGCGCTGCGGTTCAGCTGACCGTCACGAAGACCAACGGTGAAGTATCGCGCCTCGTGGCCGCCGGCGCGGGATCGGGGCACGGCGTGGGCATGTGTCAGTGGGGCGCGATCGGACGGGCGCGTGCCGGGCAGGACTACCGCAGGATACTGAGTACGTACTTTCCGGGAACGAAGATTGAAAAGATCTACTAGGATGGGCGGACGGGCGGACGGGCGGACGGGCCGTGTTGCGCTCATTGTCGCTTTATCACTGCCCGTCTGCCCGTCTGCCCGTCTGAGCGCCCAGGGCGTCCTCAATCAATTCTCCTACGACAATCTCCGCCTGTCCGGCCTCCAGGTCGATGCGGGGATCCTGGGCGCGTCCGAATTGACCGGGACCACCGTCGGGGGCGTGCGGGTCGATTATGGGCGCATCGCTCCGCGCGTACGATTGCTGCTCGGACTCTCTTACTTCAAGTCGCAGTTCGACCAAAAGTCGCGCACGCGGTTCGAGCAACGGCTCGACAGCATCATCATCGATCCCTCGGGCGACGACACGGTGCGCGTGGGGCGCATTCAGCTGAGTGACCTGATCGGCGACATCGACTTCCAGCTCGTGTTTCCACAAGGCCACGGCATCAACGCCTACATCGGCACGGGGATCAGCGTACACGCGCGCAACGGCAGCGGGCCGGCGATCAATGGAACGTTCGTGGACGACGCGCTCGACGTCATCACCGCCGGACTCAACGGCACCCTCGGCTTCGAGTTCAATCTGTCGCCGGCCTGGCGGTTCACCGTGGACGGGCGGGGCATGCTGTCGAGCGGTTTGAAGACCGCAAGTCTCCGGACCGGCATCATGTACCGGTTCCGCGGGGGCCGGGAGCCGCGCGCCGGGAGCCGGACCACCAAGTGAACGATCCCATTCGCGTCGGCGTGCTGGGAGCAGGCGCGATCGCGCAGGTCGCGCACCTGCCGGTGCTCCGGCGGCTGCCGGGTGTCGAGGTCGCGTGCATCTGCGACAACGACGTCGGCAAGGCGCAGGCACTCGCGAGCCGCTTCGACGTGAAGGACACGTACGACGACATCGAGGAAGTCCTGCGCTACGCGAACGTCGACGTTGTGGTCATCTGCACCCCCAACCATCTGCACGAAATCCACGTTACGTCCGCGCTCGCGGCCGGCGTGCACGTCCTGTGCGAGCGGCCGCTCGCCCTCGACGTCGCGGGCATCGAGCGCGTCCTCGCGGCGAGCGACAAGTACGGCAAGCGCGTCATGGTCGGGATGAACCACCGCTTTCGCTCCGACGTGCAGGCGGTGCGCGGCTTTCTCGCCGGCGGCGACCTCGGCGCGCTGCAGGCGGTGCGGAGCGGCTGGTACACCTTCCAGCCCAGCCGCCAGATGCTGGGCTGGCGGCTCCGGCGCGAGCAGGCGGGCGGCGGCGCGGTGCTCGATCTTGGCCTGCCGCTCATCGATCTCGGCATGTGGCTCGCGGGCTGGGCCGCGCCCAAGCGGATTTCGGCCCATCTCATGCGCGCCGCGAAGGACGCCGTCGAGGACATGGGCTCGGTGCTCATCGTGTGCGAGAACGGCGTGTCGATCACGGTGGACGTCAGCTGGCGGCATCTCGGCGAGGGCGAGCGCTTCTGGTTCGACATCGTGGGCAGCCGCGGCTCGGCCATGATTCAGCCGCTCAGGATCTTCAAGGAGCAGCACGGGCAGGCCCAGGACGTCACGCCCACCGGGGCGACCGGCCGGGAAACGCAGTTCACGCAGTCGTATCGCGCCGAGTGGATGTACTTCCTTGCGGTGATCAAGGGGGACGTGAACGCGCCTCCGCCACGCGATCAGCTCGCGCTGCAGCGCGTGCTCGACGCGATCTATCGATCGGCGGACGAAGGGCGCGACGTCTTGTTGTGACCAGTCGCAGGCTGGCGATCCTCGTCGGGCTGGGCGCGCTCGCCCTCATGCTCAGCTATCCGCCGTTCCCGCTGCCGATGGTCTCTTTCTTTGCGATCGTTCCGGCGGTGCTCCTCGTCCGCGAGGCGGTCCTGGCAGGCGATGCGCGCGCGGCGTTCCGCTACGGCTGGTGGTACGGCCTCGTCAGCAACGCGCTCGTGCTGTACTGGATGGTCGTCGCGCTCTGGCACTTCACGCCGTTCTCCGCGCTTGGCTATCTCGCCACGATCGCGATCATCGGCCTGCTGACGGCCGTCATGTTCTGGTTCGTCGCGCGGCTGCGGCTCGCCGTGCCGGGCGTGCCGCTCTGGATCGTCTTTCCGGTCGCCTGGACGATGCTCGAATGGGTGATCGGCCATCTCGGCGACATTCGCTTTCCGTGGCTCGGGCTCGGCACCTCGCTCGCGGACGCGCCGGTGCTCGTGCAATGGGCCGACATCGCCGGCGCGCGCGGCGTGACGCTCTGGCTGGCCTGGTGCAACGTCGCGATCGTCGAAGCGGCGAGTGACGTGCGTGGCGCGTCGTTCGTCGCGCGTCGCTATGCCATCGTGCTGGCCAGTGTCTTGCTCGCCGCCGGGTACGGTCTCTGGCGCGTGAAGACCCTGCCGGTGCGGGATGTCGGCGTCGTCGGTCTGGTGCAGCCCAATGAGGGCTTCAGTGAGAAATGGAATCCCGCGCACGCCGATAGCGCGATGCAGACATTGCTCACGGGGTCGATCGGGGTGATGTCGAGCACCCCACGGCCGCAGCTCCTGATTTGGCCGGAGGCGGCGGTGCCGGGATACTTCATCGATCACCCGCACTGGGATGCCGAGATCGGCGCGCTGGCCAAGGGGCAGCACGTGCCGATCCTCACCGGCGGCTTGAACGCTGAGCCGGATGAGGACGGGGGAAGGACGCGTGGCTATCGGATCTACAACGCGGTGTTCTTCTACGACTCGACCGGCGACCGCACGCATTCGCCGATCTACGCGAAGCGCTATCTCGTGCCCGTGACGGAGAAGGTGCCGTTCGTCCCCGTCGCCTTCTTCCGCGCGATTCCGGGACTCGCGCACTGGTCTGGAGCATTTCGGCCGGGACGCGGCGCGCCCATCTACACGTCGCCGCTGGGGCGGTTCGGCGTCGTGATCTGCTACGAATCGGCCTTCGAGAGTGCGGCGCGCGGCTATCGCGCGCACGGCGCGGACTTTCTCGTGAACGTGACGAACGACGCCTGGTTCGGCAGCACCAGCGCGCCGGCGCAGCATGCATCCCATTTGGTGCTGCGCGCCATCGAAACGCGGATGGGGATCGCGCGCGCCGCCAACTCGGGCATCTCCGAGCTCGTGGACCCGCTGGGGCGCGCGTACGACGCGACCCGACTGAACGTGCGGGCAACCGTCATCGGCGTATTGCGGACGAGCGACGTGGTTCCCATGTACGTGCGCCTCGGCGACTGGGTCGGCATTATGGTCGTCGTGCTGACCCTGCTCGGCACGGCGTTCCTCGTCCGACTCCGCTTGCGGCCATGACACGCGTCGGCGTCGACGTCGGCGGGACGTTCACCGATCTCGTCGCCGTCCGAGCGGACGGCACCCTGGAGATACGCAAAGTCGACAGTACGCCCGCCGATCCCGCGGTCGGACTGGTTCGCGCGCTCGACGCGCTCGGGAGCCGGGAAATCGACGCCCTCATCCACGGCACGACCGTCGCCACCAATGCGCTGCTCGAGCGTCGGGGCGCGCGCGTCGTGCTTCTGACGACGGCAGGTTTCGAAGACCTGCTGTGGCTGCGCCGTCAGGATCGCGCGGCCTTGTACGACCTGGCGAAGCATCATCCGCCGCCGCTGCTCGACCACGCGGACGTGATCGGAGTGCGAGAGCGGCACGGCCCCGAAGGGGTGATCGAGCCGTTGACGGAGCGCGAGATCGCGCGCGTCACGAAGACGGTGCAGGCCCTGGCGCCCGAGTCGGTCGCGATCTCCCTGCTGTTCGCGTTTCGCCATCCCGAGCATGAGCAGCGACTCGCGGCAGCGCTGCGCGCCGCGTTGCCTGGAACACCGGTGGCGGCCAGTCACGAGGTCCTGCCGGTCTTTCGCGAGTTCGAGCGGACGAGCACCACCACCGCCGAAGCATACCTGCGGCCGACGGTCGCGGCGTACGTCTCCCGCACGGCGGCGTTGGCTGAGCAACGCGGCGTTCGATCATTTCGCATCATGACGTCGAGTGGCGGCACGCTCAGTCCGGACCAGGCCGCGCTGCGCGCATCGAGCCTCGCTCTTTCGGGACCGGCGGGGGGTGTGGTGGGAGCGCGGCTGGTCGGGGAAGCGGTGGGGGAAGCGAACCTGCTGACGCTGGACATGGGAGGAACGAGTGCCGACGCCAGCGTGATCATCGGGGGCGCCGCGATCAGCGATGGAAGCGAAACGGTTGCCGGCATTCCGGTGTCGCTGCCGTCGATACTGATAGAGACCGTGAGCGCGGGCGGCGGCAGCATCGCGTCGATCGATGCCGGCGGCGCGCTGCGCGTCGGACCCCGCAGCGCGGGCGCTCAACCTGGGCCAGCGTGTTACGGACGCGGCGGCACGGAGCCCACCGTCACCGACGCGTGCCTCGTTCTGGGTTGGCTCGATCCACACCACGCTCTGGCTGGGGTGGTGCGACTGGACGGCCAGGCCGCCCGTACGGCCATCGGGACGCTCCCGGTGGCGGGAATCATCGAGGTGGCGACGGCGGTCATGGCCCGGGCGCTGAAGCGCGTCAGTGTCGCGCGTGGCGTGGATCCGCGCGGCATGGCCTTGCTGCCGTTCGGTGGTGCGGGGCCACTGTTTGGCTGTGGCCTTGCTGACCAGTTGGGGATGTCGCGGATCGTCATCCCTCCTCACCCTGGTGTGCTGAGCGCGTTCGGTCTCGCCGCCGCCTCCGAGCGCGTCGATCTAATCGCATCGTTGCACCGTCCGCTCGCCGAGCTCGACGCGCACACGCTCTCGGAGCGCTTCGCGCCATTGGGTAGCGCGGCGGCTAAAACGCTGACGGGTGCGGAGCTGACTCGTTTCGCCGACTGTCGCTTTGCCGGCCAGGGCTACGAAGTCACCGTTCCCGCGCCGACGGACGATCCCTCCGACCTCAAGCGCGCATTTCTCGCAATGCACGAGAAACGGCACGGGCACGCCGATCCGGCGCAGGCGGTGGAAATCGTCAATCTGCGGGTCGTTGCGCAGCGGGCGGCGCTGAGGAGGGAGGGGACGCCGCAGGTCAGGGCGGGGGGAGGGCGCGCCGGCGTCGGCTCGCCAAGCGCAGGACGGCGCAAGATCACATTGCGCGATGGCAGCATCGTCTTGGCCGACATCTGGCCACTGGGGGAGTTGCCGGCCGGTCGGCGGATCAGCGGGCCCGCCATCCTCGCCGCTCCTGATGCGACGGGGCTGATTGAGCCGGGTTGGACCGGCCTGGTGCACGAATGCGGTGCCGTTATGGTGAGCCGAGCATGAGACTCGACTCGGTCGGCCTCGAAGTCATGTCGCACGCATTTGCGTCGATCGCCGAGGAGATGGGGCTCGTTCTTGTCCACAGCGCGTTGTCTCCGAACATCCGGGAACGCCGTGATGCCTCGGCGGCATTGTTCGATGCCGATGGAGAGATGATCGCGCAGGCGGCACACATTCCCGTGCATCTGGGTGCGCTGGCCGACGCCGTCGCGGCAGTGATGGCGCTGAGCCCGCGGCCTGATGAGCTGTTTCTGCTCAACGATCCATACCACGGCGGCAGTCATCTACCCGATCTCACGTTGATCGGCGCGATCAATATCGACGGCGGCGTGGGCGGCTACAGCGTCGTCCGCGCCCACCACTCCGACATCGGGGGCATGACGGCAGGCAGCATGCCCGCGGGAGCCCGGGAGCTCTATCAGGAAGGCCTGGTGATTCCGCCGACGCGTTTCACGCCCGACATCGAAAAACTGCTGCTCGCGAACGTGCGGACACCCGCGATGCGTCGCGGCGATCTCGCGGCGCAACGGGCTGCGGTGGAACGCGGCGCGAACGGGTTACGGGAACTGGCGCAGCGTCATGGCTGGGAAGCGCTCCGCATGGCGGCACAGGAGCTGCTCGACTACGCCGAGCGGCGGGCGAGAGCCGCGCTCAGCCGTCTGACGCCGGCAGGCGCCATGAGCGCGGTCGATTACCTGGAGGGCGACGGCGTGGTCGCCGACGACCTCGAGATTCGTGTCACGGTGACGATTCGTGACGGAGTCTTCCACGCCGATTTCACCGGCACGGGTGGTGCGGCACCGGGCAACGTGAACTGCCCGATGGCGGTGACGCGCTCGGCCGTGCTGTTCGTCGTGCGCACGCTGCTGCCCGATGACGTGCCGATGAACGGCGGCGTGCCGCGTGCCATTCGCGTGACCGCGCCGTTGGGCTGCCTGGTCAATGCACAGCCGCCGAGTGCGGTGGCGGCCGGGAATGTGGAGACGTCCCAGCGCATTGCCGACACGGTCTTCCGCGCGCTCGCCGCGGGCGGTTGCGCCGTGCCGGCGCAGGGGCAGGGGACCATGAACAACGTCACCTTCGGTGGGGCCCAGGAGCCGGGAGCCGGGAGCTGGACGTACTACGAGACCATTGGCGGCGGGCAGGGTGCGAGTCAGGGCGCCAATGGCCCGTCCGGCGTGCATGTCGGTATGTCGAATACGCTGAACACGCCGATCGAGGTCCTCGAGCTCGAGCATCCCCTGCGCGTGCGCACGTATGCGATCCGAAAAGGGAGCGGGGGACGAGGGACGTGGAATGGGGGAGATGGGGTGGTGCGCGAGTTCGAGGCGCTCGCGCCCATGGAAACCACCTTGCTGACGGAGCGGCGGAAGCATGGTCCCGCCGGAAACGGCGGGGGCTCCGCCGGCCAGGCCGGCGCCAACCTCCTGAACGGGAACGCGCTTCCCTCCAAGACCACGCTTCGACTGAAGACAGGCGACATTCTTCGCATCGAAACTCCCGGCGGTGGCGGCTGGGGAAAGGGATTAAAGACATGACCTGGTTTCTGATTTCGTTGTTGGGACTGTTCGCGGGCGTCGTGTCGGGGCTGTTCGGCGTCGGTGGCGCGGTCGTCATCATTCCGGGGCTCGTGCTGATCGCGAAACTGCAGCAGCACACCGCGCACGGCACGTCGCTCGCCGCGCTGCTGTTGCCCGTTGGATTACTCGGCGTGCTCCAGTACGCCAAACGCGATCAAGTGCATTGGGGGTATGCGGCCATCATCGCGGGCGGGCTCCTCATCGGCGCCTACTTCGGCGCCCGCCTCGCCGTCACGATTCCGGATGTCACGCTGCGGAGGATGTTCGGCGGATTCCTGCTGCTGATTTCGGTCAAGCTGCTGTTCTTCTAGGTAGCGTCGGCTTCGTTCAGCTGCCGCTGGAAGACCTTGGCATCGATGAAGAGCTTGAAGAGATCGGCGTCGAGCTGGCCCTCTTTGACTTCCGTCGTGAGGATGTCGAGCGCGCGGTCGTTCGACACGGCGCGCTTGTAGGGCCGATCCTGCGCCGTCAGCGCGTCGTAGATGTCGCTGATGGTCATCATGCGCGTCTGGATCGGAATCGCGTCTGCGGTGATGCGCCGCGGGTAGCCGCGCCCGTCCATTTTCTCGTGATGCCCGTACGCGATGAGCGGGATCTGCTGCAGCTCGCGTGTCCACGGAATGCGCTGCAGGAACTGGTACGTGTGCGTGACGTGGCTCTCGATCTCGTGCCGCTCTGCGTCGTCCAGGCTCCCCTTGCGAATCGTGAGGTAACGCACCTCGTCGGGTGAGAGGAACGGCTCGGTGTTCCCGTCGAGACCGCAGTACGTGCGCTTCGACCACACCTTCAGCTCGTCGAAGCTGCCGTCGGGAAGAATCGTCGGCTCGTTGGCCGCCAGCACGATCTCGAGGAAGCGATCGAGCTCCCCAAGCTCTTCCTGGTGCGCTTCCTCCAGCTCCTTGATGAAGCCGTCGTAGCCCCGCTTGCCGTTCTCCTCCAGGAATTCGGCGCGCTTGCGCCAGAACTCGCGCTCAGCCGTGCGACGGATGAACGCGTGGCGATGCCGCACGAGACTGAGATCGGAGGGATAGAGCTTTTTCGCCTTGATCAGCACTTGCTCGCGCACGCCGACCTTGCCGAAATCGTGGAGCAGGGCGGCGTAGCGAATCTCCTTGAGCTGCTCGCGCGAGAACTTGATGAGGCGGTACGGCCCGTCCGGCGCGCGATCGACGACTTCGGCCAGCCCGACGGTCATGCCGGCCACGCGGCCCGAGTGACCGTAGGTGGTGGGATCGCGCTGCTCGATCGCGTGGACCGCGGCGAGGACGAACCCCTCGAACAGTTTTTCGATGTCTTCGTACAGCCGCCCGTTCTCGATGGCGACGGCGGCCTGTCCCGCGAGCGCGGTCACGAGCTCGACCGTGCGCTTGGAGTAGGGCACGACCTGTTTGTCGACATCGGCCGGCGTCGCGAGCACGGCCTCGAAGTTGCGCTTGCGGTTGATGAGCTGCAGCACGCCGATGATCTCGTCTTTGTGATCCTTCATCGGGATCACGAGCATCGACTTCGTGCGATAGCCGTAGCGCTCGTCGAACGAGCGATTGATCGTGTACTCGACGTCCGGCGGCAGGAAATAGGCGTCGTCGATGACGAGCGGATCGCCGGTCACGGCGCAGTAGCCGGCCAGGCTGCCGCGATCCACGGGAATCGTGTGCTCGACGAACGGGGCCTCCGGCTTGGAGTAGGTCTGCGCCAGCCGGAAGCGCAGCCGTTTGTCGCCGTTCGCGTTCACTTCGACGAGATACAGGCTGCCGGCATCCGATTGCGTGATGCGGCGCGACTGCGTGAGGATGAGGTCGAGCAGCGTCTTGATGTCGCGCTCGGTGCCGAGGGCGACGCCGATGCGGGTGAGCTCGCCGATCTCCCGCGCGCGCTGCGCCGCCTCGCCGCGCGCCCGCGCGGTCTCGGCGCGCGCCGCGGCTTCACGGAAGCCGGCCCGTACCGCGACGAGCAGGCGGCGCGGGCTCGTGGGATGCGTCAGGAACCCGGACAGGAATTCCGTCGGCAGCCCTTCCGGCACGTCCATCTCGCCCTCGCGTCCCAGCGCCACGATGGCGCCGCCCGCGTCCACGAACGACCGCATCACGTCGACGGGGAAAACGGAGCGGCTGTCGGCATCGAGCAGGAACACGGTGGGCCGATCGTCCGCGACGACGAGCTCTTTGAGATGGCGCACGACGCGCGCCTCGACTTGCGCCGTCTCGAGCGCGGGGGCCACGGCGTCGGGATGCCACTGCGGCGGATGCAGGAGGACGTATCTCACGGCTTCGCTCCCACGCGGCCGCTGTCGGACCCGGCGCGCCCGGAGTCGCGTTGCAGCGGCGGCAATGGCTTGACGCCGGTGAGCGCGCGGAACGGCCGCCGCGACATCTGATCCACGAAGTTGTTGAGCTGCCGCGACGCCTCGGTGAGGTTCGCGACGGTCGCGCGCAGATCGCTGCGGTTCTCGGTCGCGAGCGAATGCGCCTCGCGGGCGAGACTGTCGAGGCGGAGCAGCAAGCGGTTGGTGTTCGCCACGGCGGTCGCCACCGAATCCGCGAGGCCGCGCTGCGAGAAACGGTTCACCATCGAATCGAGCCGGCCCATGGTCGACGCCACACCGGTGAGCGTGCGCTCGACCTCGGGTGTGACGTCGCGCAATGTGGATTGGACGCGGACGAGCGTCTGCGTTGCGGTGCGCACCATCTCCTGCACGCGCTGCGACAGCTGATCAGCGACCTCCGCGACCGCGTCGAGCGCATTGCCTTTGCGGTGTGAATCGAGCGTGTCGCCCGCGTGCAGGTAGACGCGATGGCCGCGGACCGAGTCGGGCAGGATCAGCCGAATCGACACGGCCGGCGAGATCTGGCTCGCCTGAACGAGGTCGGCGCGCGTGCCGATGGGAAGCTGCAGGCTGGAGCCGTCCTGGAACCGCTCCTTCACGGACATCTTGGCGACGAACGAAATGCGGCGCGTCAGCGAATCGACGCGCGGCGAAATGCTCGTCACCTGTCCGACGTCGAGTCCCTCGATCACGACCGCAGTCCCTTGAGAGATGCCGTCGGCGCTCGACACGCGCAGGTAGAGGTCGTAGCGGCGCTCGCCCCAACCGCTGGTCGCGATCAGGGCGCCGATCACGAGTGCAATCGTGACGACGATGAAGAGTCCGACGTAAAAGTCCTGCCGCGTTTCCACCCGTCCCTCGTCCCCCGGGCCGCTTAGACTGTCTCGAGCTCGAGCACCCCTGCACGCGTGAGCCGGTACACGTGGTCGACCCGGCGCAGGAGGATCGGCGGGATCTCCTGTCCGGTGATGAAAATCGTGCGGCGGGCGCCCTCCGCCGATTCGCCGCCGCGCGCGATCTCCAGCAGCTCCGACGCCACGCGCGCGGTCAGTCCGTCGAACGGCTGTTCCAACACCAGCAGCGCCGGGTCGAACGCAATCGCTCGCGCGAGTGCCGCTCGCCGCCGTTCTTCTTCGTTCGCCTGGGCCGGCCGCAGCGCCGCCGCGCTCATGAGCCGCAGCGCCGTCAACATGACGGTGACGCGGCCCTCGATGTCGCGAGGGCTCGCGCCGCTGCCGAAGCGCAACGGCAGCGCCACATTGTCACGCAGGGAAAGATTTTGCAGTAGACCGTCGCCGGCGGGAAGGTATCCCACACGGCGGCGGAAGGCCAATCGGTCGGGCTCCGGCAAGCTCGCCACCACCGTACCGAAGACCAGCGCGCGACCCGTCGCGGGGCGCTCCAGGCCAAGCGCGTAGCCGCCGAGCCGCCCGATCCCCGAGTCTTCATCGCCGAGCACCGCGACGGTGCGCCGTTCCGGGACGTCGAGTGAAAAAGGGGCGGACGCATGACGCGCGATCGGCAGCGCCTCGAACGCCAAGGGTGCCGGCATGGTCATGACAGGGCCACGAACAGCGCCGAGCAAAGAAAAACGCCCACGAGCGCGGCGACGACCGCGCGACTCGCCGCAATCGGGATTTCGGTCGACGCGCGGCGGACGGACAGCCCGAAGTAGCTGGGCACGACGCCGACGATCGCACCGAATGCGATGGCCTTGAAGATCGTGAGCCACACGTCGCGGCTGCTCAGGGACTGCAGCACGATCTGGAAATAGCGCGGGCCCGGCAGGCCGTTGAAGCGCGCGGCCGCAAACCCGGCCATGATCGCGACGAGATCGAACAGCACGAGCAGCGCGAAGACGCTCACCAGCGAGCCGAGGAAGCGCGGCAGCACGAGGTACTGCTTCGGGTCGATGCCGATCGCCTCGAGCGCCCGCACCTCACCCATCACCTGGTTGGTCGCGAGCTCGGCGGCGATCGCGGTGCCCGAGCGGCCGACGACGACGAGGGCCGTGAGCAGCGGACCGAGCTCGCGCACGATCGCCACGACGATGAGGGTGCCGATGTAGTCGGTTGCGCCGAAGCGACCCAGCTCGCGCGTCGCCTGCGAGATCACGAGAAACGACAGAATGCCGGACAGCAGTGCGACGAGGCCCATGGCGTTGACCGCGGTGAAACGGATCTGGGTGACCGCGATCCGGAACGAGACCGCGCGGCCCGCGGCGGTGAGCCGGAACGCCGCGCGCAGGGCGCCAAAGCCGAAGCGCGCCAGCGCTCCCAGGCGGGAGAGCCGGCGCGCCGTCGATCTACCGAGCCGCGTGACCGGGTTCGTTAGGACGCCTTTTCGCGCTGCAGGCCTTCCTGCGCCTCGGTGTAGTTCGGGAAGATGTCGATCGCATGCTGGAACATGTCGATCGCTTTGTCCTTCTGCCCGCGGTCATGGAACAGCAGCGCCCGCGAGTAATAGGTCAGGGCCTCGGTCGGCACCTGGCGCCCCATCCGCTGGTCGGATGCCTGGCGCTGCAGGGCGGGAAGGTTGGCATCCTTCATCAGCTGTGCCGAGATGTTGCGGATCATGTCGAACAAATGATCGCGCTGCATCTTATCGGATTCCGTCTTCACGATTTCGCCCGTCTCGACGTTGACGAGCCGCACGTCGATGCGGAAGTCGCCGTAGAAATCGATGAACGTGCCCATCACGGCGTAGCGCGCGCCCACGAGCTTGCCGACTTTCGCGGCCGTCTGCGGATCGACGCGACCGGCGGTGCCGAGGTTCTGCTCGTCGAGGAGGCGCTGTACTTCCTGGCGCTCCACGACGCGCGCCGCCGGATTCTGCGCGAGCTCGGAGATCATCATCCCGGCGATGCCGCGCTCCAAGGCATCGAAGTCTTCCTTGCCCTGGCCGTACGAGCCGCCGTTGTTGAAGGGGAACACGGCGATGCCTGGCCGAGTGTCCTGGGCGCGCTGCTGCGCCCCCAGAAGGGCCGGAACCAGGGTGAAGACCGTCAGCACTGCACGCGCGCGCATAGCTACTCCTCGTGTCACAGGGTCACCTGCATACCTTCCCGGGCGGCATCCACTGCGAGTCCACCGCGCGCCTTTGCAAACCTGCGCGCCGCCGCCACTAGCTCGTCCATTGCTTCGTCGCCGTGCTCGGGCTCGTGGTGAAACAGCACGAGCTGCTTCGCGCCGGCATCCTGCGCCAGGGTCACGGCTTCCTCATACGTCGAATGCCCCCAGCCACGGTGCTGCTCGAGCTCCTCGGGCGTGTACATCGCGTCGTGAATCAGCAGATCGACGCCTTTCAGAAACGCCACGAAATCGCGGCGCCAGGTCTTGGCCACACGGTACTGACCGCCGGCGCCCAGCTCATTGTCCGTCACGTATGCCATGCTCGGTCCGCCAACTGTGGCGGGCGTGAGCCGGAATCCCAACGTCGTACCGGGATGCCGCAGCTTGATCGTGCGCACCCGGAATTCGCCGATCGAAAACTCGTCCGTGTCGACCTGCTGCACCGTCAGCTGTGCCGACAGCGCGTCGAGCGGCACGGGAAACACCGCCGGATCCATTTGTTGCCGGAGGATCGCTTCGAGGGACGTCGTCCCCTGGCGCGATCCCCAAATGCGCACCGTATTCCCCGGCGCGAAAAACGGTTTGAAGTGCGGCAACCCCTGAATGTGGTCCCAATGGGCATGCGACAGCAGAATTTCGACTTTCGCGGCGCCATTTTGTTTCGCGACCAGGTCGAGCCCCAAGGCCCGGATCCCCGTGCCGGCGTCCAGCACGACCAGTTGGCCGCCAGCGCCCTCCACTGCCACACACGGCGTGTTGCCGCCGTAGCGCGCGGTGGCGGCTCCAGGAGTCGGAATGCTCCCCCGGGTCCCCCAGAAGGTCACCGTGTAGGCCATGCGTGTCGGCACGCCGAAACTCGCGCTAAGTTACTGGCAATTAGTGATGTAGAACAAGCTTGGGCCTCACCCGCAGGTCGTGACGCGCCTCACGCGCCGCCACGTCCCGCTGCTTGCTCCAAGGCGCCGCGATCGCGGATCACGATGTCCTTGCGACTGACGTCGATCAATCCCTTATCGACGAGCTCCCGCATCGTGCGCGAGACGGTCTCGCGCGAGCTGCCGATCATCTGCGCGATGGTGTGATGAGTCAGGCGGCGCGTGATGCGCTGGCCGTCTGTTTCGTCGGCGAGGTCGAGCAGCAGCTGCGCAACGCGGCCGTGCACGTCGAGCAGGACGAGGCTGCCGACTTTTTCGTCCACGCGCCGCAAGCGGCGCGACAACTCCCGCAGGAGCGCGAGCGCGATGCCCGCCGAGTGCTCGAGGATTCCCTGAAAATCTTCGCGGCGCAGCACGAGCAGCGTCGAGTCTTCCATGGCGATGACGTGCGCGGAGCGCGGCTCGTCGTCGATCAATGCCATCTCGCCGAAGAACTCGCCCTCGCCGAGTACGGAGAGAATGACCTCGCGGCCGTCCTCACCGATGAGCACGACTTTGACCTGGCCTTTCGCGACGACGTAGAGCGCGTCACCGGGATCGTCTTCGAACAGGATGACGGAGTTCTTGGGATAGGCACGGTCGCGCGCAACTTCCACCACGCGCTGGAGATCGGCGGCGGCGAGCTGGCTGAACAGCGGGACTTTTTGCAGCACTTCTGTGGGTGACACGCCGGACCCTCCTTGGTCGCGCTCAGCTTACGGCCTTGCAGGGGCGGTGTCAATCGAACGGCAATCCTAAGCCTTGCCCCCAAGTTCGTGCGCCAGCTATATTTCCGCACTTCATTCCGTTCGACTTTCAGGCAAGGATGCGAGCAGTGAAACCCGGGATCCACCCCAGATACCAGCGGGCCACCGTGCAATGCGCGTGCGGCAATACGTTCGTGACGCGCTCGACCACGCCCGTGATCCACGTTGAAGTGTGCGCCAAATGCCACCCGTTCTTCACGGGCAAGCAGAAGTTGCTCGATACCGCCGGTCGCGTGGAGCGCTTCCGCCAGAAGTACGGGAACAAGGCCCCCTCCGGGACGAGCTAACGTCGTGGACGACAGACTCCGCCAAGCGCTCGCGCGGGCGGAGGAGGTCGCCCGGCAGCTGGCCGACCCCGCCACCGCGCGGAATCCAGCCAAACGGAAGCAGCTCGGCCGCGAGCACGCGCAGCTCGAGGCCATTCGGCTCGCCCATCAGCGGATGGAGCGTCTCGAGGGCGAGCTGGCGCAGGCCCGTGAGGTGCTCGGCGACAAGGATCCCGAGCTCTCGCAGCTTGCGCGCGCCGACGTCGAGCGTCTGGCCCCCCAACTCGAGCGGCTCGAAGACGAGCTCGACGAGCTGCTCACGCCCAGCGATCCGTTCGACGACCGCGACGCGATCGTCGAAATCCGCGCCGGCACCGGCGGCGACGAGGCGGCGCTGTTTGCCGCCGATCTCTTCCGGATGTACACCCGGTTCTGTGAGCGGCGCGGTTGGAAGGTCGAGATCCTGTCGCTCTCCGAGGGTACGCTCGGCGGTCTGAAAGAAGCGGTGTTCGCCGCGCGGGGGCCGAAAGCGTACGGCACCCTGCGCTATGAATCCGGCGTGCACCGCGTGCAGCGCGTTCCCGTCACCGAGCAACAGGGACGCATCCATACCTCTGCCGCGACCGTCGCGGTCCTACCCGAGGCCGAGGAAGTCGACCTGAAGATCGAAGAGAAAGATCTTCGCATTGACGTGTTTCGCTCCGGCGGCCCGGGCGGCCAGTCCGTCAACACGACGGACAGTGCGGTCCGCGTCACGCATCTGCCGACGGGCCTCGAAGTGAAATGCCAGGACCAAAAATCCCAGCTCCAGAACAAAATCAAAGCGATGGAGATTCTGCGGTCGCGTCTCCTCGACCGCATGGTGGCCGAGCAGGAAGCGGCGCGCGCGCGTGACCGGCGAGCGCAGGTCGGCACGGGGGACCGCTCGCAGAAGGTGCGCACCTACAACTTTCCCCAGAACCGCGTCACCGACCATCGCATCCATTTCACGACGCACAACATCGACGAAGTGATGGACGGCAAGCTCGACGATCTGATCGGTGCGCTGAAAGAAGCGCAGGAGAAGGAGCGCGCCGGTGTCTGAGGTGCGTGTGCTGCGCCGCATCGCCGACGAGCTCACCAAGGCGTCGGGAGAGGGCGATCTCCCGGATGGCGAAGCTACCGCGCTCTGGGCGGCGGCGGCGGGCGTGAGTCCGGCCGAGGTCTGGTTGCGACGAGAGTCTGAGGCGGCACCGGACGTCGTCGCGCGGTTTTGGAAAGCAGTGGAGCAGCGCAGGGGCGGCGCCCCGTTCGCGTACGCCGCCGGATCCGTCGGATTTCGCACGTTGGATCTGAAGATCGATCCGCGCGCACTGATTCCGCGGCCGGAGACGGAAGGACTCGTCGAGCTCGTACTGAACTACGGGAGCCGGGAGCTGGGAGCCGGGAGCTGGGGACTCGCTGCCGACATTGGCACCGGCTCCGGATGCGTCGCGCTGTCGCTCGGCGTCGAAGGCAACTTCGAGCGCGTGATCGCGGTAGAACGCTCGGCACAGGCCGTGGCGCTCGCGCGTGAGAATCTGCAACGCGTCGCGCCGAAGACACCCGTCGAGATTCGAGAAGGGAACCTGCTCGAGCCGCTGGTGGACAAAGGGGAACGCTTTCGGGCGATCGTCTCCAATCCCCCGTACGTGACGACGGCGGAATTCGACCAGCTTGATGCATCGGTTCGCGATTTCGAGCCCCGCGAGGCGCTGGTCAGCGGCACGAGTGGCTTGGATGCCACGCGCGGGCTCTTCGCGGGTGCGGCTCGGCTGCTCGAGCCTGGCGGCTTGCTCGCGATCGAGATCGACGAGCGGCGGGCGGACGCAGTCCGCGCCCTCGCGCATCAGTATGGATGGGCGGTGGAGATTCACGAGGATGTGTTCGGATGTCCCCGGTATGCGCTCTCTATAAAGGAGGATTAGTGCTCGAAGAGAAGGCCGAAGATCTGGGGCGCGTGCTCGGTCAGACCGACGAATACAAGGCGTTGCGGCGCGCGACGGAGGCGCTCCGCGAGGATCAGGCGGTCCAAAAAGTGCTCGCCGAAGCGGAGCGACTGGCGCAGGAGATCGAGCGCGTCGCGCAAGAAGGGAAAGAACCGACCAAGGAGCAGGTCGAGAAGTACGACCAGGCGCTCCAAAGCGTGCAGGGAAACTCGGTGTATCAGCAGATGGTTGCCGCGCAGGCAAACTTCGAGAAGTTGATGGCGCGGGTTAATGCCCGGATTTACGAAGGCATCAAAAAGGGCGCGGCAAGCCCGATCATCACCCTCGGATGACGTTTGTCGTCGTCGAAGGGCCCGAAGGAGCCGGCAAATCGACGCTCGTGCGCTGGCTCGGCACGGCGTTGCGAGCCGAGGGGCGCGACGTCCTCACCGTGCGTGAGCCGGGCGGCACCCCGATCGCCGAGGCGGCCCGGAAGCTGGCCTTGAAATCGCGACATGATCGAGCGTGGGGTGCGGAGCTGTTTCTCTTTCTCGCGGCGCGCGCGGACCTGGTCGAGCGGGTGATCCGGCCGGCGTTGGCGGACGGGCAAATCGTGATCGCCGATCGCTTCGGGCTCTCGACGATTGCGTACCAGGTGGCCGGTCGCGGGCTGGATCGCGCCGACGTCGAAGCGGCCCTCCGTATCGCGACCGGCGGTCTGACGCCCGACCTGACGCTCATCCTCGATGTGCCGCTTCAGGTGGGCCGGGAGCGCCAGCGGACCGCCGGCAAGGTCAAGGACCGCATCGAGCGTGAAGATGACACGTTTCACACACGGGTCCGTGACGCGTACCGTAGCGCATCCGGGCCCGGGATTGTCCATATTGATGCCAGCCAGACAAAGAAGGCCGTCCAGGACGCCGCCTGGCGGGAAGTCGCCGCGGCAACGGCTCTATCACTGAGGGGCGCATAATGATTCGTCATAAATGGTCCGTGGTCGCCGTCGTCGCCTTGGCCGCGCTCGCGAGCGGCGGCTGGTTCCTGCAGCGGCAGACGGAGCCGGAAGGCTCGGTCTACCAGCAGGCACGCCTGTTCGACGACGTGTTGGCGCACGTCGCCGACTACTACGTCGATTCGCTCGACGAGCGCCAGCTGTATCAGATGGCGATCGACGGCATGCTGGATCAGCTGCACGATCCCTACTCGGTCTTCTTGAAGCCCGACGACTTCCGCCAGCTCTCCGAGGCCACGACCGGCAACTATTCGGGACTCGGCATTCAGATCGACGTGCGCGGTGGCTGGATCACCGTCGTCGCGCCGTTACCCGACACGCCGGCCGAGCGCGCCGGCGTTCAGACCGGCGACCTCATCGTCGCGCTGAACGGGCAGTCCACAGAAGGCTGGAAGCAGGACTCGGCCGTCAAAGCGTTGCGTGGACCCGCCGGCACGACGGCGGAGCTGCAGATTCGCCGGCCCGGCATCGACAAGCCGATCACGTTCAAGCTGACGCGCGCGACGATCCACATTCGCTCGGTCCAGATCGCGATGATGCTCGACGACCGCGTCGGCTACATCTCCCTGAATCCGGTGAGCGAGAACTCGACGCGCGAAGTCTCCGAAGCGATCGACACGCTCGAGAAGCAGGGGATGCGCTCGCTGATCTTCGATTTGCGCAACAACCCCGGTGGCTTGCTCGATCAGGGTGTCGCGGTGTCGGATCTGTTCCTCGATCCCGGCAAGGAAATCGTCGCGACGCGCGGGCGCGCGCCCGGCTCCTCGCATGAATTCGACGACAAGAATGCGCAGCAATGGCCGCGGCTCCCGATCGTCGTGATCGTGAATGGCGGGACGGCCAGCGCCGCAGAAATCATCTCCGGCGCGCTGCAGGACCACGATCGCGCCGTGCTGATCGGCACGCCCACGTTCGGCAAAGGTCTGGTGCAATCGTTCTGGCGCCTCACGCCGGAGACCGGCCTCAAGCTGACGACGGCGCGCTGGTATACGCCCAGTGGTCGTACGATTCAACGCGTCACGCACAGCGAGGCGGAGCAGGAGGCGCAGGTCATCGCGGACCAGCGCGGCCCGCGGTTGCCGGGCCAGGATTCCACCAAGATCGATTCGTCGGCGGTCTTCCATACCGACGCCGGCCGGACGATCTACGGCGGCGGCGGCATCAAGCCCGACGTCTTCATCGTGGCCGATACGTTCACGACCGCGGAGCGCACGTTCATTCGCGCGCTGGGCGACAAGATTCCGCTGTACCGGGACGCGATCGCGACCTATGCGCTCGAGCTGAAAGAGAGCAAGAGGCTCACGTCGCCGAACTTCGTCGTCACCGATGCCATGATCGACGAGATCGTGCGGCGCGTCCGTGCAAAAGGTGGGGTCGTGCCTGACTCCGCCGTCGCCGGCGCCCGCACACTGATCGGACAGGAGCTCGGCTACGAAGCCGCGCGCTATTCGTTCGGTCGCTCGGTGGAATTCCGCCGGCGAATGGCGGACGACCAGCAGGTGAAGCGCGCGCTGGCGCTCGCCGACAAGGCGAAGACGCCGCAGGATCTGCTCACGCTCGCCGCGACCCAACCCGCTGCGTCCCCCGTGCGGAATCGGTGAGTTCTCAGGCTTCCCGTGCGATCGGGCTCATCGGGCCCGGTCGCGCGGGAGTCGGACTCGCGCTCGCGCTGGCTCAGGCAGGCTATGACGTCTCCCTGCACGGGCGAAAGCAAAAAGTCGTTCCGCCGCCGCTGACGCTCACCGTCGGCGATGGGCTACCCCCCTGGATCGAAACCGTCGACACCGTCATCCTCACCGTCCGCGACGACGGCATCAAACCGCTCGCGTCGTCGCTCGCGGCTTCGGGCGCCATCACCGCCAGGCACGTCGTCCTGCACCTGTCCGGCGCGCAAGGTCAGGAGGCGCTCGGCCCGCTGGTTTCGACGCAGGCGGCATTGGGATCCTTCCATCCACTCCAGACGATCGTCGAGCCCGAGCTGACGCCGGCCCGTCTCAAGGGAGCGTGGGCCGCGGTGGAAGGGATGCCGCGCGCCGTGGAAACCGGCGAGCAGATCGCCAGGGATCTCGGGATGCGGCCGTTCCGCATCGCCACGAAGTCCAAGCCGGTCTATCATGCCGGCGCCGTCTTTGCGTCGAATTATCTGGTGGTGGTCGAGGCCGTGGCGCAGCGGCTGCTCCGCCATGCGGGGCTGTCGGACGCCGATGCGTGGGCGGCGCTGCGCCCGCTGGTCGAAGGCACGTTCGAGAACCTGGCGCGTCACGAGCCGCGCGAGGCGCTCACCGGCCCGATCATGCGCGGCGACACGGCGACGATCCTGCGCCATCTCGAGTCGCTCGCGCTCGACGACCAGAAGCTCTACCGGGCGCTGGGGCGCGCGGCGCTCGAGCTCGCGCAAAAGCAGGGCATGAGTGAAGAGACTGCGGGGAAAGTGGCGGCGGCGCTCGCTACTGATCTACCACCCGTAATCCGCCCGTCGGGGAAAACCGGAATTCGCGGGCGGCAATCGGGTGATTCACCGAAAGGTTCCGCAGGATGATCGTGCGGCGCTGACCGGACGTCTCCACGATGTCCACGCGCCGCAGCAGGCCGTCGCGCTTCGCAATCCACACCGTCGCTTCGGAGTAGGGGAAGTCCCCCGCCGCGGATCGCGGCGTCAGGCTGATCACGTCCACGGGACCATCGACGAGTGAATCGCCGCGCACATAGCGCGCGCTGTAGCGCTCGCGCGGGTGCTCGATGAATTGCCCGATCAGATTGGGGCCGGTCGTGCCGGTCCCGGGGATGTCGGAGCGAATCACCTGTCCCGGCGTCGTGCTGGGCGTGTAGAGCCAGAGCTTTT
Organism: Gemmatimonadales bacterium; assembly: GCA_035491815.1. Classification (GTDB taxonomy): domain Bacteria; phylum Gemmatimonadota; class Gemmatimonadetes; order Gemmatimonadales; family GWC2-71-9; genus 20CM-2-65-7. The sequence continues at coordinate 29,314 of DATJKA010000047.1, read as the reverse complement.
TTCCGTCGGCGACGACGCGGTCGTTCCTCGGCTCCGTGAACCGCATCGCGAAATAGCTCGGCCGCTGCTCGAACAGCGTGCCGCGCGTCGTGTCGGGGTCGCCGAGCATCGGGTTCTCGACGATTTGAATGAAGTCGGCCTGGAGCGTCTTCACGGTATCGTAGGATGCCGAGGCGCGATCAAGGATTTGGCCAGGATCCTGGGCGGTTGAGCGGTGGGGCGGTTGGGTGGTTAGCAGGAGCAGACTCATCCAGCCGCTTAACCGCTTAACCGCCCGACTGCTCATCTTACGCTCCCACCGCAGCCGGCTCCGCCACCCGACGGCCGATGGCCTCGGCGATGATCCGCACTTCCCGCATCAGCTCCTTGAACTGATCGGGAAACAGCGATTGCGCGCCGTCCGAGAGCGCGTCTTCGGGATTCGGATGGACTTCGACCATGATGCCGTCGGCGCCGGCCGCCACGGCCGCGCGCGCCATCGGAATGACCTTGTCGCGCAGGCCGGTGCCGTGCGACGGATCGGCGATGATCGGCAGGTGCGACAGCTTGTGCACCACCGGAATCGCCGTCAGGTCGAAGAGATTGCGCGTCGCGGTGTCGAAGCTGCGGACGCCGCGCTCGCACAGAATGACATCGTGGTTGCCCTCGGCCAGGAGGTACTCGGCCGAGAGGAGCAGCTCTTGGACCGTGGCGCTGATGCCGCGCTTCAAGAGGACCGGCTTGCCGCAGCGGCCGGCGACCTTGAGCAGCGAGAAGTTCTGCATGTTGCGCGCTCCGAGCTGCACGATGTCGGCGCTCTCGGCGACCCAGCCGAGTCCCGTTTCGTCCATCGCCTCGGTGCAGATCAGGAGACCGGTCTCTTCGCGTGCCTTGGCGAGGAGCCGGAGACCAGGCTTGCCCAGCCCCTGGAACGAGTAGGGCGAGCTGCGTGGCTTCCACGCGCCGCCGCGGAGGACGACGGCCCCCGCTTCCTTTACCTGGCGCGCCGCCTCGATGATCTGGCGCTCGTTCTCCACCGAGCACGGCCCCGCGATCGCCACCACCTCGGTGCCACCAAACGTGACGCCACCGGGCAGCCGCACCAGGGTGTTCTCGGATTTCCACTCGCGGCTGACCTGCTTGTAGGGCTGCGAGACATGGATGACTTCGGCGACGCCGGGCAGGCCTTCGAGGCGCGAGGCGTCCACGCGGCCGTCGTTGCCGACGAGACCGACCGCCGTCCGTTGCGCGCCGGGCATGAGCTGCGCCTGATAGCCCAGCTCCTCGATGACGGAGATGACCTTGTCGACTTCATCGCGCGAAGCTCCATGCCGCATGACGATCAGCACGACTAGCGTCTCCCATCACCGATGGTGAAGCGGTCGCCGTCTTTCGCCGCCGAGACCGGCCCGCGAAAGCGAGTGCCGGCAAGTTTTGCCGGGTCCGAAGTTTCTACAGGGGGATAGAAGTGCGTCAAGACTAGACGCTTGGCACCCGCCTCCTTCGCCAGGTCTCCCGCTTGCTGGGGCGTGAGGTGGATGTCCATGGCCCGCTCTTCCGGCAGCGAGCACTCCGCCAAGAGCAAATCGCAGCCCGCCGCCCACCGCGCCAGCTCAGAGCTGGGGCCGGTATCGCCGGTATAGACGAGACGCCCTTCCGGCGCCACCAGCGAGACCGCGACGCTTTCGGTCGTGTGCGGAACGGGGAACGTCTCGAGATTGACCTCGGCGTTCAGCGGGAACGGCTCGCCGTCGCGGACGTCGAGGATGCCGATCGGGAAACCGGGATCGAGCAGCCAGTCGCCGTAACCCTCGGCGAGCGTCCGGAGGAGCTGCACGACGCCGGGCGGGCCGAGAATGACGAACGGCTCGCGGCGCGCCGGCTCGGTCGTGTACTTCAGGGCGTAGACCAGCATCGGCAGCTCGCCCCAATGGTCGGGATGGAAGTGCGTCACGATCACGTGCGTCACGTGCTGCCACGGCAGCCCGAACTGCGCGAGGCGATGCAGCGAGCCCGCGCCGCAGTCGAGCAGCACGCGCAGGTCGCCGCGCGTCACCCAATGGCAGGGCGCGGTGCGAGCTGCCGATGGAGCGACGGTTCCGGTGCCGACCGTGACGAGGTCCATACTCACTTTCCGCGAAAGACGATGCGCTTGAACACGAGCAGTCCTGGTGCCTTCAGCTTGGCGAGATACACGCCTGCAGGCAACGGGTGGCCGTCATCGGCGCGCCCATCCCACATGAGCCGGGGATCGCAGAGTCCCGAGCCGCCCGCGTAGCCGCGGCCATACCGCCCGGCCGGCAGAATCGCGGGGAAGTCCGGTCCCGGAACGAAACGCCGAACCCGGTTGCCGCGCAAATCGAGAATGTCGAGCTCCACGAGCCCGGCCGACGCGATGTCGAACCAGAGGCACGTCGAGTCGCGCCCCGGGACGGGAAACGGATTCGGAAAATTCTGATAGAGCAACGTCGCCGTCGGCATGCCGCCGTCGACGACCAGGAACGACCCCTGGCTCCTCACCAGGCTCGTGTCCGCGCCGGCATGGACGACCAGCGACCAGTGATAGGCGGTGTTGCGCTCGAGCGGCTGCGTCAGCGTGAAGACCGTATCCCGCAGACCGCCGATTCCGAATTCCGTGAGATTCGTGGCGGCGCGCTGCACGATGAGATCGTACGTGAACGGGCCGGGCGGAGAGTCGACCGGGATGGGCGACCACCGGAACGTCGGCTCCGCCGTGTCGGTCACGCTGCCCGCCGGGCTGCTGTAGACGAGCATCGTCGCCCAGGGCGGCACGACGAGCGGCCCCACCACGCCGGTGCTGGCCGTATCCCCCGCGTCGCTCCGTCCATCGACGCGCCAGAACATGCGCGTTCCCTTGAGCGGCCGCGCCAGCGTGGCGCTCGTCGCCGAGCCCACCACGGTGTCGGCAATGAGCGATAGGAATTGGCTGTCACCTGCGACGCGCAGCCGGAACGTCACGGGCGAGGGCAGCGCGCCCTGGGTCCACGCGAACGTCGGTGTGACGGTGCTCAGCGGGCTGTTCACGGGGCTGATCGGCACGAGACCGGCGAACGACGCCGCGGCGCCGAAATCGGGCCGGCCCCAGCCGAACGTCGAATCGGGTGCGGAGCGATGCGATGCCGTGGCGCGCAGCGTCTGCCGGATCGCGATCGGTCCGAGACTCGGGAACAGACTTTTGAGGAGCACGATGCCGGCGGCCGTCAGCGGCGTCGCGAACGACGTACCGGCTTCGCGCAGAAGCGTGCCGGGGCCGGTCAGCACGCACACCGCGATCCCCGGTGCGGTGAAATCGGGCTTCAGCCGGCCGTCGGCGGTGGGGCCGCGGCTCGAGAAGTTCGCGATGTTGCCCAGCGAATCCTCGGCGCCGATCGCGAGGTCGGAATCCGCGTCCGCCGGGGTCCACAGCGTGCGGAACGCCGGACCGTTGTTGCTTGCTGCCGTCACGACGGTGATGCCGCGCTTTGCCGCCGCGTCGACCGCCACCGTCGTCACCGCCACGTCGCCGTTGAGGTCCGCGGGCGCGTAGCTGAAGCCGTTGTCGAACACGAGATACGCGAGGCTCGAGGAGACGATGTCGACCCCGATTGAATCGGCCCACTCGAGCGCCGCAACGTAGTTGTCTTCTTCGACGCGCGTTTCGCTCCGCACGTCCTCGGTCTTCGCGAGGAGATAGGTCGCGTCGGGCGCGATCCCGCGCAGCCGACCCGCGAGATTGCCGGCGAACAGTGACCACACGGCGGTACCGTGGAATTGCGCGCCGGCCTGATCCTTCCCGGCCTCGTCGCGAACGATGCTGTCGTTGAACACGAAGTCGTGCTGCGCCCGAATCGTCACGCCGCTGAACGCCGCGTTTTGCGTGTCGAAGCCCGAGTCGAAGATGCCGACGCGCACGCCGGCGCCGCGCAGCCCGCGATCGCTCAGCGGCCGCAGATTCAGGCGGCGATAAGGCATCTCGGACGGGCCGTATACCGGATCGCCGCCGGCAGGGCAGGAGTCGGCGACAGAGCCGGGCGACGGCGCGACGAGCGCTGCATCCGACAAGCGATTCGTTGGTACGCGGAATCGGCCGAGCGGCTGGACGTGCCTGAGGTCGCGATCGGTGAGCAGCACGCCGAGCGTCCTCGCGGAAACGTCAGCGCTGACGGCATGGAGCCAGCGGCTCGCGACCCGCACATGCGCGCCGGCGGCGGCCAGGCGTCGGCTCAGGGCGTCGAGCGAGACGCGCGGGCGCGCGAACAGCCACACGGTCACGGTGGTGTCCGGCACGCGATGCACGAGCCGTGAGAGGGGCGGGGACACGGTGGGTTGTTGCGCTGCCAACCCGGCGGGCAGCAGGAGGAGCCAGAGGAACCGTCGCATAGGAGGGACGGGGGACGAGGGACCGGGGACGAGTCCCAACTCCGCTGTTAGACGGTCTCCATTTGGCCGAGCCGCACGCCGACGATCGTCGAGACGCCGGGCTCCTGCATCGTCACGCCGTACACGGCGTCGGCCGCCTGCATCGTGCGCGGGTTATGCGTGATCACGATGAACTGTGTCGAGTCCTTGAACTGCGTGAGCAGCCGGACGTAGCGGCCGACGTTGGCGTCGTCCAGCGGCGCATCCACCTCGTCGAGCAGGCAGAACGGGCTCGGCTTCGCGAGGAAGATGGCAAACAGGAGCGACACGGCGACCAGCGTGCGCTCGCCCGAGGACAGCAGGTGAATGCGCTGGGTGCGCTTGCCGCGCGGCGCGGCGTGGATCTCGATCTCGCTCTCGAGCGGCTCGTCCTCGTTCGCGAGCCGCACATCGCATTCACCGCCGCCGAACAACGTTTGGAACACCGACCGGAAGTGCTCGCGGACTTTGCCGAACGATTCGAGGAACAGCGTCTTGGCCGTTTGATCGATCTCCCGCGCCGCCTGCTGGAGCGAGCTGCGCGCCGCCACGAGATCGTCGCGCTGGGTCATCAGGAAGTCGAGCCGCTTTTGCTCCTCGGCGTGCTCCTCGACGGCAAGGGCGTTCACGGGACCGACGGCGTCGATCGCGCCGCGCAGCCGCTCGTTTTCCTGGCGCAGCCACTCGATGTCGCCGGGAACCTCCGGTGCATCGGCGAGCAGGGTGTCGAGCGGCTTGCGCCACTCGGTTTCGACGCGCTCGACCAGGCCGCGCTTACGGCCTTCGACCTCCGTTTGCTCGAGCTTGAGCCGGTGCTCCTCTTCGCCCAGGGCGGCGAGCGCCTTGCGCGCCTGATCGAGCGCGCCTTCGGCCTGGCCCAGATCGGCGTCCGTCAAGCCGACGTTCGTTTCGGCGTCCTGGGCCGCGGCCTCCAGCTCGACCAGCGCGAGCCGCCGCTCCTGCAGCGTGTCTTCCCACTGCGCGCGCTGCGTGGTGAGCGTCGCCGATTCCCGCTCGATGCGCGCGATCTCCTCGGCCCGTGCGGTGGCCTGCTCGCGCGAGGCGCGCGCGTCGGCGTCGGCGCGCGCGGCACGCTCGGAGGCCGCGGTGTGGCGCGCTTCGACTTGCGCGGCTTCCACCTGCCACCGGACGCGCTGCTCGCGGGCCGCCTCCTGTTGCGCCTCGAGATCGGCGAGCCCCGCCCGCTCGGCGCCGAGCTGCTCGGCGGCGCGCACGCGATCGAGCTCGCGCTCCTGAAGCTCGACCTGCAACGCGCCAAGCCGGGTCTCGACCTCGCCGAGTCGCCGCGTCAACCGCTCGACCCGCGCGGCCGACTCCTCGGCTTCGCGGCGCGCGTGGATCAGGCCGCGATCGGCTTCGCCCTTTTCGGCTCCCGCCTCGAGCTCGGCACGGCGGGCGTGCTCAGCGGCCTGGCCGGCGGCGGTCAGCGTCGCTTCCGCGGCGGCGAGCTCGCGCACCGTCGTCTCTTCGGTCGCATGGGCGCGCTCACGATTGCTCTGCGCGTCACGCACGTCCTTCTCGAGGGCTTCGAGCTCTGCGCGGCGCTGGAGGGGGCCGCCGGCCGCCGGAGCGGTGGAGTCGAGGAACACGGCGCCATTCGCGCGCCGCAGCGCGCCCGCGGCGAGGACTTCGTGGCCGGCGAGCAGCGCGCGCACCCAGGCGGCCGCCGCTCCATCGACGCGCAGCTCGTCCTTGAGCGGATGGCCGTCGGCGCCGAGCCGCGGGCCGGGGACGCACGGGAGCAGCACGAGTGGTCCCGGCTGCGTCTCGGCGTGCCACGCCCGAATCCTGTCGATCTCGGACGCGTCGCGCACGAGCACGGCATGCAGCCATTCACCGAGCAGCCGCTCGGCCAGCTCCGCGTCGCGACGACTGGTGCGCACGAAGTCGGCGAGCGGGCCGAGGACGCCGTCGCCGAATTGCGCGCGCGCCTTGAGTAGCGCCTGCGCCGCGGGCGCGAGTCCCACGTGCTCGCGATCGAGCTCGGTCAGCGCGTCACGCCGCGCCTCGAGCTGTGCCAATGCCGCTTCGGCTTGGCGGCGGGCGGAGCGCGCGCTCATCTCCTGCTCCTGCAGTGCCGCCACGTGCCGGCGCGCGTGCTGCAGCGCCTCGACAGCGTGGACGGCGGCCTCGGCATCGTGATGGACGCGCTGCGCGGCCGCCTCGGCGTCCCGCGCCGCTCCACGCGCCGCCGTATCGCGGGCGTCGCGCTCCGTCGTTGCCTGGGTCAGCTGCTCCTTCAGCTCGCCGCGCTCCCGCTCGAGCGCGCCGCTCTCGATCTCGAGCGCGCGGGCCGTTTCGGCGCGGCGCTGCAGTCCTTCCTCCAGGTCCCGCACCGCGATCCGCTCTGCGGTCAGCCGCCCGCGGACGGTGTCTTCCTCTCCCGTGCGCGCGCCGAGCTCGGTTTGCACGGCGGCGAGATCGCGCTCGGCGGCCGAGCGTTCCGCCGCCGCCGCGGCGTGCTCGCGCTCCGCCTGTGCGGCGCGCCGTTCACCCTGCACGCGCTCGTCGGCCGCGGTCTGGCGGCGTTGCGCTGCATTGCTCAGGCGTTCGGCGGCCAGGGCGAGGTCGCTCTCCAATCGCCCGACCTCGAGCTTGGCGTCGGCCAGCCGGCGCTCGACTTCGGTGCGGCGCGCCTCCGCCGTGTGCCGCGCTTGCACTCGCGCCTCGCGCTGCTGCTCGGCATCCTCGAGCCGTGCGCGGGCAGCGGGCAGCTGCTCGGCCAGCTCGCGCGCGCGGACGGTCAACGCGCCAAGCGACAGCTCGAAGTCTTCGAGCTCGCGCCGCACCAGCGTCATCGCGATGCCAAAGCGCTCCTCGATCATCTTGCCGTACCGCTCGGCGCGGCCGCGCTGGCGCGCGAGACTGCGGACCTGCGTCTGCACTTCGGCGACCAGGTCTTCGAGCCGCGCGAGGTCCGCGGCGGTCTCCTCGAGACGCCGTTCGGTGCTCTCTTTCCGGTTGCGATACAGCCCAATGCCGGCAGCTTCCTCGAACAGCGCGCGCCGCTCTTCGGCTTTCTCGGAGAGCAGCGCCTCGATCATCTTGGCTTCCATCACGACGGCCGCGTCGGCACCCAGGCCCGTCCCGCGCAGCAGATCCTGGACGTCGCGGAGCCGCACCGGCGAGCGATTGATGAGGTAATCGCTCTGGCCCGAGCGCGACAACCGCCGCGTCACGACGACTTCCTGATACGCGATCGGCAGGGTGCCGTCGGAGTTGTCGAAGACGAGCGAGACTTCCGCGACGTTGACGGGGCGGCGGCCGGTCGAGCCCTGGAAGATCACGTCTTCCATCTTGCCGCCGCGCAACAGCCGCGGCGACTGCTCGCCGAGCACCCAGCGGACCGCGTCGGAGATGTTCGATTTGCCGCAGCCGTTCGGGCCAACGATGGCGGTGACGCCCTGATCGAAGGGCAGCTCCACCGATCCCGCGAACGATTTGAAGCCCGAGAGCTCGAGCCTGCTCAGTCTCATGGTGTCCCCATGCGAGGGAGTAGGTTCGCGCGCACGCCGGCGCGCTTGAGTGCGGCTTGGGTCAACGCCGCCTGATCGCGGGTTTCGAACGCGCCCATCAGAATGGCGCCGTTCGTCCAGCGCACGGCGGGCAACCCGCGGCGCCGCAGCATGTCGAGTGACGCATCCGCAGCCGCGTGGTACGAGTACGGCGCCTGCAGCAGATCGCCGATGCCTTCCGCCGCGACGCCGCGCTGCCACCAGCCGGCGCGCGCCTCGGCGGCGGCGGACCGCGTCGCGTACGAGCCGGCCAGGACGCGATACCACACGCGACCGTGCTCGTTCTGCGCCACCGGCGTCACGAGCGTCGGCACGCCGGCATCCGCGGCCAACTGATCTGCTTGCGCGAGCGCCTTGTCGAGCGACGCGTAGGCCGCGAGCTGGACGGTCCATCCGAGTGTGTCGAGGGAAGCGGCCGGCGGCGCGTGATGGTTGGTGGAGGATGTGGCGACTGCAGACGACGACGTCGACGCGGCGGGAGTCGGCGGAGCGGCCGGCGGTGCCACGAATCCGCCGGCCACTTCACCCGACTCCCTGGCTCGGGCGAAGAGGGTCCATCCTCCCAGGCCCACGGCGATGACGAGGCCCGCCGCCAGCACGACCCGGACACCGGTACGGCGCCGCGGCTCGACGTCGATCGGCACGGGGAAGCCGGGCCGAGGCGGCGGCAGCGGCTGTGCGGGCAGCGGCACCGACACGCGGGCCTGCGGCCCCGAGGGGAGCCAGCGGTCGCGCACGACACCGAGCAGCGGGAGGTCGCGCCGCAGCGCGAGCGTGCCGGTCACTCCTTCGGGCGCGAGCACGATGACACCGTCGGGATCGGCCGCGAATTGCGCGAGCGCGCCGGGCCGAATGAACACGAGCAGCAGCGCGCCTTCGGAGCGAAATCCCGCCTGCAGCTTCCGCCAGCGCGAATGGGCGTACAACTCCGAGGCCTTCGCGGTGTCCGTACCGGTGGGAATCAGGAAGACGCCGTGCACCTCATGCGCGGCCTTGGTCAACGACACGCCGTATTCGAATGCGTCCACGATGCCTTCGGTCGTCGCGAGTCCGACGACGGTGTGCAACGTGGGATGCTCGAGCTCGAGATCGACAAGCGCGACCTTCCGCCCGTCGCGCGCGGCAATGCGCGCGATGTCCCACGCGGCCTTCGCGGCCCACGCGAGATCGTCGCTCAGCGGCGCGAGGGCGACCAGCGCCGCGCCCTCAAGCAGCGGCGGCACCAGGTGACCGAGCCGCGAGAGCGGCAGCTGGCGCACGGTGCTCACTGGCCGGGCTGGTAGATCCAGAACGGACGTCCGAGCCGCCGGCCGGTTGCTTCCGCCTGCTCGCGCGTCGCATAGGGACCGAGGACGACGCGATAGCCGTCGTCGGGATGTTGCGGCGGCAACACGCGTGCGGCGAGCCCGGCGCGCGTCAGATCGTCGGCCAGATGGCCGGACCACTCCGGATTCTGCGACGTCGAGACCTGCACGTAGAGCGGGCCTTCCGCGCCGGCGCCCGCGCTGTCGGCCGCGGTCGTGCTGGCGACGCTCGACGGCACGCCGCGCGGCAGCCAGGTCGTGAGCACCCAGAGATCCGCCGCGCCGTTCGTGACCTTACCCACGTCGTTCAACGAATCCGGTCGTGCGGAAATCACGTCCTTGCCGCGACGATAGATCAGCATGCCGTCGGGCGAAACCGTCGGCAGATCGGATTGCCATTCCGTCGGAATGATTCCCGTGTGCCGCTTGATCGGCAGATCGACGATCCATGCCGAATCGCCCACGGCCGGGCGCGCGAGCAGCCAGCGGCCGAGCGGATCGAGCCGGAGCGCGGCGACGGGTCCCGGGAGCGCCACGCCGTCCAGCTCCTTGCGATCGAAGCGGTCGATCACTGCGAGGCCCGGCACGCTGCGGCGCGCGACGTAGATGCGGTGGCCCGACGGCGAAAACGCGAGCGCACGCGGTGCATCGTCGAGCCGCACGAACGCCGGCTCGCGCCGGCCGACGGGATCGTAGAGCGTCACCCCGGAGTCACTGGCGACGGCGACGAGGTCGCCCCACCGCGACGCCGCGACGTCACCGCCGGTCGCGATTGGATGAACCGTCGGGGGTTGGTCGGCCGCCGCGACGAGGAGCTTGTCCTGCGGAATGACGCCGACGAGATGTTGATCGGCGGCGCCGAAGAGATCGCGCGGCATCGCCGTCAGCGCCTGCGGCCACGTAAATCGCGTGCGGCGCGACAGCGAGATGACGTGCCGCAGCGAGTCGACGGCGTACAGCGTGCCGTCGGGGCCGAGCGCCGCCTGGCGCACGTTCGTCGCGACCGTGTCGACGCGTCCGCTGCCGAGATCGAGCGTGAGCAGTTCGTGCTTGGCGGTCGTGACAAACAAGAACTCGGACTCGGGGTCCAGGCCGACCACCCGCTCGACGGGGGGCAGCTTGCCGCGCAGGACCCCCTCGACCGCCGTCAGGCGCGGGAGGCGATAGAGCATCGGTGTCCCGCCTTTGGCGGCCAGCCGAATGGCTACGCCGGGGGTGCGGGCCTGGATCTGTGCTTGGCTAACTTGTTGAGGCGACTGAGCTTGAGAGGACACGGCTCCCGGCGCTCGGGATCCGCAGCCCCACAGCGTGACGGCGGCGAACAGAAGGAAGCGGGTGGTAGGCAAATGGCCTCGCCGGACAAGATAGACAACCGGCGAGGCCAAGGCAACTGTTTTAGCGAAGCGGAGTTAGAACGTCGGACCTAAACTAATGGTCCAATACGACCGCTTGTGGGGCCGGTCGAGCGGCTTGGTGTAATCGAGCCGCATGATCATCAGCCCGAAGACGTTGGCGCGAATCGATCCGCCCCAGCTGCGCAGCGGCGTCCGCACGAGCTCCGGGTCCTCGGTCGGCCCGCGATTCCACTTCACGATGCTGTTGTCGTTCCACGCCATTCCGATGTCGTAGAACACCGCGCCCTCGATCGGCGGGAAGCCGACGGGCAGGAAGCCGAGCACGAGGCTGCGGGTGAGCGGGAAGCGAAGCTCGACGTTCCCGACGGCGATCTTGGAGCCGATCAGCTGATCGAGCTGCGCGCACGTCGCCGTGTTCGTATTCGTCGGATCGGCGACGCACTCGTTGTTGCGGATCGAGCCGGCCGTGTAGCCGCGGATGAGCTCCGTGCTGCCCAGGAACACCGGGAAGCGATCGGCGTCGCGGCCGAAGCGACCGAACATCAAGCCCCGGAACGCGAGCGTGAACGGCCGAGCGAACAGGTAGCGGCGGTAATCGAAGAGGCCCGCCGTGAATTTCCACGAGCCGATCGCCGGTGACACCGACAGCCGCGAGCGGCCGCCGGTAAACGGCCCGACCCAGCCGAACAACGCGTTGTCGTGCACGTGCGCGATCGACGGCTGGATGTACGACGACGACGGTCCGCTACCGGTGACGAGGCGCTCGTCGACGGGATTGCCGCTCGCATCGTAGAGCGTCTGCAGCGCGAGCGTTGCTTCGGCGATGTTCACCGCGTGGAAGCCCAGCTCGATGCGATTGAATCGGCTGAACGGATACTGCGACTCGACGAACGCATCGCGGATCACGAAGCGGCGGATGCGCGTCGAGAAGACGTCGAGGCTATCGCCGGGGCTGCTCGGATCTTCGGCGCGCGACCAGTCGCTGCCGCCGTAGAAGTACAACGGATCCTGCGAGAAACCCCCGGCCCAGCTCAGACGATGCGTCTGATTGACGTAGAGGCCGAGGACCTGTGCTTCGCTGATGCGGCCGTTGATCGATCCGGCGAGCACGAGCGCGTGGTTGCCGAGGATGTCGGACAGCGCGATCGCCGTGCCGCCGAAGAAACCGCGGCCGAAGTTGTCGCGCTCATAACCCACCGTCGGACGGACGACGTAATCGGCGGTGAAGCGCACCCGATATGGCTTGAACGAGAACTCTGCCGTGTCCGGCAACGCGAGCGACGCAGAGTCGAGGAGCTGGCGCACGGTCACCGTCGGCGCCACCGCCGACGATTCGGCGGGGGCGGGGGTGGCCGACGGTCGGAAGCCTCCGGCGGACCGGTAGAACGACGCGGACTGACCGGCGTTCGCAACCGCGGCGCCACCACCCGTCGCTGCCGTGCCGGTGGGCGTCGGCGCCGGGAGCAGCGTGTCGCGCGCTTCGCCCTCGAGCAGCGTGACGACGGGAGCGGTGCTCGGGCCACGATACGGCGCGCGCTTGAGCGAGCGCGGATTCTCCAGCGAATACACGCTGTACTGGCCGTCCTCGTAATAGACGAACGCCATCCGATCGGCCTGCGGCGCCCAGCTCAACACCGGTGACAGCGGGGTGATGCCCTGCACGCCGGTGAACATGTTGGTCAGCTGATAGATCTCGCCGTCCGCGAAGTCATACAAGAAGAGGTTCGCGACGCCGGTGCGGTCGGAGACGAACGCCAAGGACTTTCCGTCGGGTGCCCACACGGGGTTGATGTTCTTCCCGACTTCCATGTGGCCGAGCAGCTCCATCGTCCCGGTGTCGAGATGAAAGAGCGCGACGCGGAGATTGCCGAAGCGGAGCAGATCGAAGTCGGTTTCGCCGCCCCGATCGGTCACGAAGGCGATCGTCTTGCCGTCCGGCGACCATGCGGGGTGCAAGTCGGCATACTTGTCGTCGGTGAGCCGCCGCAGGCCTGTGCCGTCGCGATTGATGATGAAGAGATCGGTGAAGCCGTTGTGGAATCCGGTGAACACGAGCTGCTGACCGTCCGGCGACCACTGCGGCGTCTGCAGGCCCGAGAGGCCCACCTGGATGCGGCGCTCCTCGCGGTCGTTCTTGACGTCGAGAATCACGAGGTCGTCGCGGTTCTTCCGCTTTGCCGCGATCGCGAAAAACCGCCCGTCGGGCGAGAAAGCGCCGGCCGAGTTGATGAACCGCAGGCTCTCGTAATTGTTGTTGAGCGTGGATTTCACGAGCCGCTGCTTCACGCGTCCCGTCTCGGCATCGGCGAGCCAGAGGTCGATGAAGAACCCGCCCTCGTCGCCGAAGAACGCGATGCTCCGGCCGTCCGGCGTCAGTGCGGGGGCCAGGAAGACCCGCCCGTTGGAGCGGCGCTCCGTCAGCGTCGGCTGCGCAATGCGGCGCGCGCGATAGTGGTCCCCGAGTTGCGGCAGGAACGTCGTCTGGATCGCGTCGCGCCAGTCGTCCGAGAGCTGCTCCAGCGAGCGACCGGTCGCGCGCTTGAATGCCGCGTCGATACCGGAGCTCACCGAGCTCTGCAGGATTTCCCCGATGACGTCGTCGCCCCATTTCTCACCGATGTAGGCCCACAATCCATGACCGAACCGATAGGGGAAGATGCTGGGATCTTCCGACATCTCTTCGATGGACGGCAAGTGCCCGTTGAGCGCGGCGTCGCGCAGCCACATCGCCGTCTCCGGATTGATCGGGCCGAGCGACAGATACTCCGCCATGCCCTCCATGAACCAGAGCGGCGGATTCACGTTCATGAGCGTCTGCACGCCGGCGCCGGGGCGGCCGCGGCTGAACACATCGTACTGGAACTGGTGCACCATCTCGTGCTGCAGCACGTGCTCGAACTCGGCGTAGGAGCCGGTAAAGGGCATCACGGCGCGATGCTTGTAAAACTCCGTGACGCCGCCGAGACCTTCGCCCCCCGCATCGACGACGTTGGTCTGTTGGAAGTCGGACTGCGACGCATACAGGATGATCGGCTTCCGACTCTGGAACTGGTGATGCAGGATGCGCGACAACCGCGCGTACGCGCGCTCGGCCATGCGGGCCGCGTCCAGCGCGCCGCCGCGCTCGTCGGGATAGTAGTAGATGTCGAAGTGTTCGGTCTGAATCGTCTGGAACTTGAAGTTCGTGTACTGAACTTTGTTCTTCCCGAAGTACTGGGCGGAGAGCGACGGTGCCACAAGCAGCGCGAGTGCGGCGAAGAGGATCGAACGCGTCATGCGTTGCATACGTCCCTAGCCTTTCGAGTCTCCAGCGACCACGGGAGCGTCCCCCCACAAGCGCTCGAGCTGGTAGAACTCCCTGAGCTCCGGATGAAACACGTGCACCACGAAATCAACGTAGTCGAGCAAGACCCAGCGACCCTGCGCGAGCCCTTCCACATGATGCGGCTCGATCCCCTCCGGCGCGAGCGCGGCGACCAGATGATCCGCCATGCCCCGCACATGCGCGTCGGACGTGCCCGACACGATCACGAAATAGTCGGTGGCCGAGCACAGGCCGCGTAGATCCAATACTACCGGATCTACGGCCTTGCGATCCATTAACGCGTTCACAACCTGTGAGAGCTCAGTCTTCATTCTGGTAGAACACTCCCCAGGCGCCGATCCCGGCGTGCGCCGCGATCACCGGGGTGATCGGGGTCACCAAACACTGCATGGGTCGGTAGCGCGACACGAGTTCAAGCCGTAACGCTTCTGCGAATTCGGGGATGTCGCCATGCGCGACGCCCATCCGCAGGGTGCGAGGACGGGGCGTCAGGGCCTTGTCGAGCAGCTCGAGCACGCGGCGCCGGGCCGCCTCGCGCCCGCGCGCTCGGCCCACCGGCTCGATCCGGCCTTCCATAGTAAGCGCCATGACCGGCTTGAGATTGAGCTTGGTCCCGAGCCAGGCCTTGCCGCGGCCCACGCGCCCGGAGCGGACCAGCCGCTCGAAGTTGTCCACCGTAAAGAAGCCTCCCGATTGCCCGCGCACCCGTTCGAGCTCGCGCACGATCGCCTCACGCTCCCATCCGGCTGCAGCAAGCTCTACGCCACGTATCACCAGGAGGCCCTCGCCCAGGGAGGCGCTGCGGCTGTCGACCACGGTGACGCGCTTGCCGTCGAAGCGCTTCGCCGCGGCTTCCGCGTTACCGTGTGTCCCGGACAGGGCGCTCGATACGACCACGGCGATGACGTGGTCGCCGGCACGTGCGGCATCCCGGTAGGCATCTGTGAATGCCTGGGGCGCCGGCTGAGAAGTGCTGGCGTCCAACCCGGCTCGCATGCGGCGGAAGAACTCGCCCGGCGAAAGCTCGAGGCGGTCGCGGTACGCCCGGTCGTCGACGATCAGCTGCATCGGGACGAGCCCGACGTCGTACTGGAGCACCAGCTCGTCCGGCAAGTCGCAGGCGGTATCGCTCACAAAGGCGATCGGCCGGCGCGTCTGCAGCGCCTGGTGCTGGGCGCGCATGTCGTCGGCCTTGGTCGATTCGAGCGTGCCCCAGCTCGCGGCAAGCGCGAAGACGGCGTCCGGCGCATCGGTGTGAATGTGGGCTTTGAGGAGGTCGCCCGTCGACAGCACGACGATCGAAGCGCCGTGCGCCCGGAGCGCGCGGCGGACGTCGGCCGCATCGGGCAGAGACGCGGAGCGGATCATCAGCTCCGTGCAGTAGCGGTAGTCGCGGTCGGACTCGACGTCGGTCAGGGCGGCGGCGTTGGACGTCGCCCCCATCCGATCGACGGCGCCTTCGGCGATGTGGCCCTCGTCGATGAGACGCTTGACGCCGTCGAGCAGCCGCACGAACCCCTTGGCCCCGGCATCCACGACGCCCGCGCTTTTCAGCGCGGCGAGCAGCTCGGGTGTGCGCGCCAACGCGACCTCGGCGCGATTGACGATGCGGCTCATGAAGACCCGGAGGTCCGACTCGCCGCGCGCATTCCCCGCTTCTTCGGCGGCCTCGCGTGCCACGGTGAGAATCGTGCCTTCCATCGGCTCGTCCAGCGAGGAGCGCAGCCGCTCGAAGCCGATGCTGATGGCATGGGCGAGCTCGCGGGCGCTGATGCGCAGCCGCTGGCCGATGCCTTCACGGAAGCCGAGCAGGAATTGCGACAGCATCATGCCGGAGTTGCCGCGCGCGCCGCGCACGCTGGCCTGCGCCATCGTTTCGGCGACGTCGGGGAGGGGGAGCGGTGCGTCGCCGTCTCCGAGATCGCGCAGCGCGCCGGCGACGGCGCGCAGCGTCAGGCACATGTTCGTGCCGGTGTCGCCGTCGGGCACGGGAAAGACGTTGATCCGGTTCAGCTCGTCGCGTCCGGCCGCCACCCAATCCGCCGCGGCCAGCAGCGAGCGGCGGAAGCGCGGCCCGTCGACGTACCCGATCGCGACGATCGTTACTCCTTCACCACCGTAACGCGCACCTCGGGCCGAACCTCCGGATGGATCTTGATGCCCACCTGGAAGTCGCCGAGCTCCCGGATCGGCTCGGGCAGGTCCACCTTGCGCTTGTCCACGTGGATGCCGAGCTCCTCGAGCTTGCGCTGGATGTCGCTCGCGGTGATCGAGCCGTAGAGCTTGTCTTCCTCGCCGACCTTCACCGCGAAGCTGAGATGCACCTCGGCGAGCCGTGTCGCTTCCGACTCGGCAGCGCTCTTTTCGGCGGCTTGCTGCTTGGACAGCCGATCGGCCTCAAAGGCGATCTTCTTCTTGTTCGCGTCGGTCGCGGGGTAAGCCAAGCCCTTGGGCAGGAGAAAATTGCGGGCATAGCCGTCTTTCACCTTGACGACGTCGCCGACCTTGCCCAGGTGCTGCACATCCGCGCGCAGAATGATTTCCATCGTGACTCCTCGCCCTGCTCAGTTGATGTGAGTCCGCCGTGCGCGTGCTTCCGCGAGCCGGCGGCGGTACTGGTACCACGTATCGGTGATGCCGAGCGTACAGAGGCCCGGCAGGATGAAGATCAATGGCACCGCCAGCGCCGCGGCGGCCGCAGCCGCGATCACCAGCGCGAGCGCCGACAGTCCGAACGCCTCGGCGAACGTTGCGACGATGGCGGCACCGCGCAGCACGTACAAGGTCGCGGCGACGAGGCCGAGGTTCGTGCCGGCGACGTGCAACGCGCGCGAGACCGGCAGGATCAGTACGCCCAGCCACGCGACGATGCCCCACACCCACGCGTCGCCCATCCGGAAGTCCCGGAAACGCGTGAGCGGCTGACCGAGCGGCACCGCGGCGAGCCGGAGGTGCAGCTGCCATGCGAGCGCCAACCCCGCGAGGGTTTGCAGCGCGAGCATGCCGGGCCAGGTCAAGCTCAGCACACGCACCATCGGCTCATACAGCGCGAACGTCGTCCCGACCGCCTGCGGCGGGCTGGCCTCGACCATACCGCGGACGGCGAGACTCGTCTGCCGCAGCGTCTCCCAATTCAAGGCGCCAAAGCCGTCCACGCCCCAGAAGACCTGAATCAGCAGCGCGGTGGCGACGCCGCCGATCGCGATCGACCGCATCGCCGTCCGGAGCAGCGGCGCGGGCTGCAGCAGCACCAACCCGATGAATGCCGCGGTCACCAGCACGATATACGTCGCGGTCATCGCGCCGAGCCGAGTGCCCCCGGCCGCGGTGAGAAACAGCAGCGCCAGGCTCAACGCCGCGATCACGCCGGCAATCGGCTGCGCCCGCCGTTGGGCGTTGCCGGGCGCCAGAAGCAAAAGCGCCGCGCACGGCAAGCCGACCAGGCTTGGATGCGCCCAGAGCATGAACGCAATCAGCCCGAGAGCGAGCCGCCACCACGAGCTGCGCGCAACGGGGGGGGAGGGAGGCGTCGGCGCGGGAGCACCCACCTACGCGGTGTGCCCCTTGATATAAGGAATGAGCGCGAGCTGCCGCGCGCGCTTGATCGCCGTCGCCAGCTGCCGCTGGTGACGCGCGCACATTCCCGACAGCCGGCTCGGCAGGATCTTGCCGCGCTCGGTGAGGAAGCGGCTCAGCGTCCGGTCGTCCTTGTAATCGAGCACGCGGGCGCCGGATTCGCACACGGGACAGGTCTTGGCGGGACGTCTCACGCTTCCTCCTCTTCCAGCTCTTCTTCCTCAGCCACGGCGGTCCCGGCGGTGACGGGCTTCGGTTGTTCCTTCGACGCCTCGACGATGAGGTACCGCAACACGCTCTCATCGAGCTTCACGGCGCGCTCGTACTCGGGCAGCAGATCACCCTCCGCCTCGAACTCGGCGACGACGTAAAAACCCGTGTCCTTCTTTTTGATCTTGAAGGCCAGCGTCCGCTTGCCCCACGGCGACGACTTCGTAATGCTGCCGCGACCATCCTTGGTCAGCAGGGCATGAAGGCGGTTGAGTTTTTCGGTGATTGCGGGCTCGTCCAGCGCGCTGTCAAAGATGTAGACCGTCTCGTACCGACGACGCATGCCACCTCCCTTTGGTCATGGGTGACCCGGTGCGGTGGAAGGCACCGAGTAGGGGATTTGTGAGCCGCGAAAGATATACGGGCCGCACACGTGTGGAAAGGCACGAAAAATGCTATCGTAGGCGAGAGGAGGTGAGGGATGATCGCCATTCAGGTCCTCAGTCGGCTGCTGCTCGCGTCATCATCGCTGCATCAAGTGGATACCACCGCCCGTCTGCACGGCAGAGCCTCCTCCTCCTTCAACGGCCGGCCGATCGCCGGTGTGATGATCTCCGTCCCCGCCGCCCATAAGTTCGTGGTCACCGATTCCAGCGGCGGCTTTTGGATCGCCGGTTTGGAGCCGGGCGCCCAGGTGGTCCGGATCGCCTATCAGGGGCGCGAGACACAGGAATACCAGTTCGTCCTCCGCCGCGCGCACACCGAAACGATCGCGGTGTTGCTCGATCTCGACGCGATGAACCTCAACCCGCTGGTAGTCGAAGCCCGGCAGACGAACATGTGGCGCGACCTCGCCGGCTTTTACGAGCGCAAGCGCTGGTACGGCGGCTTCGCGCGCTTCATCACCCGCGAGGAGATCGAGCATATCCAGCCCAAGCAGATCGGCACCGTGCTCGCGCTCGAGGGGATTGTCGTGCGCTGCTACGGGTACTGTTTTCCCACCCGCTTCAGCCGGGGGCACCTCTGCGCGGTGCCGATCAACGTGAATGGGCTGCCGTGGGCCGAAGACAATTACGAGCACATCCCTATCACGAGTGTGGCCGCGATCGAGATCTATCGCAGCGAGCCGCCCTACGGACTCAGCCCGTCGTTATCCATCACGCCCGGCTCGTCCATCTGGATGGGAGGGGACTTCCCCACGTCCAATCCGTGCGGATTGGTGCTGATCTGGACGCGGTGAGCGGGGTATCACCCGCACCCTGAGCCTCGAGGCTCGTCATGTTCGCCGCCGTCGCCACCGCGGTTCTCCTCGTTCAGCAACCGACACCACCTCTCGACACGAGCGCCGCGATCCGTGGGACCGCGAGCTCCACGTTCAACGGCAAACCGCTGGCGGGCGTCATGATCTCGATCCCCGCCGCGCACAAGTTCGTGGTCAGCGATTCGACCGGGGCGTTCCGGCTCGACGCGTTGCCGGTCGGGCCGCAGCGGCTGCGCGTCTCGTACTCGGGTCGCGATACCCAGGACGAGATGGTCACGCTGCGTGCCCATCATGAGACGCATTTGGTCGTGATGATCGACGCCGAGGCGGTCGATCTCGCGCCGGTGGTTGTGGAGGCGCAACACCCGAACGGGTGGCGCGATCTCGCGGGCTTTTACGCGCGCAAGGACCGCTACGCCGACATGGCGTACTTCTTCACCCGCGAGGAGATCGATCGCCAGCATCCGGCCGCGATCAGCGCGCTGCTCGCGCGCGACGGCATCGTCATGCGCTGCGGCGGTCAATGTCTACCGGTCAAAGTGTTCCGCGGTCAGACGTGCGTCGTGCCGGTGAGCGTGGATGGGGTGCCGTTCCGCGAGGACAACTTCGACCAGATCGCCGTCCATGACGTCGCCGCGGTCGAGATTTACCACGTGGCGCCGCCGTCCGGGCTCGGCAACGGCCAGGCGACGACGGCGGCACATTCGGCCTGGCGCGGCGGGCCGGTCAACCCGGCCGGCGGCTGTGGCGCCGTCCTGATCTGGACGCGCTAGACGTTGAAGCGGAACAGCAAGATGTCGCCGTCCTTCACGACGTAGTCGCGACCTTCGCTGCGCACCAGCCCCTGCTCGCGCGCCGTCTTGTAGCTGCCCGCTTTGAGAAACTCGTTGTACCCGACGGTCTCGGCGCGGATGAAGCCACGCTGGAAGTCGGAGTGAATCTCTCCTGCGGCGTCGAACGCCGTGTCGGCGCGATGCATCGTCCAGGCGCGCACTTCGTTCTCGCCGACGGTAAAAAACGTCTGGAGGCCGAGGAGCCGATAGCCCGCGTGAATGAGGCGGTCGAGCCCCGGCTCTGAGACACCCGCGCTCGCGAGATACTCTGTGCGCTCGTCGCCGGACAGCTCGCCGAGCTCGGCCTCGAACTTGGCGGAGAAGGGAACGATCTCGGCCTCTTCGTGATGCGCCTGAACTGCGCTCTTCAGTTTGTCGATCCACTTGCCGCCGCCTGAGGCGAGATCGTCTTCGTTCACGTTCGCGGCGTAGAGAATCGGTTTCGCCGTGAGCAGGCCGAGCGTGCGCAGAAACTTGATTGCTTCCGCGTTCTCGCCGGCTTCACGGGCGCCGCGGCCCTTGTTCAGCTCTTCGACCACGCGATCGAGCAGCACGAGCTCGGTCTGCGCTTCTTTGTCGCCGGCGCGCGCCGACTTGCGCGTCTTGTCGAGCCGCCGCTCGACCACCGCGAGATCGGCGAGTGCGAGCTCGCTCGTGATGACGTCGTGGTCGCGCACCGGATCGACCGGCCCCATGACGTGCACCACGTCCGGATCGTCGAAGCAGCGGATCACATGCACCACGGCGTCCACTTCGCGAATGTGCGAGAGGAACTGGTTGCCCAGTCCTTCACCCTGCGAGGCGCCCTTTACGAGGCCGGCAATGTCCACGAATTCAACGACGGCGGGCACTTTCTTCTTCGGCTTGACGACCTCGTTGAGCTTCTCGAGCCGCGGGTCCGGCACTTCGACGACGCCGACGTTGGGCTCGACGGTGCAGAACGGATAATTCTCCGCCGCCGCGGCCTTGGAGGAGGTGAGCGCGTTGAACAGCGTCGACTTCCCGACGTTGGGAAGGCCGACAATGCCTAAACGGAGCATGCCACGCACCACGCACGACGTACGACGCCCGTCATGATTTCAGCCATTTCTCGACTTCTTCGATCATCCGCGGCATGAGCGACTCGACCTGTTCGAGCTCCTCGGCTTCGAAGGGCGCGAGCACGTAGTCCGCCCAGTCCCCGATGCCTTCGGGCAGCGGTCCCACGCCGATCCGCAGCCGCGCGTACTGCTGCGACTGCAGGGAGCCTTCGACGCTCTTCAAGCCGTTGTGCCCGCCGGCCGAGCCGTCGGGGCGAAAGCGGAATGTGCCGACGGGAATCTGGAAGTCGTCCACGAGCACGAGCAGGTCGCGCGCGGCGTCGAACGAGGGATCGGCGCGCAGCGACGCGAGCGCGGCACCGGAGTGGTTCATAAACGTCGTGGGCTTGAGAATGCGGACGGGGACACCGTGGGCCGTGCCTTCCGTCGCGCGCGAGCGTTCGGCGCGACGGAAGGGCGGGAGCTTCCACTGTTCGGCAAGAGCGTCGGCGAGGAGAAAGCCGGCATTGTGGCGCGTCGCCGCGTAATCCGGACCTGGGTTGCCCAGGCCGACGACGGCGCGCAACGACTACTCTTCCTTCTTGCCCTTGGGCTTTTCCTCTGCTTTGGTTGCGGCCTTCCCCTCGGCCGGGGCAGCGCCCCCCGCCTCGGCGCCCGCTTCGCCTTCCTCGTCCTCGCGGACCTTGCGAATGAGCTCGGGCTCGGCGACCTCGGTCGCCGCTTCGGCGGCCGGCGCGGCGACTTCCTCGGCGCGCGGCGGGACGACGGTCGCGATCGTCAGGTCGGCACCGGTGAGGATCACGGCGTTCGGGATCGACAGGTCGCGCGTGTGGAGCGAGTCGCCGATCTTCAACGCCGTGACGTCCAGCTCCACGCGGTCGGGGATGTGCTCGGGCAGCACTTCGATTTCGACTTCGCGCGTCACCTGGTCGAGCACGCCGCCCGCGTTGCGCACGCCGTCGGCCGTCCCGACGAGGTGCACCGGGACCTTCAGCGTGACCTTCTCGTCCGCCTTGATCTCGTAGAAATCGACGTGGATGATGTCGGGGCGGAGCGGGTGGCGCTGGATCTCGCGAATCAGCGCGCGCGCCTTTTTCCCGTCAACGGTGAGATCGATCAGCGTGCTCTCGGGCTCGATACCGGTCAGCGCCTTCTCGAGCGCGAGCGCGTCCACCATCAACGGCTGCGTGGCCCGGCCGTGACCGTAGACGACGGCGGGAACCTGCTTCTGGAAGCGGGCCTGCCGCGCCGCGCCTTTGCCTGTCTTCTCTCGCGCCGTGGCGGAGAGGCTTACTGTCTGTGCCATACGCTCCTCAACTCAATCGAATAGCGAACTGACTGACTGGTTCGAATGCTCATAGCCGATCGCCTTGGCCATCAGACTCGCGATCGATAGCACCTTCAGTTTTTCGAACTGCTTCTCGTCCGGAATCCGGATCGTGTTCGTCACCGTCACTTCTTCGATTGGCGACGCGCGCAGCCGCTCGACCGCCGGGCCCGACAACAGCGCATGCGACGCGAATGCGAAGATGCGCTTGGCGCCGAGCCGCTTCAGCGCCGCTGCGGCTTCGGAAATCGTGCCCGCGGTGTCGATCATATCGTCGGGGATCAGGCAATCCCGGTCCTCAACCTCTCCGACGACGTTCAGCACTTCGGCGATGTTCGCCGACGGCCGCCGCTTGTCGATGATCGCGAGCGACGCGTCCAGCCGTTTCGCGAACCCGCGCGCCATCTTTGCCGATCCCACGTCCGGCGCCACCACCACCGGCTGATGCAGCCGCTTCGTCCGGTAGTGATTCACGAACACCGGCGCCGCGTAGAGGTGATCGACCGGTATGTCGAAGAACCCCTGGACCTGGTGCGAGTGAAAGTCGATGCCCAACACCCGGTCCGCGCCCGCGTGCGTGATCAGATTCGCCATCAACTTGGCGCTGATCGCCACGCGCGGCTGATCCTTCCGGTCCTGGCGCGCGTACCCGAAGTAGGGCAACACCGCCGTGATCCGTGCCGCGCTCGCGCGCCGCGCGGCGTCCATCAGGAGCAACAGCTCCATGTAGTTTTCCGCCGGCGGATTCGTGGGCTGGATGATGAACACATCGCGCCCGCGGACGTTCTCGTCGATTTTGACGAAGATCTCGCCGTCGGCAAACCGCCGCATCGTCACCGCGCACAGCGGTTGCCCCAAATGCTGGGCCATCTCCTCGGCGAGGGGCCGGTTGGCCGTGCCGGCGAGGAGCAGGAGCTGGCTGCGCGACAGCGACAGATCCCGCATTTGGGACCCGGAAAGTAGTCGGCAAAGCGCGAGTAGCCAAGGCCTTATATGTTTTAGCCCGTGGATGACCTACAGGCGCGGCTCGCGGCTGCACTGTCGGGGGATAGCCGCTACAACATCGAGCGCGAGATCGGCCGCGGTGGCATGGCGATCGTCTTTCTCGCGTCCGACACGACGCTGGGCCGCCAGGTCGCCATCAAGGTGCTGCGGCCGGAGCTGGCCGCGAGCCTCGGCCCCGAGCGATTCCTCGATGAAATCAAGGTCGCCGCCCGACTCAGTCACCCCTACATCCTGAAGCTCCACGAAGCCGGCGAAGTCCGCGGCCTGCTGTACTACTCCATGCCGTTCGTGGAAGGGGAAACGCTGCGCCAGCGGCTGATCCGGCTGCGCACGCTTCCGATCGCCCAGGCGCTCCGCATCACCCAGGAAGTGGCCGAGGCGCTCGATCACGCCCACCGCCAAAACATCGTGCATCGGGACATCAAGCCCGAGAACATCCTGTTCGAAGAGGGGCACGCCGTCGTCAGCGATTTTGGGATTGCCAAGGCCATCAGCGCGGCGGGCGACCGCCGCACGATCCCCGGCGTCGTGCTAGGGACGGTGGACTACATGAGTCCCGAGCAGGAGCAGGGCGTCGAGGAGCTCGACGGCCGGACCGACATCTACTCCTTGGGAGTCGTGCTGTACGAGATGCTCGTCGGGCAGACGCCGGGGCCCGACAGCGGCGTCGATTCGCTCACGGGCAGGCGTGCCGACGTGCCAGTCTCCGTCGTCCGGCTGCTCCGTACGATGCTCGCGCGCGACCGCGCCAATCGCTTCGGGTCCGCGAGCGAGCTGGTGGCGGCACTCCAATCGCAGACGCAGGGCCGGCCGCTCGATGCACGGCGCCGTCGCTGGTGGACGGTCGCGGCCGCTGCCGCCGGGATAGTCGCGGTGGCGCTGGGTGTGTGGGCGATCACCCGGCCGCCGCGACCCGCGGCGCTCGATCCGACGCACATTGCCGTGCTCTACTTCGACGACCTGAGTCCCGGCGGCCGCCTCGGCTACATCGCGAGCGGCATCACGTACGATCTCATCGAAGCGCTCGCCCGTGTGCCGGCGCTGCGGGTCATCTCACCCGACGGCGTGAAGCCCTTCCGCGGCCATGCGGTGGCGCTCGATTCCATCGCGCGCGCGCTGGGCGTCGGGACCATCGTGGCCGGGAGCGTGGCGGCGTCCGGGGATCGCTTGCGCGTGGAAGTTCGTCTCGTCGATCCGACGACGGGGGCGCTGCTGTCGAGTGAGACGCTCGAGCGCTCCGAGGGAGAGCTATTCGCGCTGGAGGACACGCTGACCGAAGCGGTGTCCGTCGCGTTGCGCCAGCGGCTCGGTCAGGAGATCCACGCGCGGGCGAGTCGCGCGGCCGCTGGGAGTGAGCGCGCGTGGGAGCTGCTGCAGCGCGCCGCGGCGTTGCGTGACGAAGTCGCGCTCGGTACCGGCGCAGGCTCGGCCGCGGACAACCTGGTGACGGCGGATTCCCTCGCGGCCGCGGCGGAACGCGAAGACGCGCGGTGGTCGGAGCCGATCGTCTTGCGGGGGTGGCTGGCGTACGACCTGGCCGGTCTCCCGTCGCGTGGGAGTCCGCGGAGCGGCGTGGCAGCCGGGGTGAGCAGCGACGAGTGGTTGCGACGCGCGCGCGCGCACGCCGATCGCGCGCTGCTCCTGTCCCCGCAGGACGCCGCTGCTCTGGAGCTGCGCGGCTCGGTGCTGTATCGCACCTGGTTCCTGCAGGGACGCAGTGATTCCGGGAATGGCGCCGTCACCTTGAACGACGCGGAGCGCGACCTGCGGGCCGCCGCGCGAGTGCCGAGTCGCGTGCAAGCGCGCGCGTGGGGGACGCTCAGCGCCGCGCTGCAGCTCCAGGGGAACATGGAACAGGCGCTGGAGGCGGCACAACGCGCCTACGCCGCGGATGCGTTCCTCCTCAGCGCCAATGAAATCGTTTATCGGTTGTTCTACGAGTCATTCCAACTCGAGCACTACCGCGACGCGGTGCAGTGGTGCGATACGGGCCGGCGCCGCTTCTCGTACGATTGGTTGTTCCTGCACTGCGAGTTGACGTTGTTGGCGTGGGCGCCGGAAGTCCGCGCGAGCGCACCGGCAGCGTGGCGCTTTGTCGCCGACACGCAGTCGATCCAACCGCCGCAAATTCGCGAATGGGCGGGTCCACGACTCCGCATGCTCGCGGCGACCGTTGTCGCCCGCGCCGGCTTGCGCGACAGTGCGGAGCGCGTGATCCGGGCGGCGCGCGCGGCCGCCCCGGATGACCAGGAGCTGCTCTATCTCGAAGCCGTGGCCCGCGTGCGGCTCAATCAACCCGATTCGGCCGTGCACCTTCTCGCGACGATCCTAAGTACCTCGCCCGACTATCGGCCGTACTTGCGCCGGGACGTGCAGCTGCGCGCGCTCCGCGGCATTCCGGCGTTTCAGCAACTCATCGGCGAGGCGCGGCCGTAGGAAGTCCGAACAGCGTGTCCGAGGCGCACGGCACGCTCATCGCATGGCAGGGTGGCTGCGGAATGATCGGGCCGAGAATCGTTGCCTCCACCGCGTTTGCAACGTCCCGTCCGTACAGCCGCTCGTAGTAGGGAAGCATGAACTTGCGAACGGCGCCCGTACTCAAGAAAACGGCGTCGACGATGCGCGGGTCGTATTTGAGATCCCGCTCGCCGCTATCCGTACGCACGCGCACGGTGATCGCGAGCACCTGCCACGGATCGCGCTTGGCGAGTCCCTGATATGGGCCGAATGTGCGATAGCTTCCGCCCGCGCCTGTGGCAGCGGAATCCGCGCCACCGCGCGTGTGATAGTAGCCGGCCGGCGTGAACGGGTGTGTCGTCGCGGCGACG
The DNA here is from genome assembly GCA_035491815.1 of Gemmatimonadales bacterium. Classification (GTDB taxonomy): domain Bacteria; phylum Gemmatimonadota; class Gemmatimonadetes; order Gemmatimonadales; family GWC2-71-9; genus 20CM-2-65-7. Next base: position 3,337 of record DATJKA010000047.1, on the reverse strand, counting down.
AGATAGAACTGCCCGGTGTCGCTGTAGCTGTTGATTGCCTCGGCGAGCACGCGCTGCTGCGTCACCCCCTTACCCCGATTCGCAATCATGCCGTGCACGAGGAGGGCGACGGCGGCACCAACGACGGCGGAGATCAGCGCGATGAGGACGGGGCGCATGTAACGCCTCCTGTCATGGAAGGGTCGTAAGCGTGCGCCCCACGGATTCAACAGTCAAGCGAGGCAAGCCGTATCAGCACGGACCCTCAACAGTGGAGTCATGGCATGCGTTTTCTCACGATCCTCCTGCTGTGCGTCATTGCCGCTCCGGCTTTCGCGCAGCAACCGGAAGGCGGGCCTCCTGATGGCCCGCGCCGCTTCGCCCCGCCCCCCGATCACTGGATGACGATCGATTCCTTGAGCCAAGCCCTCGGCCTCACCGCCGATCAACGCACCAAGGTCACGCCGTCCTACACCGCGCTGAACGGCGTCTTGAAAGACGCAGCCGCCCGGCGCCAGGCGATCCGGCAACAGATGCAGGCATCCGGCGGCGGCTTCACCCCAGGACAGGAGCCCACACCCGCGCAACGCGCCAAGTTCGACAGCGTGCGCGCGGAAATGCAGGGGTTCCAGGATGAAGCGGATCAGTACGTCACCGCGATTCGCGCGTCGCTGACGCCCGCGCAGCAAACGAAGTTCGACTCGCTGCCGAAGCCCCAGGTGATGCGGCGCGGCATGGGAGGCGGAGCGCCGCGCCAGTAGCTATCGTTCGGGTCCAACCATCACACGGGACTCGGATCCGATGCTCCGCAGGGTTGCGTGCTTCCTTGTCATCACCGCCGGCTCGCTGGGCACACCACTCGTCGCCCAGCGCGCCGGTTCCGACACCAGCCTCCTCACGGTCGATCGCATCTTCGCCTCACCCGAGTTCCGTAGCGGCACGTTCGGGCCGCTCGCGTGGCTCGCGGACGGGATTTCGTACACGACGCTCGAGCAGCCGGCCAGCGGCCGGCCGGGTGCGGGCCGCGACATCGTGCGCTACGACGCCGAGACGGGCCTGCGGACGATTCTGGTGCCGGCGGCGCGGCTGATTCCGGCGGGCGATTCGACGCCGCTCGCCATCGAGGATTACAGCTGGTCGGCGGACGGACGGAAGCTTCTGATCTTCACGAACTCGCAGCAGGTGTGGCGCACCAACACGCGCGGCGACTACTGGGTGCTCGATCTCGCGGGCTGGACGTTGAAGAAGCTCGGCGGGCATGGCGCGGCCTCGACGCTCATGTTCGCGAAATTCTCGCCCGACGGAAAACAGGTGGGCTGGGTCCGCTACGGCGAGTACAACCTCTACGTCGAAGACTTGGCCGGCGGAAAGCTCACGCAGCTCACGCACGACGGCTCGCGCACGACGATCAACGGCACGTTCGACTGGGTCTACGAAGAAGAGCTCGGCCTGCAGGACGGGTGGCGCTGGAATCCCGACGGGCAATCCATCGCGTACTGGCAGCTCGACGCGACCGGCGTGCGCGACTTCCTGCTGTACGACGTGACCGACTCGCTGTACGCGTTCATCAACCCCGTGCAGTATCCCAAGGCGGGGCAGACGAATTCTGCCGGCCGCGTTGGCGTCGTGAGTGTCGCGGGCGGTGAGACCAAGTGGATCAACGTGCCGGGCGATCCGCGCCAGAACTACATCGCGCGCATGGAGTGGGTGCCGGTCAAAGGAGCCGGGAGCCGGGAACTGGTGATTCAGCACATGAATCGGTTGCAAGACACGCTGCACGTTCTGATCGCCGATGCGCAGACCGGCGCCGTGCGCGTGGCCTTCACCGAAGCCGACAGCGCCTGGGTCGAGCACTTCGATGCGCTGCAGTTCCTCAACGGCGGCAAGGACATCTTGTGGATGTCGGAGCGCAGCGGGTGGAGCCAGATCTACCTGATGCCGCGCAGCGGCGGCACACCGCGCGCGATCACGTCCGGCAACTTCGACGTGCTCGGCGTCCAGCGGGTCGACACGATCGGCAAGTGGGTCTACTACACGGCCTCGCCCGACAATCCGACGCAGCGCTACCTCTACCGTGTGAGCTACGCGAAGCCGGCGGCGCCGCTGCGCATCAGTCCCGCCTCGGAGCCGGGGTCGCACGCCTACAACATTTCGCCGAGCGGGCGCTACGCGGTCCACTACTACTCGAAGTTCGGCGTGCCGCCGGTCGCCACGCTGATCAGTCTGCCGGACAATCGCTCGCTGCGCACGCTGATCGACAACGCCGACCTCAAGGCGAAGGTCGCGGCGCTGCGGACGGGCGCGCACGAGTTCCGCCAGATCGACATCGGGAACGGGATCAAGCTCAACGCCTGGTTCATCAAGCCGGTGAACTTCGATTCGACGGCCAAGTATCCGGTGTTCTTCACCGTGTACGGCGGCCCCGGTTCGCAGACGGTGCTCGATTCGTGGGGCGGGCCGAACTACCTGTGGTACCAAATGCTCGCGGAGCGCGGCTACATCGTGGCGAGCGTGGACAACCGCGGCACCGGCGCGCGCGGGCGCGCGTGGCGGAAGATCGTCTATAAGCAGCTGGGCGTGATCGAAACGCAGGATCAAGCGGCGGCGGCGCGCGCGGTCGGCCGGCTTCCGTTCGTCGATTCGACGCGCATCGGTATTTGGGGCTGGAGCTACGGCGGCTTCATGACGCTCAATACGCTGACGCAGGCGCCCGACGTCTATCGCATGGGCATCGCGGTCGCGCCGGTCACGCACTGGAAGTATTACGACACGATTTACACCGAGCGCTACAACGCCCTGCCGCAGGACAATGCGGCGGGCTACGACAAGGGCTCGCCCCTCACGTACGCGAAGAACCTGAAGGCGAAGCTGTTGATCGTGCACGGGACGGGCGACGACAACGTGCACTTCCAGAACACGCAGGCGATGGTCAACGCCCTGGTCGCGGCGAACCGGCCGTTCTCGCTGATGATCTATCCTAACCGCAACCACGGGATTTACGGCGGGAACACGCGGCAGCATCTGTACACGCTGCTGACGACCTTCGTGGAGCAGAATCTGCCGGCGGGCAACGGGCATCAGTCGCCGGCGATGCCGTAGCTACGTTCCCTGCGGTTTGTCCTTCAAGCGTCCGACCACGACGGTGACGTTGTCCTCACCGCCGCGGTCGAGCGCCAGCTGCACCAGCCGCAGCGATCATCGTCAGCGTCGTGGCGCTGCCGCGCCCGGCGTAATCCTTCTTTCCTTCTTCCACCAGCGCCTCGTGGCTCTTGAGAACCGACCTCTCCAGCTCGGCAACGAACGTCGCTTCGTTGTTCGAGTCGAGTCGGCGGTACAAATCCATCAGATGCGTGACGTG
>DATJKA010000046.1:0-3997 GCA_035491815.1 Gemmatimonadales bacterium | reverse complement strand
CGGCGACGTTCGACGGATCACCGCCGTCCGCGAAGTGCTCGGCGATCGGATCGCCGTATTTGCCGGGCTGGACGACATGATCCTCGAGGCCGTACCGGCCGGCGCGAGTGGATGGATCGCCGGGCTCGTGAATGCGCTGCCGGAGGAATCGGTGCGGGTCTTCGAGCTCGCGGTCGCCGGTCGATGGGAGGAGGCCACGGCGCTCTATCATTGGTTCCTGCCGCTGCTCCGGATGGACACGGTGCCCAAGTTCGTGCAGCTGATCAAGCTCGTGCAGGCGGAGGTGAAGCGTGGGACGACGATCGTTCGGCCGCCGCGTCTCCAGCTCGAGGGCGACGAGCTGCGCGACGCGCTCGGCGTCATCCGCCGGCAGCTGGCCCGGCGCCCGACATCTGACAGTTCGGCCGGACGGCCGATGCGCACCGGCACCGAGCCAACCGCGGCGTCGGTCGGCCCGGTGTAACGCTGCTTCGCCGCGCTGGACAACCTACGCACCCCAGAGCGGCGGACGGTCGGAGTCGTTCTCGCATCGCGCTGCCATCGAGTAATCACGAGGAGACTCTCATGCGTCGCACGCGGTTCTTCGCCAGCGCGGTTCCGTGGTTCATCGCGGCGGTCGTGCCGCGCTCGGCGACTGCCCAGGGTACGCTCGATGATTACCGCCGCGCCGCGACCGTGACCCAGCGGTTGTCCGGGCTGACGGTGAACGTGCCGCAGGTGCCGACGTGGATCAGTTCCACGCGGTTCTGGTATCGGAAATCGGTGAAGGGCGGGAATGAGTTCATGCTGGTCGACGCGACCACCGGCGAGAAGCGGCCCGCCTTCGATCACGCGCAGCTTGCGACGGCGTTGTCGAGCGCCGCCTCCGGCAACTACAGCGCACTCACGCTGCCGTTCAGCGAGTTTACGTACGTTGATCGCGACAGCGGAGTGATCGACGTCGACGTCACCGGATCGCGGTATCGGTGCTCGTTGTCGCGGTACGAATGCACGCGCATCGGCGCGGCGCCGGGCCAGGGCGGACGCGGTGGGGCGGTCGTGGGGCGAGGCGGCGCCAGCGGCGAGCCGCCCACGCCTTCGACGGCGTGCATTGCTCCGCCGGCGCCGGAAGGCGAGCGCAGCGGACGAGGGGGCGTCGCGGGGCGCGGCGGCGCCGGCCGAGGCGGCGCGGAAACGCGGGCCGTACTAAGCGGCTGCATCTCGCCCGACGGCCAGTCGGTCGCCTTCATCCAGAACTACAACATCGCCGTGCGACCGACCCGCGACGAGGGCCGATCGCGGCCGGGCATTGCCGGCAACGGCGGTGAGCCAGGCTTCACGCTGCTGACGTACGACGGCTCCGAGGGCGACGCCTACCAGATGATGTCGATCCGCTGGTCGCCGGACTCCAGGAAGCTCGTGGCGTATCGACGCCGTCCGGGCTACAACCGTCTCGTGCATTACGTGCTGTCGTCCCCGGCCGACCAGCTGCAGCCCAAGGACACCTCGATCTTCTACCGCAAGCCCGGCGACGTGCTGGACTTCATTCAGCCCGTCGTCGTCGACGTTTCCGAACACAAGACCATCGTCGTCGACAATGCGCTCTTTCCGAATGCATATCAGATCTCGCAAGCCGCGTGGCGCAAGGACAGCCACGCGTTCACGTTCGAGTACAACCAGCGCGGCCATCAGATCTACCGCGTCATCGAAGTCGATGCCGCGAGCGGCGCGGCGCGCACGCTGGTCTCCGAGGAACCGAAGACCTTCTTTTCGTACCGGCCGCTCAACGGGAACCCGTCGGACCACGGCAGCAATTACCGATTCGACGTGGACGACGGCAAAGAGATCATCTGGATGTCGGAGCGCGACGGCTGGGCGCATCTGTATCTCTACGACGGCGCCACCGGCAAGGTGAAGAATCGGATCACGAAAGGAGAATGGGTGGTGCGCGCGGTCGATTCGGTCGACGTCGCCAACCGGCAGATCTACTTCCGCGCCAGCGGGATGATCCCGGGCCAGGATCCGTATTTCATTCATTACTACCGGATCAACTTCGACGGCACCGGCCTCGTGAAGTACACCGCGGCGAATGGCAACCACGCGCTCTTCTGGTCACCGGACCACGCGTATTTCGTCGACGAGTACTCCCGTGTCGATCTGCCCACGGTGATGGAGGAGCGTCGCGTTCGCGACATGCACGTGATGCCCATCGAGCAGGGCGACATGTCCGCGCAGCTCGCGACCGGCTGGAGCCCACCCGAGGTGTTCGTCGCAAAAGGCCGTGACGGCAAGACGGACGTCTGGGGAATCATCGTTCGCCCGCTGACGTTCGATGCGAAGAAGAAATACCCGGTCATCGAGCAGATCTACGCCGGTCCGCAGGGGAGCTTCGTGCCCAAGACATGGGGCGGCGGGCAGGCACTGCAGCCGCTCGCGGAGCTCGGGTTCGTCGTTGTGCAGATCGACGGGATGGGGACGAACAATCGGTCGAAGGCCTTCCACGACGTGGCGTGGCAGAATCTCGGCGACGCCGGCTTCCCCGACCGCATCCTCTGGCACAAGGCGGTCGCGGCAAAGTATCCCTGGTACGACGTCACGCACGTCGGTCTCTACGGCACGTCGGCGGGCGGGCAGAACGCGATGGGCGGCCTCCTCTTCCATCCAGAGTTCTATAAAGTCGCCTACGCCAACTCGGGCTGTCACGACAATCGAATGGACAAGATCTGGTGGAATGAGCAGTGGATGGGCTGGCCGCTCGGGCCGCAGTACGAGGCGTCGTCGAACGTGGTGAACGCGAACAAGCTGCAGGGCCATCTGATGCTCGTGATCGGCGAGTTCGACACGAACGTCGATCCGTCGTCGGGCTACCAGGTCGTCAACGCGCTCATTCAGGCGGGCAAATATTTCGACCTGCTCGTCGTGCCGAACGGCGGCCATGGCGCGGGCGGCCAATATGCAATCCGCAAGCGCAACGACTTCTTCGTGCAATGGCTGCTCGGGGCTCAGCCGCCCAACTGGAATCAGGGTGCGACCGACGCGGCGAGCAGTGGCGGCGACGTGCAATTCCCGCCCGAGTCGCAGATGGACGCGAGCTTCTACGATGGACCGAACGATCCGCCGTACGTCTGGTGGTAGGCACCCGAAGGCGGCGCGATCGACAGCGACAAAAAAAGGAGCCCGTTCAGGGCTCCTTTTTTTATGGGTCAACCTCGAGGGCGTTACGCCGGACTCGGCTCCGGCCCGCCGAGCAACGGCGGGTTGCTCCGCTTGGGCTCGAGCACCGGCTGCGTGACCGGCGCGGGCGCCGACGGCGGGCCGCCCGCGGTGCGGGGCGGTAGCTTCTCGCCGCGCGCAAGCATCTCGATGTCATCGCGCGTCAGCGTCTCGCGCTCGAGCAACGCGGCCGCCACCTGGTGCAGCAGCTCCATGTTCGCGCGCAGCGTCTCCATGGCGCGCTCGTAGGAACGATCGATGACGCGCTTCACTTCGGCGTCGACGAGCTGCGCGGTCTGCTCGGAGACCTCGCGGCGGTGCTGGATCTCGCGACCCAGGAACAGCTCCTGCTCGTTGTCGCCGACGAGAATCGGACCGATCGCGTCGGACAGACCCCACTGCGTGACGTACCGCCGCGCGATCGCCGTCGCCTTCTGAATGTCGCTCGCCGCGCCGGTCGTCACGTGGTCGTAGCCGAAGATCAGCTCTTCGGCGACGCGACCACCATACGACATGACGAGGACTGCCTCGAGTTGCTGGCGCGTCACCGAGACGCGATCGTCTTCCGGCAGCGTGAAGGCGAGACCGAGCGCCCGGCCGCGCGGCACGATCGTCACTTTGTGCAACGGATCGTTGCCTTTGACGCGCATGGCGCAGATCGCGTGGCCGGCCTCGTGGTACGCGGTGAGCCGGCGCTCCTCGTCCTTCATGACCATCGACTTTCGTTCGGCGCCGAGCATCACCTTGTCCTTCGCCTCTTCGAGATCATTCATGAAGATCTTGTCGTGGCTTCGACGGACGGCCA
>DATJKA010000045.1:0-52025 GCA_035491815.1 Gemmatimonadales bacterium | reverse complement strand
GGGCTGTGAATCAACAGGCCGAGCGTATGGCCGACCTCGTGCGCGGCGATGCGATGCATGCACGCGGCGATCTGCGGCGGGGTGAAGCCTGCGCGCACCCGCAGCTCGACGTGCAGCGGCCCGGTGATGGTGTTCGTCGAGTCGATCACGTACTGTGTGAGCCCGTCGCAGGCCCCGACCGCGCCGGTCGTATCGGGTGTCACGTCCGCCGGAACGCTGTCTGCCGGCCAGCGCATGATGACGTCGGCCGCGCTCGAATCGCCCACTTCCACGCCGCGAAACTCTCCGTACAAGAACTGCGACTCCCAGGTCCGTAGCGCTTCGTTCACGAGCCGGGGCATCGCGCCGCGGGGATCGACGAAGTAGCGCACCGGCAGGCGATCGGGCGGCCAATGGAACGTGTCGCCGCCGATATCGGCGACGTAGCGCGGCGTGCGGTTCGGCGCTCCCAGATCGCTGCAGCCCAGCGCGAGCAGCGCGACCACAACGAGCCGTCGCTTCATTGGCCGAGGACGCGGGCGCTCACCGTGAGCGCGATGCGGTGGACCGGCCGGGCTTTATTGAATCCGACGTTACGCAGGGCGGGAGTGATGAAGCGATGCAGGTCGTATTGGAGTCCCAGCTCCAAGGCGCGCGCGGCCCCGATCTTCGGCAAATAGCTCGCGCCGAGCGATACCAGCGGAAAGAGGCCGCCGTTCCCGTTCGCGAAGACGCCCGTGCTGTTGCCACGGTACACGAGCCCGCCGAAGGCCAGCTTGGCAGCGACATCGGGGCGGAGCACGCGCCGCAATCCGACGGTCAGGGCAACGATCGACACCGAGCCGATGTCGGTCGACGTGCCGCTCTCCTGGCGATCGAGCGTCGCTCGCGAGAACTCGAGCCCGCCATCGAAGCTCCAGGGACCCCTCATCGCGTCGCGCACACCGATCGCGAGCGCGGGCGCGATCGCGGTCCGCAGATCGATTGGAGCGACGAGCGAGTCGCGCACCAGCGGCGTCGAGTAGCGAGCGCCGAGGCTGAGGCGAGCGGAGAGCTGCGCGGCCAGACGGCCGGACGGCCAGACGGCGAGTAAGGCCGTCACGAGTAGTCCGGCTCTCAGGATGGCACCGTCTTTCGAGCGCCCAACCGCCGCACCAACACCGCCACCACGAGCAGCACGCCGTACATACAGACGACGAGCGGTCCCGTCGGCAAGTCCTTCGTGTACGATAGCCAGAGCCCGAGAATCGACGCGATCGCGCCGGAAGTCCACGCAATGATCGCGAGCTTGCGCTTGTCGGCCGTGAACAGATTCGCGATCACCGCCGGCACGACGAGGAAGCTGAACACCATCAGCACGCCCGCGATCGGCACCGCGAGTGTGATGACGACGCCGAACGACAGGTAGAAGAGAAAGTCCCAGGCTCGAATCTTCCACCGTTGGGCTTCCGCCTGCTCGGGATGGAACGAGATGGTCAGGAAGCGTTGGCGCAGCGCGAACTGGAACACGCCGAGCGCCGCGTAGACGATCGCGAGCTTCACGATTGCCGGCCACGTCACCCACAGCAGGCTGCCGACGAGCGTCTTCTCTACGGCCTCGCCGCCGCCTGGCACCTTGTTGGCGACCAGCACCGCCGCGGCCGACGCCACGACGTATACGATTCCGATGAACGCTTCCTGCGGCACTCGGCTCTCGGTATTCGGGCCGTGCGCCGACGTGCGGGTGAGCGCAAACAGGAAGGCGCCCACGGCCGTCATCAAGAGCGCGAACACGTAGGTCATCGCCGAATCGGGCGACACGCGGAACAGGAGCGCCGAGAGACTGCCCAGCGCCGCCATCTGCGCGAGCGACAGATCGACGAAGATCACCTCGCGCGCGATGACGTGCAGGCCGAGATACGACAGCATGGCCACCAGGATCATGCAGGCGACGAACGGCGGCAGCATCAGCTCCAAGCCGCTCACGGAACCTCCTTCCCGCCGAACGCCTGCGACAGCTGCGTCACCCACAGATTCATCAGATCGAAGTACGTATCGATGCCCGCCTGCCCGCCAGTGTTCGACGGCACGATGACGGCCTTCGCGCTGGTCCGATTCGCGACGTCCATCACCTGGCTGCGGTCATAGTAGTTCGTGGACAAGAGCACCTGAATATGCTGATCGCGCATCGCCGTGATGATCTCCTGCACGTGGCGCGGCGTGGGCGGAATCCCGGGTTTCGGTTCGATGTAGTCGAAGCAATTCACCTGAAACTCACGCGAGAAATAATCCCACTCCTTGTGATAGCACGCGACCAGCTTCCCGCGGAACGGCATGCCCTGCTTCAGCCAGCCGCCCAGCCGGTTGATGAGCGGCGCGCCCTGATACTTCTGCTGGTTCAGGAACGTGAACAGCTTGCCCTGGCGATCGAGGTCGGCCAGCTGGTCGCCGCCGAGCAGTTTCACGAGCTCTTCGCCGAACAGCGCGCGATAGAGTCGGTCCTCGAAATCCTTCTCACGCGTCGTGAAGAAGTCCGCATCCTGCGGATCCACGCGCTTCAGCCCGCGCAAGATATTCCGCGCGATCAGCACGGCGTTGAGCGGATCGGTCCAGATGTGCGGGTTGCCGTAGACGTGGATGTCGCCTTGCTCGCGCGACGTGTTCACCGGCACGTCGAGGAGCGACAGTCCTTGATAGGCCGCCACGTAACCAGCGCCGCCTTCGGTGATCCGCGGGTTGTTCGCTTTGTCGAGCAGCGCCGGCACCCAGAGCTCGAGGTCGAGCCCCGTGGTGACGAACAGGTCGGCCTGTGCGAGCGTCGGCACGAAGCTCGGCTTCGGCTGCACGTAGTGCGGGTTCTCGTCGCCCACGGCGATCGAGCTGACCTGGCCGCGGTCGCCGACGATCTCGCGGGCGAGCGCGGCGTAGGTGGTGAGCGATGTGACGACCTTCACGGGCGCCGCCGCGGGGCGGGGGCGCGCGGCCGGTAGTCCTGGTCCGGCGACGGTGAGCAGAGCAGCAATGATGGAGAGCATGTCAGTAGGTCTCGTGTTTATGAGGTCCGATGGCCCAGACGGCCTGGAACGCGAGCTGATGGTCCGCCGTCGCGTTCGCGACGCGCTGCCATTGATATTGCGCGCGCAAGAAGACCCATTCGCTCTGCCACAGCGTGAGCGATGGAACGATCTGCCGCGTGATTACTCCGAAGTTCGGGTCCTCGACGTAGTCGTACCGGGCGCCGAGGATAAAACGCTGGTTGAGCTTGTAGGTCGAGCTGACGTACCCGCCGACGCGCGTAGGGCCGACGCCGGCGACCTCCTTCTTCAAGGCGAGGAGCTCGCCGCGCAGCGTCCACTCGTGATACATCGCCCGCAGCGGCGGCCGCCACGTCAATCGAAACTCGAGGCCTCCCACCTTGGTGCGCAGCGCCGAGTCGGGATCGGTACCGTAAAGCCCCGTGCCACCGATCTGCATGTACGTCGAGCGGCTGAGCTGCCAGAAATTCAGCAAGTGCAGCAGGTAGGTCGGCCGGCCCGAGTTGCCGAACAGCTCAGAGTCACTGGCACTGCGGGTGACTTGCGCCGTCAGCTCGTGCGCGCCCAGACCGCCGAAGGCGCGGTAGAGCGAGATCCCCGTACCCGACAGGCCGTCTTCGCCGAGGTAGCTCGTGATGGCGAGCGGGTACTCGGTCTCGGGCACCGCGTGCAGGTGCCAGCGATTCAGCTCGCCGAACTGCTGGCGATACTTGCCAAGGTCGAGCCGGATGTGGCCGGGGAGCCCCGTCCAGTACGCGTAGCCTTCCTCGACGCCGACGCTGCCGTTCTCGAAACTGAGAAAGATCTTCGTGTGGGAGTAGGGATCGAGCGCCGACTGGAACCCGACCTCGAATTCGCGCGCGTCGAAATTCTCACGCTGTACGCCCCGGGCGGTGGCGTACGCGCGGACGTCGCCCGTGGCGCCGATTTCCGGATTGAGCTGAGATTGATTGCGCTCGCGCCCGATTGCCGGCGCGTTCGTATCGGCGACCGCGCGCGTGTCGCGCCCGGCGTCTGCCGCCTGGCTCGCCGCCGCCCGCAGTGCCGCGAGATCGTCGCTTACGGGAGCGGCCCCCCCCGCTGCGGCTGCTGCGGGCTGCTGCTGCCGGATCGCCGCGAGCGCGCTGTCCAACCGGGCGCGCAGCTGGCGGATCTGCGCCGCCAACGAATCCACCTGCCGCTGAGTTGGCTGTTGGGCCCATCCCGTGGCCGGCGCTAGCAGGCACGTCGCCGTAACGAGTACGGCGCACCACGTGCGTCTCATGTTCGTTCTCTCCTTACGAGTTGCAAAAGTCCACGGGCATCGCGACGTGCGATGCCGTTGCTCGGTGCGTCAGGAGAGAGCGGCGGGCGGTGCTCGGGCGGGAGCGGTATGGTGGACGACGCTGCGTGCTTGGAACACCGGCGCCACGAACGAGACTCGCACGCCTCGAGCAGGAACCGGGACCGTCAGCGTCTGCTGTGTGACGACGCGCGTGCCGGCGTAATGGCACAGCGCGCAGCGCAGCTCGTCATGGAGGATGCGGCAACCGTGCGAATGCCGCGCCTCGATCCCCGGCGGCGCCACAACGACGTCGCGCGCGTGCGCCAACGTGATGGCGCCGCTGCCCAAGGTCTGCAGGGCGAGCAGGATGACGAGCGGAATTCGCTTGAGCATGGTCTCCTTATACGCCGGCAGCGACAACGGCGTTGCCTCGGCGCGCATACGCGCGCAACCGCCTGAGCATTCGCCGATCGTGCCGCAGCGGATCTTCCCGCTTCGGCGTTTCGATAATCTTAACGACCTGTTCGAGGTCGGAGTCCCGCATGATCCGCCGGAACGGCTCGGGCCCGATCCTCCCCTCGGCGATCCATTCGTGCCGGTCCACCCGCGACCCGCGGTCGGCCCGGGAGTCGTTGAGATGCAAGCACTTAAGAAGCCCGAGCCCCACCACGCGATCGAACTCGTCCCACACGTCCTCGATGCGCGCGAGGTCGTATCCGACCGCGTGCAGATGCGCGGTATCGAGGCAGAACCCCACCCGCGTCCGGATCTCGTCAGGCAGCGCGTTGCGGAGATCGCGCAGCTCCTCGAACCGCGCGCCGAGTGCCGTCCCCGATCCCGCGGTCCCCTCGATCCAGACTTCGAGTCCGCTCGGCACACGCGCGAGACACGCTGCATATCCTGACGCGTTCCGCTCGAGCCCCGCATCCCTGTCGTCGATGTAGTTGCCGGGATGCGACACCACGGCTCGCAGCCCCAGCGCACTCGAGCGCTCGAGCTCGGCGCAAAAACTCTCCATGCTGCGCGCGTGAAGCACCGGGTCGGGCGACGCCAGATTGATCAAGTAGCTGTCGTGTGCCACCACGGCCTCGAGCTTGTGCCGCACGACTTCGCTCTTGAACCGCGCGACCGCCTCGGTGCTGATTGCGCGCTCGCGCCACTGATTCGGCGTCTTCGTGAACAACTGAATCGCGGTGGCTCGCAGCAGACCCCCACGCCGCGGCGCCGCCTGGACGCCGCCCTGACTCGACACGTGCGCGCCCAGCATCACGGTAGCGATTCTTCCGTGAACGCGAGCCGCGAAATCAGCGGCACGAACCGCACGCCCCCCGCATCCTGCCGCCTGACTCCGTCGCCCTGTAACGGCCGTTGCAAGATGACCAGCTCTTGCGCAGCCAGGTCACCGATTGGAATGACGAGCCGCCCGCCGGGCGCGAGCTGGGCGAGCAACGGCTCCGGAACCCGCGGCGCAGCCGCGGCGACGATGATACCGTCGAACGGGGCGACGTCCGGCCAACCGCCGGCGCCGTCGCCCAGTCGTGTCTCAATATTGGGGAGCCCCAGCCGGCGGAACCGTTCCTCCGCTTCCACCAAGAGATCGGGCAGGCGCTCGATCGTGTACACGGTCGCGCCGTTCGCGAGCCGCGCGAGAATCGCGGTTTGGTAGCCGGAGCCGGTTCCGATCTCCAGAATCTTGCTGGTGCGCGTGGGCGCCAGCTTCTCGATCATCAACGCCACGACGTACGGTTGCGAGATCGTCTGCCCGCTGCCGATGGGGAGCGGGGCGTCGCTGTACGCGGCTCCCGCGAGGTCGGGCGGCAGAAACCACTCGCGCGGCGCCCAGCGCATCGCGGCGAGGACGCGCTGGTCGCGGATACCGCGCCCCGCCAGGTGGCGCATCACCATCCGCGTCCGGGCGCGACGGGTTTCCGGCGCAGGGCGCAACATGAACTGAACTATAACGACGCAAGACCTACGACGTACGACGCGCGTCAGTCCAGAGTCTTGTGGAACCGCCTGACCGACAGACCGATCAGCACCGTGGCGAAGGCTACCAAGATCAGCATTTCCTGCCACAGCTCCCGAACGCCGACGCCTTTCAGGAGGATACCGCGCAAGACCTTGAGGAAATGGGTGAGCGGCAGAAACGCACCGATCCATTGAAAGACGGCTGGCATCGCCTGGCGGGGGAACATGAACCCCGAGAGCAGGATATTCGGCAGCACGAAGAAGAACGCCGCCTGCATCGCCTGCTGCTGCGTCCGCACCAGGGTCGATATGAAGAGGCCCAGCGCCAGGCTGGCCACGACGAACACGAGCGCGATCGCGTACAGCAGCAGCACGTTGCCCGTGAGCGGCACGTCGAACACAAAGCGCCCGAGCAACAGGACGGTCGTCATCTGGACGAGCCCGACGCCGACGTACGGAGCGATCTTGCCGAGCATCAGCTCCGTGCGCGTGATGGGCGTGACGATGAGCTGCTCCAGTGTGCCGCGCTCGCGCTCGCGCACGATCGCCATCGCGGTCACGAGGACGAGCGTGATCGTGAGAATCACCCCGACGAGTCCCGGCACGATGTAGTTCGGGCTGCGCAACCCGGGGTTGTAGCGCGGGCGGACGCGCGTCTCGATCGGCAGCAGCTCGCGGTGCGCCGCTGCCGACAGGATCGCGAGATTGCGGATCTGCGCGACGCCCGCGGCGGCGGCCAGCGCGGCTTGCGATGACAGGGGGTCGGACGCGTCCACAACGACCTGGATCGTCGCCGTCGTGCCGCGCGCGAGGTCGCGCGGGAAGTCGTGCGGAATGGCGATACCGGCCTGGGCGTCGCCCCGCGCAATCCAGGCGTCGAGCGCGTCTCGGCCGTCCACGTGCGACACGATCCGGAAGTTGCCGGTGTTCTCGAACGCCGCGATGACGTCGCGGCTTTCCGGCGTGCGCGATTCGTCGAGCACGACGGTGGGGATGTGCCGCACCTCGGTTTGGATCGCGAAGCCGAACAGGAGCAGCTGGATGACCGGAATGCCGGTCATGATGCCGAGGGTGAGGCGGTCGCGCCGCATCTGGATGAACTCTTTGCGGAACATCGGAACGAACCGCTTCACGCTTCCTGCTCCTGCTCATCGCGCTCCTGCAGAATGATGAACGCTTCTTCCAAGGTCTTCCCGCCGACTTGCTGGGCGACCTCGGCGGGTGTGCCGAGCGCGATCAAGTGGCCCTGGCTGAGCAGCGCGACGCGCTGGCAGCGACCCGCCTCGTCCATGTAATGCGTCGTCACGATGACGGTCGTGCCGTCCTCGGCGAGCGACTTGATGGTCGCCCAGAATCCTTTACGCGCCGCGGGATCGACGCCCGCCGTGGGCTCGTCGAGGAACAGCACGGGCGGTCGGTGCATCAGCGCGCACGCGAGTCCCAGCCGCTGCTTCCAGCCACCCGAGAGCGTCCCCGCGATCTGATGGAGCCGGCGATTCAGTCCCAGGAAATTCACGACCTCCGCGATGCGGCCGCGACGACTCGGTCCTTCGAGGCCGTAAATCCCGGCGAAGAAATCCATGTTCTCCGCCACGGTGAGGTCCTCGTACAGGCCGAAGCGCTGCGACATGTAGCCGATGCGCTCTTTGATCAGATCGGGCGATTGCCGCACGTCCACACCGGCGACGATCGCGGTGCCCTCCGACGGCTCGAGCAGGCCGCACAGCATGCGGATCGTCGTCGTCTTGCCCGAGCCGTTGGGGCCGAGCAGTCCGAAGACTTCACCTTTGGCGATCGCGAGATTCAAATCCCGCACGGCGACAATCGGCCCGAAGCGTCTCGTGAGATGACGGATGTCGACGGTGACGACGGCGTCGTTCACGGCAGGAGCGGAATCTCCAGACGCACCGGCAACCCCGGCTTGAGTCGCCCGCCGCCGCCGTCGCTGCTGACCTTGATGCCGAACACGAGGTCGGCGCGCTCGCGCTCGGTCAGCGCGGCACGCGGCGTGAATTCGGCGCGCGGCGAGATCTCGATGATCGTGCCGGCGAAGGACGTGTCGGGGTATCCGTCCACGCGAATGCGGACGGCCTGGCCGGTCTGCAGGCGCGCGACGAAGCGCTCGCCCACGTAGGCGCGAACCCAGGGCTCGCGCACCAGGCCGATCGAAACGACCGGCACGCCCGCCGCAATGACTTCGCCCTGCTCGGCGAATCTGGTGAGGACGATGCCGTCGGCGGGGGCGAGCACGGTGAGCTGGTCGTGGATGGACTCGGTCACTTCGGTGGCGGCATGCGCGGCCTGCGACTCGCGCACCGACGCCCGCACCGACTGGAGCCGCGCCGCGGCGGCCGCGGCGACCGACTGCATCCGCTCGAGCTCCTGCGGCGACGCGATGCCCTGGACCGCGAGGACCTTGGCACGCGCGTAATCGTTCGCCGTCCGCTGGCTATCCGCCTCTGCCGCGCGGATCTCGGCGGTGCGCGTCGTAGCCGCGTCCGCGAGCGCGCGCCGCTGCTCGATTTGAGCGGAGAGGCCCGGTTGCTCCAGGACGGCCACGGTGTCGCCCGCCCGTACGGAATCGCCCTCGTCCTTCAGGAGGCGCTGCAGACGACCGGAGGCGAGGGGGCTGAGCCGCACCTCCCGGATCTCGATGGTGCCGGCGACGGTGAGGGTGTTGCTCGAGCGATGACACGCCGCCGCCGCCCCCGCGGTGAGGGCGGCCGTCACGAGCGCTAGCGACGAGACCGAGGAGAGCGCAGCCAATTGCCGGGATCCAGCGCGATGCCGCCCTGTCCGCGGATTTCGAAATGGAGGTGCGGGCCTTCGTCGCTCGACTCGCCCCCGACATGCCCGATCACTTGTCCGCGAAGCACGTGCTCGCCCTGCTTCACCGTGGCGTCGCTCAGGTAGGCGTAGAACGTATAGTAGCCGCCGCCGTGGTCGATCAGCACCGACGTGAGGTAGAGGCCCAGCGGACCGGCGAGACTCACCGTGCCGGCCTCGACCGCACGCACGGCCGTGCCGACGGGCGCCTTGATCCCGATGCCGTGACGCGGAATGCGCGTGTTGTTCGGCCCGGTGGTCGTGCCGAACGGATAGATGATGGAGCCTTCGACCGGCCAATCGAGGCTGCCGAGATCGGCCGTGGTGATCGCGCCCGTCGTTGCGGTCGCGACGCCGCGGGACTCTGCCTCACGGCGCGCGCGCTCGAGGGCCTCGACCCGATCGTTGAGCGCCTTCTCGTCGCGATCGAGCCGCGTCAGCCGTTGCTCCGCCTCGCGCGCATTGCGGCGCGTCTCCCGCAGGTTCGTCTCCCGCTCGTGCTCGAGCGCGAGGTAGCGGCCCAGCTCGTCGGTGCGCTCGACTTTGCGGTGCGCGAGCGCCTCGCGTGAGTCCACCAAGAGCTGGCGCTGCCGGGCCACGCGATCGCGCAGCTTCTGCATGTCGTTGGTCAGCAAGCGATCCTGGCGACTGACCAGATAGAGGTACTTGTAGCGTGACAGCAGGTCCCCGAAACTCTCGGCGGCGAGCAAGACCTGCCAGCTGTAGAGCGGCCCGCGCTTGTAGATGTCGACCAGCCGCCGCTCCAGCACGGCGCGCTTCTCCAGCAGCGCGTCCTGCGCGATCAAGAGATCGACCGTGATCTGGTCGATCTGCGTGCCAAGCCCGCGGATCTGGCGGTCGAGCTCGTTGACGATCCGGTTCGTGCTCTGTTTCTGCTGCTCGATGTTGGCGATTTCGTCGGAAAGGGAGTGCGCCTGCGTGCGGAGGCGCTCGAGCTCCGACTCGACTTCCGAGCGCTCGCGGCGGATGCCCTCGAGTCGCTGTTGGTTCTCCTGCATCTGCTGCTGGTAGGTCTGGCGCGGCCGCTGGGCCGCGAGGGGTGCCGCGAGTACAGCGACCAGGCACGCCGCACGCCGCACGCCGCGCGTCATACCCGCTTCAGATGCCTTCCGACACTGAGCGCGCTTCCGAACAATCCGATCAACGCTCCGAAGGCGACGATTGCCGCCGCCTGTTCTTGGGTGAAGAACGACGACTGCAAGAGGTAGCGATTGATGAGCGTGTACGCGGCAAACGACAGACCGACGGCCACCACGCCCCCGAGCAGTCCCTTGATGGCTCCCTGCAGCAGGAAGGGCCGGCGAATGAATCCGTCGGTGGCGCCCACGAGACGCATGATCGCGATTTCGCGGCTGCGCTGCAGCACGGCCATGCGAATCGTCGTGCCGATGATGATGATCGCGACGATCGCGAATGCCGCCCCCACCACGATGCCGACGGCCGCGGCGAGCCCGCGCAGCCGGTCGAGCTTCTCGACCCAATCCCGCCCGAACCGCACGTCGTCCACGAAGCCGAAGCCGCGCAGCCGCTCGGCGACGGCGCTGACGTGATCGGCGTCGCGATAGCCGGGCTTGAGCTTCACTTCGATCGAGGCGGGCAGCGGATTGCGCTCCAGCTCCTGCATGACGTCGCGCAGCTCGATCAGCTCGGCGCGCGCGCGGGAGAGCGCTTCTTCCTCGGACACGTAGGTCGCCGACTGCACCTCGGGGAACGCCTCGATGTCCTTGAGCGCCTGCGCGCTGGCCTCGACCGGCGCGCCCGGCAGCAGATAGGCGACGATCTCCACGCGCTCTTCGACGTCCCGCAGCGCGCCCTGCAGGTTCACGACGACCAGGCCGAAGAGGCCGAGCACGAACAGCGAGAACGCGATCGTCGTGACCGACAGCGCCGACAAGAGCGGCGCGCGCTTGAAGGTCAGCATCGACTCGCGGAGCGTGAGGTTCATGGAGCCGCTCCCGCGGCCGGCTGGTCGCGCGATTCGTCCACGGCGGAGTCATACACGAGCGCGCCCTCCTGCAGCTCGATGACGCGATAGGGCGCCTGGCGCACGAGATCGAGGTCGTGCGTCGCCATCACGACCGCGGTGCCGCTGGCGTTGATGTCGCGCAGCAACTGGAACACACCGCGCGTCGCGCGCTCGTCCAGGTTGCCGGTGGGCTCGTCGGCCAGGAGCACGGTGGGCTCGTTCACCAGCGCCCGCGCGATCGCGACCCGCTGCTGCTCGCCGCCCGACAGCTCGCGCGGGTATGCCTGCGCCTTGGCGGCGAGACCGACCTGCGTGAGCACGCGCATCACGCGCGCCGCGATCGTCGACGCGCGCGCGCCCGTGACCTCGAGCGCGAACGCCACGTTTTCCTCGGCCGTGCGGTCCTCGAGCAGCCGGAAGTCCTGGAACACGATGCCGAGCTTGCGGCGGAGCATGGGGACGTCCCGGGGTCGCATCTCGTTCACGTTGTAGCCCGAGACGCGCACGTCGCCGGAGGTGGGACGCTCCTCGGCGTAGATCAGCTTCATGACGGTGGACTTCCCAGCGCCCGAGTGGCCGGTGAGAAATGCGAACTCACCTTTGGCGACGTGGAAGGAGACGTCCTTGAGCGCCAGGCCTCCCTTCGGGAAGGCCTTGAAGACGTTCGTGAACTTGATCACTTAGTGCCGCGCCAGGGCCTGGGCGAAGTCCGCGATGAGATCATCGGGATCCTCCAGTCCCAGGGAAAATCTCAAGAATCCGTCCGGAATGCCAGCCTGTGCGCGTTGTTCCGCCGTCAAGCTGGCGTGCGAGGTCAGCCGCGGCTCCGACACGAGGGTCTCGACGCCTCCCAGACTGGGAGCGTGGGCGACGATCGTCAGCGCCTTCAGGAATCGCTCGGCTGCGCGGACGCCGCCCTTCAGCTCGATGCCCAACATGCCGCCGAAGCCGCCGAGGATCCGCTTCGCCAGCTCGTGATCGGGATGCGACGGGAGGCCGGGATAGTGCACGCGGGCGATCGCTTCCTGCTTCGCGCACCATTCGGCGACGACGAGGCCGATTTCGTTTTGCCGGCGCACCCGCACCGTCAGCGTTCGCATGCCGCGGTCGATCAGCCAGGCCGCGAACGGGTCGATGGCCTGACCCCAGACCTGCATCAACCGCCGGACCTCGTCGACGACCTGGTCAGTGCCGGCGACGGCGCCCGCGATGACGTCGCTGTGGCCGTTCAGATACTTGGTGGCGGAGTGGATGACGATATCGGCCCCGTGCTCGAGCGGCCGAAAGTTGACCGGCGAGGCGAACGTTGAATCGACGATGAGGGCGAGGCCCTCGGCCTTGCAGAGCGTGGCGACGGGCTCGAGATCGATGACGCGCATCAGCGGGTTGGTCGGCGTCTCGAGGAAGACGGCGCGCGTCGTCTTGCGCATCGCCTTCTTCCAGGTGCGCTGCTGCGTCGGATTCACAAACGCGACGTCGATGCCGAGCTTGCCGAACTCCTCGCGGAACAGCCGGAACACGCCGCCGTAGATCCATTCGCTCGCGAGCAGGTGATCGCCGGGCCGCAGGACGGCGAGGTGCGCCAGCGCGACCGCGCCCATGCCGCTCGCGACGAACAGCGCGGCGTCGGCACCTTCGAGCAGCGCCAGCTTCTTGCCGATGTCGACCTGGTTCGGGTTGTTGCCGTAGCGGCTGTACAGGACCTCGGCCGTGGATCCGACCGGGTTCGTGAATGTGGAGCTTTGGAAGAGCGGGGGAGCGACGGCCGACCAGTCGGCGCGTGCTTTGGGATCGCCGTGAATGGCGCGGGTCGAAAGACCCAGCCGGCGGCGTTTCACGCCGCAGTCAGGCGGATGGAGCCTCCGGGATTGCGTGCGGCCAGCCGCCGCTCGACCAGCTCGTCGAGCAACGCCGGAGCCGGCTCACTGGCGCCAAGTCCCTCCAGCGCACCGTCGGAGCGCTCGCACAACACGGCCAGCCCGGCACCCGCCAGCACGGGCTCGATCGCCTCGCGGTGCGCCTCGGTGAGGCCGCGCAGCAACAGCACTTTCACCTTGTCGCGCACGAGCTTGGCGACGATTTCGTCGGCACAGGAATAATCGAGACACCCGACGCCCGTGAAATCCATGACGGCGATGGTGCCGGGGGGAAGATCGCGCTCGATGTTTTCGCGGACGGCGCGCCCGGTGGGTCGCGTGACGAGATCGGTATAGAAACCGGCGACCGATTGCTGCAGGACCGCGCTCACCATGATGTGAGGAATCACTTCCGCGAAGACCCTTTCTCCGACTCTTGCTCCGGAATGATGAGCAGAACCTGCGACCCCGGAAATGCCGGGAGCCCGTCCTTCAGCGGCACGTCGTCGTCCCAGCGCGGCACGATTGCGATGCGAGCGGTGCCGCTGCGGATCGCGACCTTGCCTTCCCAGCGGGCGAGATACCGGCGGATGCCGGCCAGCCCTTGTCCGCGACCGGGATCCCGGAACCGGCTGACGCCCTGGATCAACGCCGCCTCCAGCGCCGCAGCGTCGCCCCACCGCTCGCCGAACCGCTTCGCCTGCGTGGGCTCGAGAGAATGCCGGAACCCGACTCCGGCATCCGCGACGGCGATCACCACCACGCGGCGCGCCAGCTTGCGCCGCCAGTTGTACGCCTGCACGGCCACCCAACCGCCCGTGCCCGCGTGCTCCACAATATTCTGACATGACTCCGAAAGCGCCATAGCGAAACCCATCGTCGCCTTCGGATCGAGCCCCAACTCCGAGCTGAGGATCGCCGACGCGCGCTGCTGGATCGTGCTCACCACGGCGTGCACGTCTTCAGCTGCACGCACGGGCGTCACGGGAAGCAACACGTCGCTCTCCACCGCCGGCTTGAGTTTCGGCACCTTACCGTGGATCTCGAACAGGTCGCCCGCCTCGCGGAAGAATCCGGCGCGCGCCCAGTAGCTCGCGACGTCGGCATTGGCCGGCGCGGTGAGCAGCGGCCGCTCGCCTTTGCGGCCCGCCGCTTCGCCCGCGGCCAG
Organism: Gemmatimonadales bacterium; assembly: GCA_035491815.1. GTDB lineage: Bacteria > Gemmatimonadota > Gemmatimonadetes > Gemmatimonadales > GWC2-71-9 > 20CM-2-65-7. Next base: position 37,963 of record DATJKA010000045.1, on the reverse strand, counting down.
CAGGCCGACCAACCCGTAGGGCGATGCCCATTCGGCGGCATGCGCGTCGAACAACAGTCGCTCGGGTCCGCCGTCGCCCTGCGCGTACGCCGCCGCGAACTGATCGAACGAGCGGTCGTCGAACTGGGTCGGTACTTCGACCAGGCGTGTCATGCGACGGAGAGCTTGCCCATCAAGTAATCGCGGAGGCCGGTCGCTCCCCGGTGGCTGACGTTTCTCGTGCCCAGCTGCGTACCGGTCCGCACCGCGTCCTCGATCGATGCGCCGGCCACGAGCGCGGCGGCAGCGGCACCGCCAAAGACGTCGCCACAGCCGGTCGGATCATTTGCGTCAGCCGCAAACGGGGGATGGACCGGCGGCACGGGGATGCGCGCGGTGCGGATCGGATTACCGGCGAAGTACGCGGCGCCTTTCGCGCCCAGCGTCACGATCACCGCGGTGCAGCCCGCGCGCATGGCCGCGGCGGCGGTGGCGAGCGGGTCTGGGCCCAGCTGCGTCATCTCGTCTTCATTGAGTTGAATCACATTGAAGGCAGTGAACCACAGCGATGCCTGCGGGAGGGTCCGGAGGACGCGCAGGCCGTCGGATTCCTTGCCCAGGAATAGGCTGTGCAGATCGGCATAGATGAAGTTCGCGAAGCCGCGCCGCAGGAGTTGCGCGGTCTCGAGGTTCAGCTCGAAGCCGGAAATGAAATTGACGTACAGCGCGTCGAGATCGCGGACCAACGGCCCCAGCTCGGCCCACGTCCACGGCGGCACGCCGCCCGCCATCTGCTCGCAGCGGCGCTCGGCGGATTCGTAGCGGAGTGTCACGCGGTTGTTGGGCTCGGGGACTTCGATGAAGCGTGCGCCGTGAGCCGTGCGCCGTAAGCCGGACAAGAACTCGTTGGCCTTCGCCGCGAGATCGCGGCCGACTTTGATGAGCGGGACGATCTGCCAATCGTCGGGCAGCGTCGCGTCGATGGCCGAGAGCGCGTACGAAATCCCGCCCCATTCCTGCACGGCTGGCTGAGCGGGGTCGCGGCCGTAGATGGTGTCCCAGACCATCGACCCGATCACACCGAGTCGCTTCAGCGCAGGCCCCAGTTTTTCTGAATGAAGACGGCGGCCGCGCCGTACACCCCGGCGGTCCCGGGCAGCGTGCCCGGCACGATCTTGCAGGCTTCCCAGATCGGCTTGAACGCCCGGCGTTTGACCTCGCTGCGCAGCGGGCTGAACAGCTTCTCGCCCGCCTGCGTGACGCCGCCGCAGATGACCACGACCTCGGGATTGAAAATGTTCATGAAGCTCGCGACCGCTGCGCCGAGCAGTGCCGCGGTGTCGTGCACGACCTCGAGCGCCCACTCGTCACCGTCGTTGGCGGCTTCGTAGATGATCTGCGCGGTCAGTTTGGAGAGATCCCCTTTGACGTACTGCGGCAGCGATGTCTCCGCACCCGACTGAATGCCTTCGATGGCGCGCTCGGCGATCGCCGGCCCGGAGGCATACGCTTCGACGCAACCATAGTTGCCGCACTTGCAACGCCGCCCATTCGCGTCGATCGAGACGTGTCCGAACTCGGCGGCCGAGTCGGTCGCGCCGCGGTAGATCTCCCCGTCGATGACGATGCCGCCGCCGATGCCTGTGCCGAGTGTGAGGCCGATGACGTAGTTCGCGCCGCGGGCGGCGCCGCGCCACCACTCGCCGTAGATGGCGCAGTTCGCGTCGTTGTCGAGCGTGGCGGGCAGACCGAGGCCTTCGCTCACGCGATCGCGCAACGGCATGTTCGTCCAACCCAGATTGGGTGTCAGCAACACCACGCCGGTTTTTGTGTTGAGCGGGCCGGGAGAACCGATGCCGACGCCCTCGACTTTCTTACCGGACTCCTTGATCGACGCCTTGGCGAGCTTTACGATGCGGCCGATGACGGGATCCGCGCCCTGCGCGGCCAGCGTAGGCTCGGAGACGACGGCATGAATCTCGGAGCCGTCCTCCGCCAGGACGCCGGCCACGAGATTGGTCCCCCCGACATCAATTCCGACGACGTAGCGCACCAAGATCCTCGATTGCTTGAGTCACGACCTCGACGGGGAGGTCGCGCATACAGCGATGATGGCCCAGCGGGCACGAGCGCGGCCCGTGCGACGAGCAGGGGCGGCACTCCAGCTCGACGCCGAGCGCGACATCGCCCGGCCGCACCGGTCCGAACCCGAACTCCGTGATGGTCGGACCGAACAGCGCGATCACCGGTGTCCGCATCGCGGTCGCCAGGTGCAGCGGCGCGCTGTCGTTCGTCACGAGCACGGCCGCCCGCCCGATCAACGCGGCCGATTGCCGCAATGTGAGCTTGCCGCAGGCATTCACCGCCGTTCGCCGCCCTTCGCCGCCCTTCGCCGCCCTACAAATCTCTTCCCCCAACGCGACGTCGTCCGCGCCCCCCACAACCACCAGGCCGACGTGCTTCGCAAGCCACGCCGCCAGCTCCGCGAAGTACGGCCATCGCTTGCTCCCCCAGATCGAACCGGGCGCGAGCGCCACGAACGATCCATCGATCAGCGCTCCAGCCCCCGCCGCCGCCGCCGCCGCCGCCGCCGCCCGCTCATCCTCCGCCGTGGGCTGTAGCTGGGGAGGATAGACGTCCGGGGCTTCATTGGCGAGGGCCAGCAAACGGTCCGTTTCGTGACCCGTTCGGGGCTTGGGTCTTCGCTCTGTATAGAGGAAGGACCAGCCGCCCGAGAACCCGATCCGCTTGGGAATCCGCGCCAACAGCGCCAACGTCGCCGAGCGGAGCGACCGATGCGCGAGGTAAGCGCGCTCGTAACGCGCCGTCCTGAGCTGCGCTCCCAATCTTCGGATGCCGCTCCAGCCCCGGTCGGCCCCTCGCTTGTCGTAGGCAATCACCTGACGGACCGCGGGATGCGTCTCGAGCAGCGGCGCCGCGAGCGGCGTGGTGACGACGTCCACGGGCCCATGACGCGCGGCGAGCGCGCTCAGGAGCGGCGTCGTCAGCACGACGTCGCCGAGAAACGCGGTCTGGATGACGAGGCTACTCAACCTGCAGCACGGCGAGAAACGCTTCCTGCGGGATCTCGACCGTGCCCACCTGCTTCATGCGTTTCTTTCCCTCGCGCTGCTTTTCGAGCAGCTTGCGCTTGCGCGTCACGTCGCCGCCATAGCACTTCGCGGTCACGTTCTTGCGCAGCGGCCGGATCGATTCGCGCGCGATCACCTTGGTGCCGATCGCGGCCTGAATCACCACCTCGAACAGCTGCCGTGGGATCAGGTCCTTCAACTTCTCCGCGATCTTGCGGCCGTACTCGTACGCCTTGTCGCGATGGATGATCACGCTGAACGCGTCGACCGCTTCGCCGTTCAGCAGCATGTCCAGCTTCACGAGCTCGCCGGGCCGGTATTCGAGAAACTCGTAATCGAGCGATGCGTACCCGCGCGAGATCGTCTTCAACTTGTCGTAGAAGTCCAAGATGATTTCGGCGAGCGGAAACTCCCAGTCGAACTCGACGCGCGTCGGGTCGAGATACTGCATGCCCCGATACACGCCGCGGCGTTCCTGGCCCAGCTTCATGATGCCGCCGATGTAATCGGACGGCGCAAAGATGCGCGCCTTCACGTACGGCTCCTCCACCCGGTCGACCTCGGAGCCGTGGGGCAGGAGACTGGGATTCTCGACGAGCTCCATCTGGCCGCCGGTCTTGTAGACGTGGTATTCCACGTTGGGGACCGTACTGATCAGGTCGAGATCGAACTCACGCTCCAGCCGCTCGCGCACGATCTCCATGTGCAAGAGGCCGAGGAAGCCGCAGCGGAACCCGAAGCCGAGCGCGACCGACGTCTCGGGCTCATAGTGCAGCGACGCGTCGTTCAGCTGCAGCTTCGCGAGCGCGTCGCGCAGCTCCTCGTACTGCTCGGCGTTCGTCGGGTAGAGTCCCGCGAACACCATCGATTGGATGTCGCGATATCCGGGAAGCAGCGGGAGGTCACGATGCTCCGCGTCCAGCACCGTGTCGCCCGGCCGGATCTCGCGCACGCCGCGCACGTTGGCGACCACGTAGCCCACTTCACCGGCCTCCAGCTGCTCGGTGGGCTTGTGGCCGAGCTGCAGGTAGCCAACTTCGTCCACCTCGTAGACGTCGCCGGTGTGCGCGCCGAAGGCGATCTTCATTCCCGGCTGCAGGACGCCGTCCACAACCCGGATGGAGGGGATGGCGCCGCGGTAGCGGTCATAGTAGGAATCGAAGATCAGGGCGCGCAGCGGATCCCCGGGCTTGCCGCTGGGGGGCGGGATGCGTGCGACCACGGCCTCGAGCAGCTCCGGCACGCCTCGCCCTTCCTTCGCGGAAATGCGTAAGATTTCCTCAGGCTTGGTCCCGATGAGGTCATGGATCTCCTGGGCGCGCTTGTCCGGCTCCGCCCCTGGAAGATCGATCTTGTTCAAGACGGGTATGATTTCGAGCCCCGCGTCCATCGCCAGCAGCAGGTTGGACAGCGTTTGGGCCTGAATTCCCTGCGAGGCATCCACCACGAGAATTGCCCCTTCGCAGGCAACCAGCGACCGCGATACCTCGTAGGTGAAGTCGACGTGTCCCGGCGTGTCGATGAGGTTCAGCTCGTACAATTGGCCGTTCTTCGCATGATAGCTCATCCGCACGGCATTGAGCTTGATCGTGATGCCGCGCTCGCGCTCCAGGTCCATCGTATCGAGGACCTGCTCGCGCATCAGCCGCTTGTCGAGCGTGCCGGTCAGCTCGATGAGCCGGTCGGCGAGCGTCGATTTTCCGTGGTCGATGTGGGCGACAATGCAGAAGTTGCGGATGTGATCTTGGCGCATCGCGCGTAAAATATAGCGTCCATGTCTCCTTCCTCCGTAACCGGCTGGTTCGACCCATCGCCCAAGGGCGGCTTCCTCCGTCTGGCGGCGAACAGCTATCTCCCCGGCAAAGGCGACCCACAGGTCCGGCTACCCGGCCTGCGCCGCGGCGATCTGCTCGTGCTCGACGGTGGCCGCGTGACGACGGTCAACGGCTTGGCGGCGGCAGAGCTCGACGGCCGCCCCGAGTTCGCATCGCTCGGCGCCGTCCACCCCAGCCGTCCGCTCGTGCTCGAGACGCCGAAACCGTCCAGCCAGCGCACCGCCGACATCCAGCGCGCCGTCGATCTGGTCTGCCCGTTCGGCTTCGGCCAGCGCGCGCTGATCGTGTCGCCGCCCAAAGCCGGGAAGACGATGATGCTGCAGGCGATCGCCGAAGCGGTCGTCGAGAATCATCCGAGCGCGCTCCTGCTGGTTCTGCTCGTCGACGAGCGTCCCGAGGAAGTCACGGAGATGATCGATTGGGGCAGGGGCGAGGTCGTCGCGTCGAGCTTCGACTTGCCGCACGAGCGCCACGTGGCGGCGGCGGAAATGGTGTTCGATCATGCCCGCCGGCAGGTGGAGCTCGGCCGCGACGCCGTGATCGTGCTCGATTCGCTCACGCGCCTCGCGCGCTCGCACAACACCACCGGCCGCGGGACCGGACGGACGCTGTCAGGCGGGCTCGATGCCAACGCGCTGGCCAAGCCGAAGAGCATGTTCGGCGCAGCGCGCGCCGTGCCTCAAGGTGGATCACTCACGGTGATTGCGACGGCGCTCGTCGAGACCGAAAGTCGCATGGACGACGTGATCTTCGAGGAATTCAAGGGCACCGGCAACGCCGAGCTGCGGCTGTCGCGCGCGCTTGCCGACCGGCGGATTTATCCCGCCATCGACATCGCTGCAAGCGGCACGCGACGCGAAGAGCTGCTTGCCGACGCCAAGACGATCGAGGCGAAACAGAAACTCCGGCGAGGGTTGGTGGACCTCCCGCCGGAGCAGGCGATGCAGAACCTCTTACAGCTGATGAAACGCGCTAAGACGAATGCCGAGTTGTTGACGACCGTTTAGCGCGGGCGCCGGCCCGGACGGCGATGACCTTGCCGCTGGTGGCGCTCACTTTGACGTCGCTATTCGTGGTCCGGCCGGTCTGCTGGATCTTGAAATCCCAAATCAGACGGCCTCGCACGCGCTCGAGCTGCGTGCCCTGCACATCCCCCGGCGCGCGCTTCAAGGCGACCGCGCGTGCGGAGTCCTCGGTGATCTTCGCCTTCGAGACCAGGCTGTCGGGAACGTTGCGGGTGGGTTGCTGCGCGGCGAGCGAACCGGCGAAAGCGGCCACCGCGACGAGGGTGAGCGAGCTACGTAGGCGCATACCAGACACTCCGTGAAAAAGGTGTAGTCGTGGATTGTTGAGACCACACCAGACCGAAACCGGTCACCCGAGGCGGAAGTCCGCTCCCCGAATCGCCACGAGCAGCGTGGGGACCGCGAACAGGGTGATCGGCGTCGAGAGGACTAATCCGCCGATCACAGCGAGTGCGAGCGGGCGCTGCAGCTCGCTGCCCGCACCGATCCCCAGGGCGAGGGGCAGCAGGCCGAAGAGCGTGCAGAGCGTCGTCATCAGAATAGGGCGGAGACGCACCCGCGCCGCTTCTCGAATGGCTGGCTCGAGCGGGACCCCGTGCTCGCGCATCCGCAGCCTGGTGAAGTCGAGCAGGATGATCCCGTTTTTCACGATGAGCCCGACGAGCAGGATCAGGCCCATGAACGACGCGACGTTGAGCGCCGTGCCCGTGATCAGGAGAATGACGAGCGCTCCCACGAACGAGACCGGCGCGACGAGTAGCACGATGAGCGGCTCGACGAACGACTCGAACTGCACGACCATCACGGCGCACACACTCACCGCTGCGAGGAGCAGCACGAGCAGCAGCGCCCGGAATGCGTTCTGTTGTCCTTCATACTGACCGCCGATCGCCAGACGAATGCTCGCGGGCGGCGGCTGGCGCGCCAGCACGCGGCGCACGTCGCGCATCACGCCGCCCAGCGAGCGGCCGCTGACGTCGGCGGTGAGCGCAATCATCTGCTGCTGATTCTCGCGCTCGAGGCTCATCCGCGAGTCCGCCGTCGTGAATGACGCGAGGCTGCCGAGCGGCGTCCCCCCGGCGATCGGCAGCGAGCGGAGACGCTGCGGATCGAATCGCACCGAGTCCGGCGCACGCACCCGCACCGCCACCGGCCGGTCCTCGCTGCGCACCTGGCCCGCCGGCACGCCGAGCAGTGCGCCGCTCACGATGTCGCCGACGTCCGCGGGCGTCAGCGCGACCCGTTCCGCTTCCGCCTGGTTCACGCGCATCAAGAGCTCGGGCGACGGCTCGCTCACGCCGTTGTAGAAGTCTTCCAGCCCCGCGACGCTATCGAGCGCCGGCTCGAGCCGCCGGGCATACGCCTCCAGTGAATCGAGTCGTTCGCCGAACAGCTTGATCTCGACGGGCCGAGCCGCACCTGCCAAATCGTTGATGACGTCGGAGAGGATCTGGACGAACTCGATGTGCAGCCGCGGCACGGCAGCATTGATTCTGTCGCGGGTGTCGTCCATCACTTCGAAAATGTCGCGCGAGCGCCGGCCGTGTGGTTTGAGCCGCGCCACGACGTCACCCGTATTCTGCGCCGTCGCGAACAGGCCGAGCTCCGCGCCCGTGCGCCGCGACGTGGCCTCGATTTCGGGCGTTTGGGCCAGGATGCGCTCCGCAATGCCGACTTCGCGATCGGTCTCGGTGAGCGCCGTGCCGCCGGGGGTAAAGTAGTCCAGCACGAATGCGCCCTCGTCCATCTCGGGGAGGAACCCGGTTTCCACGAGGCGCCAGAGCCCGACGCCCACCACCGCCAATGCCAGCGCTGCCACGATGACGAGCCTCGGTCGGCGCAACACGGTGCCGAGCGCACGCTCATACCGCGGGCCGAGCGTGTCGAGCGCGGCCTGCGCTCGCAGGAGCGGCCCCGCCTCGGCCGGCTCAACTTCGTGCAGGGTGACGAACTGCTCGGCGAGCAGCGGAATGATCGTGAGCGCGAGCAGCAGCGAGACGAGCACCGCTACGGTCAACGTCGTTGCGAGCGCTGCGAAAAACTGCCCGACCACACCCTGCAGCAGACCGAGCGGCAGAAAGACGACGACGGTCGTGAGTGTGGACGTGGTGACCGGCCAGATCAGCTCCTGTACTGCTTCGCGAATAGCGCTCGTGCGGTCGGTGCTGAGCCGCAGGTGCCGGGCGATGTTCTCCGTGATGACGACGGCGTCGTCGATGACCAGACCAATGGCGATCGCCATCGCCCCCAGCGTCATCAAATTGAATGTCTGGCCGAGCATCCGCATGACAAAGACGGTGATCGCGAGCGTCAGCGGGATGGACGTCGCGCTGACCGCCGTGATGCGGCCGTGGCGCAAGAACAGCAGCAGGACCACGACTGCCAGCGTCGCCCCGATGAGCATCGCGTCTCGCACCGATCGTACCGCATCACGCACCAGCTGTGCCTGATCGTACACGGGCTTCACGTGGACGCCGGCCGGCAGTGTCGGCGCGATCGCGGCCATGATGTGCGCAACGCTGTCGGCGATCGAGAGCGTGTTGCCGCCGAGCTGCCGCGTGATGTTGATGAGCGCGGCGGGTCGGCCGTCGCCGGCGATGATGCGAACGTGGTCTTCCGTGCCGACCTGGACCGTCGCGAGGTCGCGCACTCGCAAGCCCCCCGCTCCCCGCAACACGACGTTGCCGATGTCGTCTACCGCGTGCGCTTCCTGGTCGGTCACGATCAGATACTGCCGGTAGTTCTGCGCCACGCGTCCGACCGCCTGGACCGTGATCGCGTGGCGAATACCGTCCGCCAGGTCGGCGTAGGTGAGTCCATGCGCGACCAGTCGTGCCGGATCGGCGATGACCTCGAGCTCGCGCACGTCCGATCCCTGCACGTCCACACGGCCGACGCCGGGCACGCGCGAGATCAGCGGCTTGATGTCGTAACGCGCGAGATCATACAGCGTCGGCGGGTCGCCGCCTTCGACGTTGTAGGAGAGCACCGGAAACAGTGACGGCGTGAGCTGCTCGATCTCGAGGTCCAGATCCGCGGGCAGCGACCCCTGCACCTGATTGACGCGCGCGCGTACGAGCTGCAGCGCGCGATCCATGTCCGTGCCGGAGGCGAAGGTGATCGAGATCTCCGTCGCTCCCCGGATCGTGTGCGAGCGCACGCGCGTGACCCCCGGCACGATACTCACCGCCTCTTCCAGCGGTCGTGTCACGCTGAAGACGACCTGGCGCGCGCCGAGCGTCGAGCCTTGTGCGACGATGGTGATACGTGAAAAGCGGAGCTCGGGATAGATCGCCGAGGGAAGTCGGAGCGCCGTCCAAATGCCGGCCACGGTGAGGATGCCCACGATGAGATACACGAACCGCCGCTGGCGGCGTAGCGTGGCGAACAAACTCACGGGCGCGTCGTCCCGATTTTTGCGCTGTCGGTGACGCCGTAGGCGCCGGTCGTGACTACCTGCTCGCCCGCCGCCAGCCCGCGCACGATCTCGACGCGCGCCGGCGAGCGCCCGCCGACCTCGACCGGCCGCGCATGTGCGAAGCCGGCTGAGTCGACCACGTAGACCCGGAAGCCTTCACCGTCGGGCACGAGAGCGGTCACCGGAATCGTGATCGCATTGGCATGCACGCTCGTCACAATCTGCCCGGACACGGACTCGCCGATTCTCAGCGGCCGCGCCGGCGTCCCTCGGCCGATCCGGGCGCGGACCGCGACGGCGCGCGATACGGAATCGACGGCGACGGCGACGCTTACCACGATCGCCGTTCCCAGCGCCTCGCCGTTTGACCCTTCACCACTGCTCAACGACAGCGTGTCGCCGCCTTGAATGTGCGCGGCTTCTGCAGGTGAAACATTGAACACGATGTCGAGCGCTGCCGGATCGGCGACCTCGACCAGCGGTTGACTGGCGTCTACCGAGGCGCCCATGACCGCGGTCATGCGCGTCACCACGCCGCCGAGCGGAGCGCGCAACGTGGCGAGCTCTTGCGACCGCCGCGCGGTGACGGCGGCGGATTGCGCGGCCGCGAGATCGGCGGCCGCCTGATCGGCGTCTTTTTGGGGAAGAATGCCGGCCTGCGCCAGGCGTGCCGCGCGCGCAGCGTTCCGCTCCGCCCCCGCGAGTGTCGCGGCGGCGCTCTGCGCCGCGGCGTCGAACGGCCCGCGCTCGAACGAGATGAGCGAGTCGCCTTTGGACACGCGCTGCCCCGCGACCACGAAGATGTGTGCGACCCGCGTCGGTCCAGGCGCCGCGAGCGCCGCGTACCTGCCGGGACGGGCGCTCACCGTTCCGATGGCGTCGATCGCCTGCGCGAACGGCTCGCTGACGGCGGTTGCCGTGCTCACACCCGTGACCGTCGGGCCATTCTCGGGTTCTTTCTCTCCGTGCCGGCACGCGGCCACCAAACCGAGCAGAAGCAATCCCCACGAGCGTCGGCGCATCATTGCGCGGGTCCCCCACCGGCTGTCAGCCACCGCAGCATGCGGGCGGCGGCATCGGCTGCGGCAAGATCGTCGATGTAGCGTGCGAGGATCTCCCGGGCATTGCGCTGCGCCTCGAGCACGTTCGCGAGAGGGATCGCGCCCTCGCCGTAGGCCTGCAACGACATCGCCGCGATGCGGTCCGCGCTCGCGACGAGCGCTGCCGAGCGCCGTACGCGTGCCCGGGCGGCGACAAGCTCGCGATTCGCGCGCGCGACTGCGGCATCGGTCTCACGCCGCGTCTGGTCCAGCTCGACCCGCGCACGATCGCGGTCGGCAATCGCCTGCGTGACCGCGCCGCCGCTGCGATTGAATAAAGGAAAGGGAAGCGAGAACCCGATCACCGGCAGGAGCTCCTGGGGTCGTGCGTTCGCCGGATCGCCCTTGTCTACGCCGAACTCGAAGCTCGGCGCGAACCGGCTGGCCCGCGTGAACGTCAGCGTGCGCTCGGCGGCCCGCAGTCGCGCGGTCGCGGCGGCGATGGGGAAGTACTCGCCCGCGCGCGCCGGCGCGGCCGCCCCCCCCCCGCCCGCCCCGCCCGCCCCGCTTCCCGTGCTGTCGATCGTGATCAGCGAGTCGACCAGTACGATGCTCGGCTGGTCTCCACCCAAACCCATCTGTAGTTGGAGCGAGAGGAGTGTGCCGACGGCCGCGAGCGAGTCATCGACGGCGGCGTTTTCCAGCTGGCCGGCGTTCACGGCGGCGAGCCGTACGTCGAGCTCACTCACATCGCCGACGTCCCGTCGCAGCTGCGCGATCTTGCGGAGGCTGTCCGCGTCGTCCGCCGTGCGGCGCGACAAGCGAGCGTGCATGGCGGTGGCGAGCGCGCGGGTGTACGTGGTGTCGACGTCGAACTGAACGGCCGCGCGGTCGAACGCGAACTGATAGCGCGCGGCGTCGCGCGCCGCCTCGGCGGCGCCGATGCGCGGCGCGCGCAGCCACGGCAGGTCGAGCGGCAGGTCCCCGAGCGCGTGGTAGTTCGGCGTGTCCTTCGTATAACTGCCCGACAGCGTAGGGTTGGGAAAGGCGCGGGCGGTACGCACCGCTCCGAGCGCCGCCGTGGTGTCCGCGCGGCCGATCCCCACGCGCGCGCCGCGCGTCAGCGCGGCGGTCACGGCGTCGGCGCGCGTCACCGGTTGCTGGAGCAGGAGCGCCATGAGCGCGAGCAGCATGGCGGGAAACTAGCGGGCCTACCTTACAGGAGGCTTACAGGCAGCGGGAAATCGACCTGGACTCGCGTCCCCTTCCCGTCGGATGTGAGTGACAAACGCGCGTTGTGCAGCTCCGCGATCCAGCGCGCGATCGGCAGGCCAAGCCCCGCACCCTCCGCCTGGTGGCGCGCGCGGTCGCCGCGATAGAAGCGCTCGAATACGCGGGGCAGCTCCTCGGCGGGGATGCCGACGCCGGTGTCGGTCACGATCACCGACCGCTTGCCGTCTCGCGTCGAAACGTCGAGCCGCACCGTGCCTCCCGCGGCTGTGTACTTGATGGCGTTATCGAGCACGATCAACAGCAGGCGCTCGACCAGCTCAGCGTCGCCGAGGATCTGCGCCTCATCGAACGATCCGACGACCAGGCTCACGCCCTTTCGCTCGGCAAGCATGCGCGCGGCGCCCACGGCCTGCGACGCGATGTCGTCCAAGAAGACGCTGGAGCGGACGACGCGGCGCTCTCCCGCATCGGCGCGCGCGAGGGTGAGCAGATCGCCGACGATCCCCCCCAACCGATCCGCCTCTCGCTCGATCGCCTGGAATGCAGCGGCGTCGCCGCCCGGGTCGCGCGGTTGGGCGAGTGCGACTTCGGTGCGCGTGCGCAGCAGGGTGACCGGTGTGCGCAGCTCGTGCGCCGCGTCGGCCATGAAGCGTCGCATTTGCTCCATCGAGCGCTCGACGGGCAGCGTCGACTGTCGCGCCAGCAGGAAACCGCCCGCGATGACGAGCACCAGGGCACCGAGCGCTGCGGCGGCGAACGTGCCGATCAGCCATGCGTACTGCTCCATGATCTGTGGTCGCTCGGCGACGGCGGCGGCGACGTACGTCGTGCGGGACGGCGTCGTGAAGCGCTCGGCGTGCAGCCGCAGCTGCCCGCCGCGTGGCGCCCGGCGCTGCACGTCAACCCGTCCATCTCGTGCGGCGACCTGCGCGGCGGAGTCGATCCAGGCGTCCGCTTGCCGGGGCGTCACGGGACGGGCCGCGGCGTCGAACAGGTACAGCGCGCGATCGGGAATGCGGAGCTCCTCGACTGCGTCCGCCGGTCCGCCCGCGGCGCGCTCCGACTCGAGCTGCGCGGTTGCCGCCGTGATCGCGGCCGTTGCGGACATCAGCGAGGCGTCCAGGCGTCGCCCGATCTGCACGCTGATCGCGACGAAAATGGCGGCGCCGAGCAGCAGGAGGATCGCGACGAAGGTCGCCGCGTACCACAACGTCAGCCGCATACGCAGCCGGTCGAGCGTCATGGCGGGGCCGGGCCGATGCGGTAGCCGGCGCCCCGCACGGTATGGATGAGCTTCGTATCGTAGCCGTCGTCGATCTTGCTGCGGAGCCGCCGGATCAACACCTCGAGCACGTTGGCGAACGGGTCGTGGTTGTCGTCCCAAATGTGCGCTGTGATCGCCGCGCGTTCGACAACGTGCCCGGGATGGCGCAGCAGGAGCTCGAGGAGCGCGAACTCTTTCGCCGTGAGGACGATCTCCCGGCCACCCCGGCGGACCGCGCGCGAGCCGACGTCGACTTCGAGATCGGCCACGCGCAGTGCCCGGGGCGCGAGTGCGAGTGCCCGCCGTCGCGCGAGCGCCTGCAGCCGCGCCACGAGCTCGCGAAACGCAAACGGTTTGGTGAGATAATCGTCGGCGCCGGCGGCGAGCCCGCGCACCCGGTCGTCCACGGCGTCGAGCGCGGTGAGCATGAGGACTGGCGTCGCCACGGCACCCCGCCGCAGCCGGTCGCAAAGATCGAAGCCGCTGCCGCCGGGCAGCCGCACATCGAGGATGATGACGTCGTAGTCGCCGGATTGCGCGCGGCCGAGTCCGTCGGCGAACGTGGCGGCGACGGTCGGGTCGATCCGGTGCTCGCGCAGACCGTCGCGCAGCAGACCGGCCAGCTCGGCGTCGTCTTCTACGATGAGGACCCGCACGCACGCAAGATTCATCATGGGCGGATGCAGGCGCCAGAGGGCGAGCCCAACCAAGCGACGACCCCCGTCCCGATCAAGTCGGGGCGGGGGTCGTGGTGAGCCGGGAGCTGGGCGGCTAATTGCCCGTGACGATGCTCTTGTAGCTGTCGGGATTCCACTTCGGGCGCTGCGCGGCGTTGGCCACGTCGAGCCCGAGGTAGAAGATCAGGCGTGCGATGCGGGATTCTTTCTCGGCGTCGATCTTGTCCGGCGAGTCGCTCGGCTGGTGGTAATCCGCATGCGTGCCGTTAAAGAAGAAAAGGATCGGCACGCCTTTCTTCGCGAAATTGTAGTGGTCGGACCGGAAATAGAAGTTCTCTTGCGGCCAGATGTCGTCGATCGGCCGCATGTTGAGCTCCGGATGGGCGGCGCCGACGCGGTTCAGCGTCGCGCCCAGATCCGAGTGCTCCTTCCCGATCGCCACGATCGTGTCTTTCCAGTTTCGGCCGACCATGTCGATGTTCAGATCGGCGACGATGTTGGCGATCGGAACCGCCGGGTGATTGGAGAAGTACTCGCTCCCCCACAGGCCCTTTTCCTCGCCGCTCACGTTGAGGAAGATGATCGAGCGCTTCGGCCGCGGCGTCATTCCGGCGAACGCCTCGGCGATTTCCACGACCGCGACCGTCCCTGAGCCGTCGTCGTCGGCGCCATTGCAGATCGAGTCGGCGCCCTGGGCGCGGCATCCGCCACTGCCTCGTGGCCCGGCGACGCCCACGTGATCCATGTGCGCGCTGAACACGACATACTCGTTCTTGAGAGCCGCGTCGCTTCCTTCGAGGATCGCGACGACATTCGGCGCGGAGTTCTTCTCGACCGCCTGCAGCCGCGCATGAATGTGCAGCTGCGCGTCGCCGAGCGGCTTTGCGTCGAAGGTGGTGGCTGACTGTGCGGAGGCCAGGCTCGTGCCGAGCTGAGTCAGAATCGGATCGAGCGAGGCAGCGCGGGCGCCAAGGATCACGGGGCCGGCAGCATCCCGATTGGGATCGCGCACCTGGGCCTGGCCCATGCGGTTCACGATCTGCGCCCACACTGAATCAGGGGCGGAGCTCAGGAGCACGACGCCGGCCGGTTTCCACGAGAAGATGCGCTGGCGATCGCTCCCCCGGAGTCGCGGCGACGCGAGCACCAGCATCTTGCCGGCCAGTGCCGCGGTATCCGCTGTGATCGGTCCGGTGAGCCCGCCCGTGATGAGCACGAGTCCGCCCGCATAATCCCCGCTTTCGAACGCGTTGCTCGCGAATACGAAATCGGTGCCGTATTTCAAGGTCGCATCGCCCCCGCCATGAACGAACGCCATCGAGCTGTCGGGAACGATGCGGACGCGGTCCAGTGAGTAGCGCTGCAAGAAGGTGCCGTTATCCCCTGCAGGCTTGAGACCCAACCGGCGGTACTCGCTCGCGATATAGCTCGCGACCTTGTCCAGCTCGGGGCTCGGCGTGTCGCGACCCTTCATCGAGTCGTCGGCGATGATTCCGATGCGGCGCTTGATGTCGGCCGGGGTGATCGTCTGGGCCGCGCGTTGCGCGGGGTTCTGGGTCTGCGCGATCAACGCGCTCGAAAGCAGCAGCAGGGCGAGCAAGGATCCTCTGACAAGATGAAAGGGAAGGGAAAGCTAACGCGCCCGACCGTGTGGGACTACGATCGGGCGCGTCAGGTTTCAGTCTGAATGCTTCACGGCTTGCGACGCCGGACCTCGGGCTCGTTGCGCGGTGCCGGCGGCGGCGATTCCCGGCGCGGTGGGTCGGCGCGCGGGGCCGGCTGGTTGCGCGGCGGATCGTTCCGCGGCTCGGCGCGACGCGGCTCGGACCGCGGTTCGTTGCGAGGCTCGACCCGCCGTGGCTCGTCACGCCGCGGCTCCTCGCGCCGTGGCTCTTGCCGTGGCTCGACCCGCTTCGGGTCGGCATCTCGCAACCGCGGTTCGACGCGAGGCCGGTCGTCGCGAGGGCGGACGGTCGGGCTTACATCCGGTCCCGTCGGGCGGTCCGGGCGGTCCGGGCGGTCCGGGCGATCGGGACGATCCGGACGATCGCGGCGATCGGGGTTGTTCGGATTGTCCGGCCGATCCGGCCGATCCGGCCGATCCGGCCGATCCGGACGATCCGGCTGATCGGGCCGATCCGGACGGTCACGACGTCCACGGCCACGGTCGTCATTGCCGTTGTTGCCGTTACCGTTGCCGTTACCGTTGCCGTTGCCATTGCCGCCATTGCCCGGCTGATCGCGACGATCGCGAATGTGCGGGGGCGGGATGATGCCCAGTCCGCCAAGATCCCGACCGGTCACGCCACGGCGTGTGTTGTCGTTGCCGGGCCGATCATGCTCGCGCGTTACAAATCCCTCACGCGACGGCCGGTCGCCGCCCCAATCCTTGAAAATGAACCGGGGTTGCGGACGGTACGGCCGAGTGAACACCACGCGCGTGCCGCCGTAGCGATATGGATAGAACCACGGATCGTCATACACGAACATGCGGAACCGCACGCACGAGCTGTAGTACGGGTCCCAGTATGAGTAGCTCACGTACGAATGGCAGTCGTAGCACAAGAAGCGGGGATAGTCGTAGTGCTGCCCCACGTTGTACGAAATGACGTCGTAGTCCCAATCAGCGTAACCTTCCGGCTCGATCTGCTGGGCCAGGTCCGTCATCGCGACATACGGATCGCCGCGTACGCGACCATCGGCGATAACGCGGTAGTCCCAATGATCGCCGCTCTCGATGCGGTCGTACTGGAACGGATCGGCGGAAGTGACGGCGAACAGGTAACCGACACCGGGATAGTCGTCGATTGTGAACGCTTCCTCGGAAAGCTCATGCCCGTCGACCTCGAAGTCACGCCCGCCCCGCGCGTAGTTGTCTTCCCAGGGCTCGCGCGGAAACAGCACGCGCACGCGACCATCGGTATCGACGCGGAAGATCGTGACGTAGGCGTCCTGATCGAGTCGGAAATACAGCCGCACCCGCTCACCACGGGTATAAACGGCCGCATCGCCGCGATTCGTCCACAACTCGATGCGCGGACGGTAGACGGACGGATCTCGGACCGTGGGTGTGGACGCCAGGGCCAGACTGAGCAACGCGACGTTGGTGAACATAGGTAGCCTCCCGCTTGCTCTAAAGCAGAGACTGTGCCAGCGGCCGTGTCTAGCTAAATTATATTCTCGTAATGACTTGGCTCTCATGCGACGATTCCCACATGTCCCATAGCAAGGACAACTCGTGCCACAGCGGCTAGACCTGCTGGACCCGGCGGAAGTGGCGCGGCTTGGGGGCATCGAGATCGTCGCGGAGGGTGTGGTCGAGGGCTTCTTGGCTGGTGTGCATCGCTCCCCGTTCAAGGGCTTTTCGGTGGAGTTCACGGAGCATCGCGCGTATCAGCCGGGTGACGAGCTCCGCTACCTCGATTGGCGGATGTTGGGCCGTTCCGACCGGCTGTTCGTCAAGCAGTTCGAAGAAGAGACCAATCTCCGCTCGATGATCCTCGTAGACGCGAGCCGCTCAATGGTGTGGCGTGGGGCGCCGGAGCGGCTGACCAAGCGCGCGTATGCCGATCGCCTGGCGGCGGCGCTCGCGCTGATCCTCTTGCGGCAGCGCGACGCGACGGGGCTCATCACATTCGATGAGCAGGTGCGACAAGTGATCCCCGCACGGGTCAAGGCCGGCCAGTGGACCCGGATCGTGCGCGCGTTGATCGAGACGCCGGATGGGCACGGCACGGCAGCGCACGCAGCGCTGCAGCGCCTCACCGCGCTGCTCGCGCGCCGCGGCATGGTGGTGCTGGTCTCGGACCTCCTGTTCGATCGCGAGCTGGCGTTGGCGGCGCTGCGCTATTTGCGTCATCGCGGGCATCAGGTCGTCGTGTTTCACCTGATGGATCCGGCCGAGGCCGAGCTCGGCGGCCCACCGGAAGTGCGGTTTCGTGATCCAGAGTCCTCGGTGAGTGTGGTCGTGCGCCCCCGCGAGCTCGCGCGTGCGTACGCGGATACGGTGCGACGCGAGATCGCCGCATGGCGCAAAGCGTGCCGCCGCCACGGTGTGGCCTACCACCATGTGCTGACCGACATGCCGTTCGGCATGGCGTTGCGTTTGCTCACGTGAATTTCATTCATCCGCTCGCGCTATTGGGACTCGCTGCCGCGGCGATCCCCGCGCTTCTGCACCTCCTGCAGCGGCGTATTCCACCTGAGATGGATTTCCCGGCGGTGCGCTATCTCAGCGAGGCCGAGCGTGAAAGTGCGCGCCGCTTGAGACTGCGACATCTGCTGTTACTCATCCTGCGGACAGCGTTGATCGTCACCATCGTCATGGCAGCCGCGCGCCCACTCGTTCGTGTGCGCGCGGGCGTCGGAAGCGCACACGAGCCGACCGCGGTTGTGGTCATCCTCGATAACTCGCCATCTGCTGCGGCCGTCGTCGATGGCGGGCTCGTGCTCGACCGGCTGCGAGTCAACGCGCACGCGACGGTGGCGAGCACGACCCCGGCGGATCGGGCCTGGCTGATGCTCTGCGACGGCGTGGTGCGCGGCGGAACGCGCGAGGAGCTGCTTGCGACGATCGACAGCACGCATCCCGGCTGGCAACGCTTGGATCTCGTCGACGCGGTCCGCCGCGCTGCGCGTTTAGTCGACGGCCAACCCCTGCCGGGTCGCGAGGTGGAAGTATTGAGTGACCTGCAGCGCACCGCGTTCGGTCCGGGCGATCCCGGCGTCCCGGCCGGCGCGCGCGTGCTCGTGCTTGCGGCTGGTCGCGCAGTTGCGAATCAAGGCATCGCTGCGGTGCATGTGAGTGAGGGCGCCGCGATCATCGAGCTGAGCGGGCCAACACCGCAGCCCGTTCCGGTCACGATTCGAATCGGCAGCGGCCGTGACCGGGGCGAAGTGGCCGCTCGTGGGCTGGCGACGCTCGGGAATGCGGCGAGCGGCGATACGGGCGTCCATGCCGCCGTCACGGTCTCACTCCCGGCGCAAACGCTGACTCCCGGTTGGTGGGTGGGAGAAGCCGCACTCGAGCCGGACGAGCTGCGCGCGGACGACCGCCGGCCCTTTGCCTGGCGCGTTGCACCGCCCGCCCGCGTCACCGCGACGCCGGGGGCTGGACCCTTCGTAACCGCGGCGCTCGGCGTGCTGCGCGATGCTCGCCGCATCGTCGATGGCTCCGAGGTCGTCATCACCGGCGGCGACGCCCCGCCGGGCGGGGCGGCGCGTGTCGTGGTGGAGCCGCCGGCTGATCCGGCGCTGCTCGGGCAAGCGAATCGCGCACTGCTCGCGCGCGGCGTGTCGTGGCGTTGGGGAGAAACAGGAACGCCCGGGCCGATCGCGTCCGCGCAGCTGCCGATGATCGCGGGCGCAGCCGTCAGCCGCCGCTACCGAATCGTCCCGCAGGGGGACGGCGAACAGGGAGCCGACGCCCTTGCGACCGTGAACGGCGAGCCGTGGTTGGTGCGGGCAGGGAGCGTCCTGTTGTTGGGCAGCCGGCTCGACACCGCATGGACGGCGCTTCCGGCGGCGTCCGGGTTCGTCCCGTTCATCGACGGACTCGTCAATCGCATCATCGTCGGCGAATCGGAGGTCGCGACGGCGGAGGGGGCGCCGCACGTCGAGTTCCGCACGCGGGGAACCGACACCCTGGGCGCCACCGTGTTCGGGCCCGATCCGCGAGAATCCGATCTTTCGCCAGCCCCTCCCGCTCTCGCCACCGCGGCGTTGGGGGGAAGCCGGCGCGTCGAGGTCCTCTCTCCTGATCAGTTTGCCGCCGCACGCTTCGCCGGCACCCGCCGTGCCGACCTGAGTGCCATGCTGCTCGTGCTGGCGCTGATCCTCGCGGCTGCCGAACTGGGAGTCGCGACTCGCACGCACTGATGCCGCTCGACTTCCTGCTCGACCGGTTCGATGAGCTTCCGGCCACGCGCTCCCTGATCGAGCGGCTTCCATCCGCCGGAACGCGCATCGGCGTGGGGGGACTTCCCGGCTCGAGTCCCGCCGTCCTCCTCGCGACCCTCGCGCGGCATCTTCCGCAGCGACTGTTCGTCGTGGTTGCGCCGACCCCTGCGGACGGAGAGCGCTGGCTGGCGGATCTTCAGACGTTGCTCGGGCCGGCCGCTCCCGCCCTCTACCCGCAACGCGAATCGCTCGGCGCCGAAGAGCCGCATTACGAGCTCGCGGGCGAGCGGATCGAGACGCTCGACGGGCTGCTCCGGGGGGGAGGGGCGATGCGGGTCCTCGTCACCACCGCACGCGCGACGGCTGAACGCACGGCCGTCCCTGCGGCGCTCGAGCAGGCGCGGCTGGTGATCGAGGTCAGTAAGAAGGAAAGGCGGCTGGCCGACACGACGCAGCGACTCGACGCGATGGGTTACGCGCGTGTACCGACAGTCACCGAGGTGGCGCAGTACAGCGTCCGCGGGGGCATTCTCGACGTTTACGGTTTCGGCATGGCCGTGCCGGCGCGCATCGAGTGGTGGGGAGACGAAGTCGTCTCCGTTCGCGGCTTCGACCTCGACAGCCAGCGTTCCGGCGACGCGTTCGAACGTGTCACGATCTTGCCCGTCAAATCCGAGCGGCTGGAAGCCGATGCGACGGCGACGCGGCGGAGTAATCTGCTCGCGCTGGTACCGACGGACACGATCGTCGTGATCGATCAGGAGTCCGCCGTCGAGCAGGAAGTGACCCGCGCCTGGTCGGAGGCCGCTCACCACCTCGAGGTCGCCCGGCGCATGGGTGAAGAGCCCCCATCGCGCGACGAGCTCCTGATCGAGCCGGCCGTGTGGCGCAGTCGTCTTGCGGCGCTTGCCCGCGTCGGCCTGTCGGATGCCGAGACCGAGCAGCGCTTTCCGCTGGCGCCCCCCGAGCACGTCGACCGCGACATCAAGCGCCTGCGCCACATCGTCGCCGAACCGCCGGCGACGGTGATTCTGTGCGACAACGAGGGCCAGCTCGAGCGCCTCGAGGAATTGCTGGGCACCGATCGGGCGACCCTGGCGGTGGGGGCGCTCGACGGCGGATTCATTATGCCGGTGCTGCGCGTCCTGACCGATCACGAGATCTTCCGGCGCGCGCGGCGGCTCCGGCGGCCGCGGCGCTACCGCAGCGCGGTCAGCACCGCCGCCTCGCGCCCGCTCACGCCCGGCGGCTACGTCGTCCATCTCGAGCACGGCATTGGCATTTATCGGGGATTGCAGACGATTGCCGTGGGCGCCGACGGCGCGACGCTCGACGTCGCGGTGGTCGAGTACGAGGGCGGCGATCGCCTGAACGTGCCGCTGTATCGCATCGATCAGCTCGAGCCGTATCACACGACCGGCGACGGCGACGCCCCCCCGCCGCGGCTGCACCGACTCGGCGCGACGACGTGGCAGCGGCAGCGCGACAAGACGCGAGCCGCGATTCGGGCGATGGCGGCGGAGCTGCTGGATCTCTACGCGCGCCGCCAGCTCGCCACCGGTTACGCGTTCCCGCCGGACACGCCGTGGCAGCGTGAGCTCGAGTCCGCTTTCCTTTACGAAGACACGCCGGATCAGCGTCGCGCCTCCGACGAGGTGAAGCGCGACATGGAGCGCGCGCGTCCGATGGACCGCCTGCTCGTCGGCGACGTCGGGTACGGCAAGACCGAAGTCGCGGTGCGCGCCGCGTTCAAGGCGGTACAGGCGGGGAAGCAGGTCGCCGTCCTCGTGCCCACCACGATTCTCGCCGAGCAGCATGGTCGCACGTTTCGGGAGCGGCTGGCCGATTACCCCATTCGGATCGAGGTCCTGTCCCGGTTCCGCGGTGCGAAGGAGACCGCGCCGCTGGTGCAGCGACTCGCCGCGGGCGACGTCGACATCGTCATCGGCACTCATCGGCTGCTGTCGCCCGACGTCACGTTCAAGGATCTCGGCCTGCTGATCGTCGACGAAGAGCACCGCTTCGGCGTGCGGCACAAGGAGCGCCTCAAGACGCTCAAGCTCAGCGTGGACGTGCTGACGCTGACCGCGACGCCCATTCCCCGTACGCTCCATCTCTCGCTCGCCGGCTTGCGCGACCTCGCGCTGCTCGAGACGGCACCGAAGGATCGCTCGCCGGTGCTCACGTTCGTCGAGCCGTGGGACGACGGGCTGTTGGAAGAGGCGATGGCGCGCGAGCTCGATCGCGGCGGCCAGGTCTATTTCGTCCATAACCGCATCGAGACGATCGACACGATCGCCGCGCGCGTGCAGGCGCTCGCGCCGCGGGCGCGTGTGGCCGTCGCGCACGGGCAGATGCGCGAATCCGATCTCGAGGCGGTGATGGGGCGGTTCGTGCGCGGCGAGGTCGACATCCTGGTCTCGACCATGATCGTCGAATCCGGCCTCGATGTGGCGAACGCGAACACCATGATCGTCGATCGCGCCGATCGGCTGGGTCTGGCGCAGCTCTACCAGCTGCGCGGGCGCGTCGGTCGGAGTCACCGGCGCGCGTTCTGCTACTTACTCGTGCCCGATCTCGTCGACGCGCACGCCGAGGAACGTTTGCAAGTGCTCGAGCATCATACCGATTTGGGATCGGGCTATCGCATCGCGCTACGAGACCTCGAGCTGCGAGGCGCGGGCAATTTGCTCGGCGGCGAGCAGTCGGGGCACGTCCAGGCGGTGGGTTTCGACATGTACCTGCGGTGGCTCGAAGACGCAGTGCGAGCGCTCAAGGTCGGGAACGGGGGACGAGGGACGAGGGAGGAGTTCACGCCGCCCGACGTCACGCTCGACGCGCCCGCGCATTTGCCGGACGACTATGTCGGCGACGACGACACGAAGCTCGATATCTATCGGCGGCTGGCGCGCGCGGACCAACCAGGTGAGATTCAATCCGTTCGTGACGAGCTGCGCGACCGGTTTGGGCCGCTGCCGGCGGATGCGGAGCGGTTGCTGCTGGTCGCTGAGCTGCGGGCGCTCGGCGCGCGGGCGGGCCTGGAAGCGATTCTGATCAAAGGCGATGAGGCCCGGCTGACGTTCCGGCGTGACGCGACCCCGCGGCTGGCGGGGCTGCAGGTTGCCCTCGAGGCCGTGCAGTTCGAAGCCGACGTGCGGCGAGCGGTGCCGCTCTCCCTCAGGCTCCGCCGGCTCGGCGGAGAGTCCATCGGGCCAGGTCTGGTGCGGGCGCTTACCGCCGTTCTGCGGGACCACCACGATTAACCAGAGAAAGAGGAAACGGATGCGACGTTCGAGTCTGGTATTGCCGGCGCTGGCTTCCACGGTCCTGTTGGTGACGTGGGGGTGTGACGCCTTGCGGGATGCGTTCTCCCCGCGGGCCGACCTAGTGGCGCGTGCGAACAGCCAGACGTTGAGCGTCGATCGCGTCGCCGAATGGGCCGGCGGCAGCAAGCAGGTGCCGCTCGATCCGGTGGCGCTGAGTCGCGTCGCGTACGTGTGGGTCGATTACGCCTTGTTCGCCCAGGAGCTCGCGGCCGGGCACGACCTGCGCGATTCGGCGACCGTGATGGCGGCGATGTGGCCGGTGGTCTCGCAGCTCAAATGGGACCGCCTGCACGAGAAGATGACGGCGCGCGGCGATCTGTCGGCGCAGCAAGTGGACTCCGCGTACAACGCGGGACAGCAGCGCATCTTCCAGCACATCCTCCTCCAAGTGCCGCCCGGCGCCCCCGACAGCATCACCGCGAAGAAGAGGCGGCAGGCGGAGCAGCTGTTGCCGCAGGCCCGCAGCGCCGGCGCGCGCTTCGCGCAGCTCGCCACGCGGTACTCCGACGACCCCGGCTCGAAGGCGCAGGGCGGCTCGCTCGGTCTCTCGGGACGCGGCGCGTACGTGCAGGCGTTCGAGGACGCCGCGTGGCAACTCGGCCCCGGTGAAGTGAGTCCGGTGATCAAGAGTCCGTTCGGTTTCCACATCATTCGGCGCCCGCCGCTCGCCGAAGTGCGCGACTCCTTCAAGGTCGCGCTGCAGGATCGGATCGTGATGCACGCGGACTCCGTGTATCTCGACAGCCTCGCGATCCGCAAGCGCATCGAGGTGTCGAGTCGTGCGCCGTCGTACGTCCGTACCGCGGTGCAGGACATGGAGACGGCACGCACGAGCGGTCGCGTGCTGGTGAGCTATCGCGGTGGCTCCTTGCGAGAGCGCGACCTCGTCCGCTGGCTCGCCGCGCTCGACCCACAGATTCCGCAAGCCTTGCCGAACGCGAGCGATGAACAGATCAACCAGTTCCTCAAGGCGATCACGCAGCGCCAGCTGCTCATCCAGGAAGCCGATTCCGCGAAAGTGACGCTCACCGCGGACGACTGGCAGCAAGTGCGCGCCGAGCACGACTCGGCGATCATGATGCTGGGGTCGATTCTCAATCTGTCGCCCGTGATGCTGCGGGACTCTGCGCCGACGCCGGCCGCGCGCGTGGACTTCGCCATGGCCCGCGTCAACGATTATCTCGAAAAAGTGCTGCACGGGCGCGCGCGCTTCTTCCCGGTGCCGCCGTTCCTGGCGGAGACGCTGCGCGACCGCGCGCATTGGACAGTCGACGAAGCGGGCGTCCGCCGGGCACTCGAGCGCGCACAGGAGCTGCGCGGCGACTCGACCCGCGCGCAGGGCGCGCCGAATGGGCCACAGAACGCGCCGCGTATGGTGCCGGCGCCGGGTCCCGCCCCGGTCGACACCGCGCATCGCGCGCCCGGAGCGCGGCCGCCGCGATGAAGCGCGCCGTCGTCCTGCTCGCCATCTGCGTCGCCGTAGCCCGCACGGCGAGCGCGCAGCAGCCGCAGGAGCAACCCCTCGATCGCATCGTCGCGGTGGTGGGCACGAAGCCGATTCTCGCCTCGCAGATTCAGGAAGAGATGGTCCAGGCCCAGGCGCAGGGCCAGACGATTCCGGCCGATTCGGCCGGTCGGGAGCTGCTGCGGCACCAGATTCTCGACCGCCTGATCGAGCTCGAGATTCTGGTCCAGCAGGCGCAGCGCGACACGACGATCAAAGTCACGGACCAGGAAGTGCTGGATCAAGTCGAGCAGACCTACCAGAACGTGCACAAGCAGTTCAGCTCGGAGTCCGAGTTCCGGGACCAGATTCGTCAAGCGGGCTTCGGATCGGTCGAGGAGTGGCGGCGCTGGCTCGCCGACCAGCAGCGGCGCGAGCTGTACGCCCAGCGGCTGATCGAGGCGCAGCGCCAGAAAGGCAAGCTGCGGCCGATTCCGCCGACCGATGCGCAGATGCGCGAGTTCTGGGAGCAGAATCGCGCGCAGCAACCGAAGCGGCCGGCGACGATTTCGTTCCGTCAGATCGTGATCAAGCCGGTGCCCGATTCCGCGGCACGCGCCCGCGCGCTCGCCCGCGCCGAGTCACTCGTCGTCGAGCTGCGCCACGGCGCCGATTTCGGCAACGCCGCGAAGCGGTTCTCCGCCGACAGCGTGTCCGCGAGCCAGGGCGGCGAGCTGGGGTGGTTCCGGCGAGGTGTGATGGTGAAGGAGTTCGAGGATGTGGCGTTTCGGATGCGTCCGGGAGAGATCTCGCCGCCCGTCGAGACGACATTTGGTTTCCACGTCATCAGGGTCGAGCGTACCCAACCCGCCGAAGTGTTGGCGCGGCACATCCTGATCATGCCCGAGCTCAGCCCGGCGCAGATCGCGCTGGCGCGCCATCTGGCGGACTCGCTGCACGACGCCATCGCGCGCGGCAACCTGGGCCCCGGGACGTTCGACTCGCTCGCCAATCGCTACGGCGATCCGCAGGAGTCGAAGCTTGCCGAGGAGGCGTCGGTCACCGATCTGCCGCCCGCCTACGCAGCGGTGCTGAACAGCGACACGACCCTCGGCCTCAAACCCGTGATCGAGCTCGGAAGAGGCACGGCGCAGCCCCGATTCGCCGTGGCCGAGGTGACCGCGCGGCATCCGGCGGGCGACGTGACGTTCGACGACGTGAAACTGAAGATTCGGCAATCGTTGAGCGATCAGCTCGCGATCCGGCACTTCATCGATCAACTGAAGAAGCAGACCTACGTCGACGTCCGGCTCTAACATGACGACGCCGAGGCCGCGGTTGGCGGTGGCGGTGGGCGATCCGCGCGGGATCGGGCCCGAGGTGGTGCGCAAGGCACTCCGCCAGCCGATCAATGCGGACGTGCGGATCGTCGGGGGTTGGGAAGACGGGGCGTCCACGGACGCGGCGGCCGGAAAGGTCGCCGCCGAGGGCGTCGAGGCCGCGGCGCGGCTCGCACTGGCGGGCGACGTCGACGCCATCGTCACGGGACCGGTCCACAAGATCGCGCTGAACGCCGCGGGCTACCGCTATCCCGGCATCACGGAATTCCTCGCGCATCTCGCCGGCGATGTGCGCGTCGCCATGATGATGGCGACCGGACGGCTGCGCGTGGTGCTCGTGACGACGCACATCTCGCTGCGCGACGCACTCGCGACGATCAGCACCGAGCGGATCGTCCAGGCCGGCCAGATTGCGACCGAGGCGTTGCGGCGCTGGTGGGGGATTGAGGCGCCGCGGCTCGCCGTCTGCGCGTTGAACCCGCACGCGGGTGAGGGTGGCCTGTTCGGTGACGAGGACCAGCGCGTGCTCAAGCCGGCGGCGCAGGCGCTGGGAGCCGCGGGACCGCTGCCCGCCGATACGGTGTTCGTAAGAGCGCTCCGCGGCGAATTCGATGCCGTGCTGGCGCCGTACCACGACGTCGGGATGACGGCAGTGAAGGTGTCGGGCTTCGGTACCGGCGTGAACGTGACGCTCGGCCTGCCGTTCATTCGCACGTCACCCGATCACGGCACGGCGTTCGACATTGCGGGGAAGGGAATCGCGGACCCCGGCTCGATGCGCGCGGCCATGGAGCTTGCGGTGGAGCTCGCGCTTTCGCGGAAGGCAGGGGCAGGGGCAGGGGCAGGGGCGGGGGCGCCCGCGGCGCGTTAGGGCGACGGCTCCGTGGCGTGCGTTGTCGCGGGCCAGACGCGCACGCTGCCGACGCGCCGGCCGTCCATCTTCAGGATCTCGAACGTCGCGCCCTGCAGGCTCACACGATCGCCGACCTTGGGCAGACGGCCAAGCTTCCCGAACAGCACCCCACCGATCGTGGTGTAGTCTCCTCCGTCGACGCTCAATCTCAGCAGTCGGTTGACCTCGTCGATTTCCGTGTTGCCGCTGATAATCGGCACGCCCCCGCCCCCCCCCCCGCCGCTGCCGTGCGTCGCGGCCGAGCTCGCCACCGCCGGGGGGGGCGCCTTGTCGTACTCGTCGTAGATGGGGCCGACGATCTCCTCGAGCAGGTCTTCCATCGTCACGAGGCCGGCGGTGCCGCCGAACTCGTCGAGCACGATCGCCAGGTGCACCTTCTGGCGCTTCATGTCGGCGAGCACGTCCTCCACTTCGCGCGTGCCGGGCACGAAGAACGCGGGCCGCGCAATGTCCTGGACGGGTGCGTCCGAGCCCGACAGCAAGCCGCGGAGGATGTCTTTGGCGTGCACGATGCCGACGACGTCGTCGAGGGACTCGCCGGTGACGGGGTAGCGCGAGCGGCCCGCGGCGGCGACGCGATCGGCGGCTTCCGCGAGCGACGACCCGGCGGGGAGCGCGACGATCTCGGTGCGCGGCGTCATGACCTCGCGCGCGTTCTTCTCGCTGAACTCGAACACGCCTTCGAGCAGCCGGGCGTCGCCGGCTTCCATGCCGCCGGTCTTGCGGCTCTGCTCGACCAGCATGCGAATCTCTTCCGGTGAATGCACGCGGTCGAGCTGCGGATTCGTGCTGGTGATGCCGAGCAGCCGCAGTACGACGCGGGCGCTCCAGTTCAACACAAAGTTGAACGGGCGGGTGATCCACGAGAACGCGATCAGCGGCGTCGCGACCCAGCGACTCGTGGCCTCGGGGTAGGTAATGGCCCAGGCCTTCGGCGTCAGCTCTCCAAAGACGACGTGCAGGAAGGACACCGCGGCGACCGCGACGACGGATGCGACGCCGCCGCGAGCGAGGAAATCGAGCGCCGGCGGCAGCGCGGCGAACCAGCCGCGAAACAGGTGCGCGACCGTGTCCTCGGCGACGAATCCGAGCAGGATCGAGGTGAGCGTGATGCCCAGCTGGGTGGCCGAAAGCAGACGGTAGAGGTTGCCGAGCGCTTTGCGAACGATCCGCGCCTTGGCGTCGCCGCGGCGGATCATCGCCTCGAGGCGCGTGCGGCGTGAGGCGACGAGCGCGAACTCCGCCGCCACGAAGAAGGCGTTGATCGCCACCAGCGCGACGATAGCCAGGAGCCGCAGGCCCAGGACGTTCACGGCCTAATAGTATTAGATTTGCGCCGAGGACACATCCGTGCTGCCCGCTGAAGCCCACTGCACTTATCGCGCGCCGCTCAACGTCGAAACCCGACGGCGGCTGACGCTCGCCCTCGGGATCACCGCCGTCGTGATGGTCGTCGAGCTGGCGGGCGGCGTGCTGGCCGGTTCGCTCGCGCTGCTCGCCGACGCGGCACACATGCTGGCGGACGTGGCGGCACTCGCGCTGGCGCTGTTCGCCGCCTGGATCGCGCAGCGGCCCGCGACGCCGCAGCGCTCGTTCGGCTACATGCGGCTCGAAATCCTCGCCGCGCTGGTGAACGGCGCCGTGTTGTTCGCGATCGCGATCGGCATCGGCTACGAGGCGTGGCAGCGCTTCCGGGCACCGCCACCCGTGAACGGCGCGCTGCTCCTCGTCGTCGCGGCGGTGGGCCTCGTCGCCAATCTCGGCGCGACCCTGGTGCTGCACCGCGGCCACGAGCACTCCCTCAATCAACGCGGTGCCTATCTCCACGTCCTGGGTGATCTGCTCGGCTCGGTCGGCGCGCTCATCGCGGGCATCATCGTCATCACGACCGGCTGGACGCTGGCCGATCCGTTGATCTCCGTCTTGATCGGCGCCCTGGTATTGACCAGCGCCTGGCGGCTCGTGAAGGAGAGCAGCGACGTGCTGCTCGAGGCGACGCCGTCGCACATCGCGCTCGCCGACGTGCACGACCGCATCTCCTCGGTCCCCGGCGTCGACTCCGTCCACGATCTGCATCTCTGGACCGTCACGAGCGGCGTGGTCGCCATGAGCGGGCACGTCGTCGTGAAGAACCCCAGTGACAACCAGCCGGTGCTGGAAGAGGTGCAAGATCGGATGCAGGCCCTGGGCATCCAGCATGTCACCGTCCAGGTCGAACGAGAGCCGATTTGTGACTAAAGAGGCGGTACGCGGCGGTAGGAGACGGTACCGCCCTTTACCGCCTCTTACCGCCCTGGTTATACTGCGCCCCTCATTCAGGGGGCCGTAACTCGGTGAAGATTCGTAACATCGCGATCATCGCGCACGTCGACCACGGCAAGACCACGCTGGTGGATCAGATGCTCCGCCAGGCGGGGGTGTTCCGCGCCAATCAGCACGTGGCGGAGCGGGTCATGGATTCCAACCCGCTCGAGCGTGAGCGCGGCATTACAATCCTGGCGAAGAACACTTCGGTTCGGTGGGGCGACACGAAAATCAATATCGTGGACACGCCGGGGCACGCCGATTTCGGCGGCGAAGTCGAGCGCATTTTGCGGATGGTGGACGGTTTCCTGCTGCTCGTCGATGCTGCGGAGGGGCCGATGCCGCAGACGCGCTTCGTCGCGGGGAAGGCGCTCGCGCTGGGGCTCAAGCCGATCGTGCTGGTCAACAAGATCGACCGGCCCGATGCCGAGCCGATGCGCGTGCATGACGAAGTGCTGGAGCTGCTCATGGATCTCGACGCGTCGCACGAGCAGTTCAGCTGCCCCTTCCTCTATACGTCGAGCCGCGCGGGGACCGCGACGCACGAGCTGGACCAGCCGGGGAAGGACCTGAAGCCGCTGTTCGACACGATTCTGGAAACGATTCCGCCGCCGCAGGCAACCGAGGCCGGGCCGTTCCAGATGTTGATCTCGACGCTCGACTACTCGTCGTACCTGGGACGGATCGGGATCGGCCGCATCGAGCGCGGTCAAGTGCATGTCGGGGACACGGTGGCGTTACTGCCGATCGGTGAGCCGGGTCCCGTGGGTGATGGCAAGTTCGAGCAGGCGAAGATCGTGAAGCTCTTCGCGTTCGAAGGACTCGAGCGAGTTGAGCTCGAGACGGCCCAGGCAGGCGAGATCGTCGCCGTTGCGGGGCTGGCCGGTGTCGAAATCGGGAAGACGGTGACCGCGCCGGATCATCTCGACCGCCTCGCGGGCATCGCGGTGGAGGAGCCCACGATCTCGGTGGACTTCCTCGTCAACAATTCGCCGCTCGCGGGCCGCGAGGGGAAATTCGTGACGGGCCGGCAGCTGCGGGAGCGATTGTATCGCGAGCTCGAGCGCAACGTGGCGCTGCGCGTAGAGGATACGGATACGCCGTACGCCTTCACCGTCTCGGGTCGAGGGGAGCTGCACCTCGGCATCCTGATGGAGACGATGCGGCGTGAGGGTTACGAGTTCCAGGTGAGCCGGCCGCGCATCATTCCCCGAGAGGGCCCGAACGGAGAGCGGCTGGAGCCATACGAGGAGCTCATGATCGACTGTCCCGAGGGATACGTCGGGGTGGTCATGGAGAAGTTGGGGCCGCGCCGCGCCACCATGCTGGACATGAAGAATCCGGGCCTGGGCATGGTGCGGATGCGCTTCAAGATCCCGGCGCGCGGGCTTCTGGGCTATCGTTCGGAGTTCTTGACGGATACGCGAGGAACGGGAATCATCCACCACCGCTTTTTCGAGTACGACTTATGGGCCGGCCCCTTGTCGGGCCGGAACCGGGGTGTGATGGTGGCGGACCGGGAGGGGGAGATCGTGGCGTACGCCCTCTTCAATCTTCAGGAGCGCGGCACGATGTTCGTGCAGCCGGGCGATCCGGTGTACGAGGGGATGATCATCGCGGAGCACGTCCGCCCGGGCGACCTGGACGTAAACGCCACGAAGGAAAAGAAGCTCACGAACATGCGCACGACGGCGGCGGACGAGATGATTATCTTGGAGCCGCCGCGCCAGATAACCTTGGAACTGGCGCTGGAGTATATCGAGGACGACGAGCTGATCGAGGTGACGCCGTCGTCGGTGCGGTTGCGCAAGCGCCTCCTCGGCGCGACGGAGCGCCGCAAGTTGGCCCGCAGCGAGAAGCGGGCGCTGTCGGAAGAGTAGTTCGGGTCCCCTAGTTTTCGGTACAAACCTCAGCCGGAGGTGGGCAATGCTGGCCCGCGAGACGTCGATGGTCTGGTCGCTCAAGCGCAGGAGCGACGACGTCGACGAGGAATTCGGGGAATTCGAAGAGGACAAGGAACTCGACGAAGACTTCGATGATGAGCTGGATGAGGACGATCTCGACGACGAGGACGTGGACGAGGACGATTACGATGATCTCGACGACGAGTTCGACGACGGCGACGAGGACGACTTCCGGCCCAAGAAGGGACCGAAAAGGGAGTGGGAGTAGCGACGACGAACGGTAGTTCAGGGCCTGTAGCTCAGGTGGTTAGAGCGCACGCCTGATAAGCGTGAGGTCGGTAGTTCAACTCTACCCAGGCCCATGGTGTGAAACAGAAAGCCCCGTCAGCCGGTTAGGCGGTTGACGGGGCTTCGCAGTGTCAGGGCGTTACGCGGCTCCTGCCAGGATTGGCGCCATAGGCAGATCAATGATGAAGACGCACCCCTTCCCAGGTGTGTTGCGCACGTCGAGCTTCCCACCGTTGGCCTCGACTCCCCGTTGGCTGATGGAAAGCCCAAGCCCCAGGCCGGTCCGATCGATGCTGCGGCGCTCGAATGGACGGAACATGAGGGCGGGGTCTCCCGCAGGCAGCCCCCCGCATTCGTCCTCGACCTCAATCAGAACGCGATCGGTGGAGGTGTGGGCACTCAACACGACGTGGCCGCTCGGCGCGGTGAACTTGACAGCATTCTGCAAGAGGTTGGAAAGCGCCGACCCCAGCGTATGCCGGTCGGCGTGTACCGCCCAGGCGCGCTCGACCGGTCGGACCGTGAGCGCGACTCCCTTGGCATTCGCTTCCATGCCCGCGAAGACCTGAACCTCTTCGAATAGTCCGCCAATCGAGACTCGCTCCCGTGGCTGCGAGAGCCCCGCGACCAGGCGGACCTCGGTGAACGATCGATCGATGATGTCGCGCATCGCCAGCAGGCAGCGTTCGAGGACTGCGCCGGTCGCTCCGGCAATACCGACAGTCCCAAGCTTGATTGCATCGACCGCGAGCCGTGCCCCATTGAGCTTGCCGCGCAGCTCGTGGGCCAGAAACCCGAGTCGTTCATTCGTATCCTGCGTCGCTCGCGCCGTGATGGTCTGCTCGCGTTGGCTCCCATACTCCGTGACGGCCGTGGCAATGGCGTTGTCGAGGCAACGATTGAGCGTGCGGAACTCATTCGGCGTGATGGGCGCCCCCTCTTCCACTGCGAGGTCGGTGACGGCCTGGCAGAGATCCCCGTAGTCGTGCACAACTTGATCGACCGTGAATCCCTGCCGGTGCAACTCATCGCCGTGGTGCGCGGCACTCGTAC
Organism: Gemmatimonadales bacterium; assembly: GCA_035491815.1. Taxonomy (GTDB): domain Bacteria; phylum Gemmatimonadota; class Gemmatimonadetes; order Gemmatimonadales; family GWC2-71-9; genus 20CM-2-65-7. The sequence continues at coordinate 5,930 of DATJKA010000045.1, read as the reverse complement.
CGATCTCGCTCTCGGCAGGGACGCCCGCAGGCTCCGCAGTGCCGGAGACCCGTGTACTCCCAACCGAATCGGAGGTCTCCTCTAGCCGAAGCGTTTTGATGATTTGATTCAGGAAGATCGGAATGCCGTACGTCAGCTCAGCGGTAGTTGGCGGGGGAATGGGCCGCTTGGCGACCTTCGCCCTACAACGTGCGACCAAGTTCTCCTGGTTCGTCGTCAGAAACTCATGCAGCATAACAGCCCCTTCCTTAATTGAAGCCCCGTTACGAAGCCCCTAAACCTGCTTGCAACGGCACCAGGATTGCATCGCATCACGGGGGTAGCTCCGGAGGAGGGGAACAACACAGCCGGTTTGTCGCGCAGTATTAAGCCGCTGGCGAGACCCTCGACCAGTTGCACAGTGGCCGGGGTTCTGTAGTCTAGCAGCATGCAATCGTTGCTCCTTTTCTTGCTCACCGCGACACAAATCCCGCTTCCCGAACACCCCCGTCCCGATTTCCAACGCGACCAGTGGCTGAATCTCAACGGCGCGTGGCACTTCGCGTTCGACCCGAGCGACGAAGGCGAGCGCCGCGACTGGGCGAACGGCGCCATCCCGGGGCCGCGCGAGATCCTCGTACCGTTTTCCTGGGGCGCGCCACTCTCCGGCGTGCCGGACAGCGCGAACATCGCGTGGTACGCGCGGGATATCCGGGTCCCATCGAGCTGGCGTGGCCGGCGCGTCTTCGTCGTCGTCGGCGCCTGTGACTGGCGTACGACCGCCTGGCTCGACGGCGCAAAGCTCGGCGAGCATCAGGGCGGCTACACACCGTTCGCATTCGAGCTCCCCACCGCGCTCAAGGGAGGACCGCATCGGCTCGTGCTGCGCGTCGATGACACGCCGCATCCGTTCAAGCTCGAGGGCAAGCAAGGCTACGGTCCCGCGCACGGAATCTGGCAAACGATCTACCTGGAGGCGCGAGGTACGGCGCCGCTCGCCGCGGTCCATTTCACGCCGCGGCGCGACCTGGCCGGTGTGCGCGCAGACGTGCGACTGCTCGAGCCGGCGTCGCGGGCCCTGGACGTGCGCGTGCAGCTCACGAATCGTGCGGGGCAGCCGGTCTTCACGGCACGGATTCCGCGCGGCGCGAGTACGGCGCAGCTCGACATCTCGCTCCCCCACGCGCATCGCTGGTCGCTCGATGATCCGTTCTTGCATGACGTGACGGTCAGCGTCGGCGGGCCCGGCATGATCGAAGATCGCGTGCACACCTACTTCGGGATGCGGACCATTTCGGTCGTCGACCTGCCGGGAACCAGCTACGCGTACGTGGCGATCAACGGGACGCCCGTCCTTCTGCAGCTCGCACTGGATCAGGCCTATCACCCCGCCGGCTATTACACATTTCCCACCGACAGCGTGCTTCGGGACGAGATTTTGCGCGCGCGGCAGATTGGGCTCAACGGTTTGCGCGAGCACATCAAAATCGAGGCGCCGCGCAAGCTCTATTGGGCTGACCGCCTCGGCGTCCTGATCATGGCCGATGTGCCGAACTGGTGGGGTCCTCCCGATTCGGCGGCGTTTCAGGAGCATGACTTCGCGCTGCGCGGCATGATCGATCGCGACTACAACCATCCCGCCGTCTTCGCGTGGGTGCTCTTCAATGAGACGTGGGGACTCGAAACCGGCAACGGCGACAGCGCACGCTATCTGCCGGAAACGCGGGCGCGCGTGGCGGCCGACTATGCGTTGGCAAAGTCGCTCGATTCGACGCGGCTCGTCGAGGACAACTCCCCGTGTTGCGGTCACGGCCACACCGAGACGGATCTCAACTCCTGGCACGAATACCTCCCCGGCTGGCGTTGGGAAGCGCGGGTCCAGCGCGCTAGTGACAGCACGTATGAGGGCTCGCCTTGGAATTTCGAATCGCCGTGGCACCAGGCGCACCAACCGATGCTGAACTCGGAGTTCGGCAACGTGTGGGGGTACGCCGGATCGACGGGCGACGTCGACTGGAGCTGGGACTATCATCGTGCCATCAACGCATTCCGGCGGCATCCCAAGCTCGCCGGCTGGCTGTACACCGAGCACCACGACGTCATCAACGAGTGGAACGGCTATTGGCGGTTCGACCGCTCGCGCAAGGAAACCGGATTCGGCGGGATCGTGCCGGGGATGACTCTCCACGATCTGCACACGCCCGTGTATGTCGCGGTCGGCGAGCCCGAGCTCAGCCGCACCGTGCAGCCCGGAGAGAACGTCGAGGTCCCGCTCTACGCGTCATTTCTGACGGGCGCCGCCTACGGAGACTCGCTCACGTTGCGGGCGGAGTTGACCGGCTGGAACGCGATCGGGGAAGAGAAGCGGTACGCGACGCTCGTGCGGCGAATCCCGTATCGGGCCTGGATGTCCCAGGCGCTCGCGCCACTCACGGTCACGATGCCGAACGAACCGTCTGTCGCCGTGCTGGCCGTCCGCGTCGAGGACTCCACCGGGACCGTTCTGGACCACAACTTCACGGCGTTCGTGGTCGAGGGGTCCGTGCCCGACACCGCGACGCTACAGAACGGCCAGCGCGCTCGCCTCGCGCGCATACCGGCCACCGCCATCAGCGGCGCGCATTGGTCGCTCAAGCAATGGACCGTGCTCGGCGACCACAAGCTGGACGGGGCGGGGAGCGGATTCTTCGAGTATCACATTCCATGGCCCGCAGGACTCGATGCGAAAGCGGTCGCCACCGCGACGTTCATCGTCGAAGCGTCGGCGAAGCGATTGAACGGCAAGGACCGCGATTCGACCGACGCAGCGAACGGCGACTACATGCGCGGGGGCGGATTTCACGATCCCAGTCGCAATCCCAACAGTTATCCGATGACCGGCGAGACGCCGTTCCCGAGCGCGGTGACGATTCGCGTCAACGGAGTGCTGGCGGGGCGGCGACGGCTGGCCGACGATCCGGCGGACTCGCGCGGCATCCTGAGCTGGCACGCGCAGCCGCACGACGGTCATCTCTATGAAGCCGGCTCCTACGGCGAGCTCGTGCGCGTCACCATTCCGCCAGACGCCTTGGAGCGGGCCGCCCAGTCCGGCGAGATCGTCGTGCGCCTGGAGGTCGATGCCGCGCTGCCGGGGGGGTTGGCGATTTACGGCGCTCATTTCGGACGCTATCCAGTGGATCCCACCGTTATCTTCGTGCTACGCCAATGAATCGAATCGCGGTGACCGCGCTGCTCGTGGTCCTTCCCGGACAAGCCATGTCCCAACAGTCGCTCAGCGTCAGTCGCGCGCCGTTCGGCACACTGCCGGACGGTCGTGCAGTCGAGTTGTTCACGTTGACCAACGCGAACGGCATCGAGATACGCGCGATGACGTACGGCGCGATCATCACGACGATTTACACGCCGGATCGAACCGGGCATCGAGACGACATCGTGCTCGGCTTCGACAGCGTCGCGGGCTATCTGTCGGGATCGCCGTACTTCGGCGCGGTGGTCGGACGGTATGCCAATCGGATCGCGGGCGGTCATTTCACGCTCGATGGTGTGACCTACACGCTCGCGCGGAACAACGGCCCGAACAGTCTGCACGGCGGGCTACGGGGATTCGACAAGGTGCTGTGGAGCGCGGAACCGGTGCGCAGCGACAGCGCGGTCGGCGTTCGCTTGCGGTACACGAGTCCCGACGGCGAAGAAGGCTACCCGGGCACGTTGCAGGTACAGGTGACGTACACGTTGACCGCGCATGACGAGCTGATCGTGGACTACGAGGCGACCACCGACAAAGCGACGCCGCTCAATCTCTCACAGCACACCTACTGGAATCTTCACGGGCACGGGCAAGGCGACATTCTCGATCACCTGCTCAGCCTCGATGCCTCGCGCTACACGCCGGTCGATTCGACCCTGATACCGACGGGCGAGATCGCCGCGGTCGCGGGTACGCCGTTCGACTTCCGCACGCCGGCCGCGGTGGGTGCGCGGATCGACGCGGCGAACGAGCAGCTGCGCTTCGGGCATGGCTACGACCACAACTGGGTCCTCGATCAGTCCCGGCCGGGGACGGGGACCCTGAGCCACGCCGCTCGGCTCGTGGATCCGGCCACCGGGCGCGCCATCGATGTCAGCACCACGGAGCCGGGGATCCAGTTCTATGCCGGCAACTTTCTCGACGGGACTATTAGAGGAAAGGGCGGGCGGGTGTACGGGCATCGCGGCGCGCTCTGTCTCGAGACGCAGCATTTCCCCGACTCGCCCAACCATCCGAACTTCCCGTCCACGATCCTGAGACCCGGCCAGCGCTATCAGTCGCGGACCGTCGTGAAGTTCTCCTGGCGCTGACCTAGACGGCGATCCGCAGGCGGTCGGGCGCGCGCACGCGACCGCGGAAGTAGTCGATCGTGCGCGCCAATCCCGTGGCCATGTCGATCGTCGGATTGTAGCCGAGGAGCTCGCGCGCCCGCTCGATGGACGCCATGGAGTGGCGGACGTCGCCGGCGCGTGCGGGCTCTTCGATCGGCTCGATCTCGACGCCGAGCAAGTCGGCGATCATGTCCCACAGCTCGCGCACGCTCGTCGCCATTCCGCAGCCGATGTTGAATACGCCGCCCGCGGCTTGCTCCGCCGGCGCGTGACAGGCGAGCAAGTTGGCGTCGACCACGTTCGACACGAACGTGAAGTCGCGGGTTTGCGCGCCGTCGCCGAACATCACGGGCGGCTCGCCGCGGAGCGCGGCCGCGATGAACAGCGGAATGACGGCGCCGTACTGCGACTCGAGATTCTGGCGCGGCCCGAAGATGTTGAAGTAGCGCAGGACCACCGTCTCGAGGCCGTGCGTGTGCCAGAACGCCTGGCAGTACGCTTCACCGGCGAGCTTTGCGGCGGCGTACACCGACTGTGGCCGCGGCAACAATCCCTCGTGATTCGGGACCTCAGCCGCATCGCCGTACGCCGCGGTCGACCCGGCGAAGACCACGCGGCGCACCTCCGCCTCGCGCGCGGCGATCAGGACGTTCAGTGTCGCCGTCACGTTCGATTGATTGGCCAGGAGCGGCTTGCGCGTCGAGTGCGGTACGGACGTCAACGCGGCATGATGCAGGACGTAGTCGACACCCTGCATCGCCCGACGGCACACTTCGAGCCGGCCGGCGTTGCCGCGGATGAAGCGAATGCGATCGCGGACATTGCGCAGGTTTTCGCGCCGGCCCGTCGAGAGATCGTCGAGCACGGTGACTTCCGCGCCGCTCTGGACGAGGCGTTCGACGAGATGCGAGCCGATGAAGCCGGCACCACCGGTAACGAGGTATCGCACGCGGTGGCGTAAGGCACGAACCGGGCCATAACGTCTGGTGTATGTTTTGCCGCGACGTGAAGCGGCGAGCGCGATTTCGAGCGTCCGTGCTGTCGCGTCGGAACCACAGGTGTCGGCCTTACGGAGCGCTACGTGATGACGGAACTGCTGCGGCGTGTACGTCGAACCCCTGAGCGTCTCTTGCATCCGCTGCGGCGGCGCAAGGCGCTCGAGGCGTTGCGCGCGCGGCCGCGTCCGCAGCGCGTGCTCGTGCTCTGTCACGGCAACATCTGCCGCAGCCCCGTCGCGGGACTACTCCTCGCGCAAGGCCTCGCGTCCCTCGGCATTACCGTGCAATCGGCGGGATTCGTGGGCTTCAACCGGCCTGCGCCCACCGACGCGCTCGCCGCAGCGCAGCGCCATGGCGTCGACCTCGCGCCGCACCGGTCGCGGCTGCTCACGTCCGAGCTCGCGCGCGGCGCGAACCTCGTCGTCGTGATGGAAACGGATCAGGCTCGGCTGCTGTGCGAGCGGTACGGTCGCAGCCCGCGCGACGTTCTCATTCTTGGCGATCTGGATCCACTGCCCGTCGAGACGCGAACGATCCGCGATCCGCTGGACCAGGGCCGCGACGTCTTCGATGCGGTGTATGCGCGTATCGCGC
>DATJKA010000044.1:0-6112 GCA_035491815.1 Gemmatimonadales bacterium | reverse complement strand
TGCCACACGAGCCACTGCGAGTGCAGCGGATGACGGCCGTCGGACGGGAGCGCCACCGCGCCGCCCTTCTCGAGCAGCAGCGTCGCGTCGCGACTCATGCGCCAGTGCGGCCCGAAGACGGTCGGCACGCCGAAGACGGCGGGCTCCAGCACCGAATGCAACCCCGCGCGGTGATACGCGCCGCCGACAAATGCGGCGTCGCCGAGCGCGTAGAGGTCGGCGAGGATGCCGACGCGGTCGACGACGATCACGGGGCCCGGCTTCGCATGCTCGAGCTGCGAGAGACGAACGGGGCGGGGAAGCTTGAGATGCTTGAGGCGCTCCGCGATTCCCGCGAGATGGTCGGGGTTGGGCTCGTGCGGCGCGAGCAGTAAGCGCGCGCTCGGCAGCTGCTGGAGGAGGTCGGCAAAGGCCGGCAACAGCACGGCCTCATCCGACGGCCACGTCGACCCGGCGACGATCGTGTACGTCCCCGGCGCGGCGCTCGCGAGCCGGGCGAGCGGCTCGCGCGTCTTGTCGAGCCGCGCGGCGCGCTCGGCGACACTGTCGTAGCGCGTGTCGCCCGTGACCGCGATCGTTTCGCCGCGTGCGCCGAGGAGCTCGAGCCGCTCGCCGTCCTCCTCGCTGATCGTGCCCACGCGATCGAGCGCGCGGTACGCCGGCGCCGACCAGCCGCGCGTGGGCCAGCGGAGCCGCGAGCTGTCGGGCGACACCGTCGCGGAAATGAGGCCGAGCTTCACGCCGCGCTGGGCGGCGGCGAGCGTGAGCTCGGGCCAGACGTCGAGCTTGCTGAACACCAACGCCGTCGGCTGGAGCGCATCGAGCGCCGCCCGGACTTCGTCGGTACGATCGAGCGGCAGATAGTCGGCCACGTCCACCGGCAGATTCTTCGCCAGCCGCTCGGCGGACGGTGAGAAGAACGTGAACGCCAGCTGCCAGTCCGGATGCTCGGCGCGCAGCGTCTCCAGCACCGGCTTCGCCTGCAGCGCTTCGCCGACCGAGGGCGCGTGCATCCAGATGAGCGGCCGCTTCGGATCGCGCTGCGACGCCGCCCAGACGGCAAGACGGGCGGCCAAGCCGCGCCGCCCGTCGAGTCCCCGCGCCACCTTCTTGTCGAAGCGCGCGACGATGGGTGCCGCGCGGGTGATCACCTGGACGCTCAGCCGGTACAGCAGCGACGGCTTCACCGCGTCTTGGCGGCGTAGATCGAGTCGAGCACCCGCCGCATCGGATCAGGCGTGTAGGGCGCGCCTTCGAGCAGGCCGCCCTCGATATAGAAGGAAGGCGTCGCGTGCGCGCCCGACCGCTGCGCATGCGCGGCGTCCTGCTCGATCGCGTTGCGTACCGCAGGATCGTCGATGCAGGCTTGCAACTTCGCGCGGTCGGCACCCGCGTGTTGCGCCAGGGCCACAAGCGCCGCCCGCGCGGGAGCATCGGCGAGCTTGGCCCAGTCGTCCTGATGTTGATAGAAGGCGTCGTGGGTTGGCCAGAATCGGCCCTGCCGGCCGGCGCACATGGCGACCTGGGCCGCCAGCATGGCGTGCGCGTGGATGCTGGTCAGGGGCAGATTGATGAACACCCAGCGCACTTTGCCGGTCCGGATGAACTCGCTGTCCAGCGCCGGCAGCACCGTTGTGGTGAACATGCGGCAGGCGGGGCATTGGAAATCCGCCATTTCATAGACGGTTACCGGCGCCGTCGCTTTGCCCTTGGAGCGCTGGGCGAGGCGATCGGGGTTTTGGGCCGGGGACTGGACGCCCCTCGCGACGATGAGGGTCAGGTAGAGCAGTAAGGTCTTCACGAGGGACCAAGATACGAAAAAATGACGGTCTTGCGGACCCTCCGACCAGCTTTCAGTATTGAACCGGCAATCCTCGGTATAGAACCGTCCCGCGTCGGACGTTCGCCCAAGCCGTTGGGCGTCACGCGCGGTGATCGCATAGGAAACTGATGTTGGATGTTGCCGGCTCCGAGTTCCCAGCGCGAGACGCTCGGGGCCGGGCTGGGCGTGTTTCCTTGTCCGAGGAGGGTGCTATGCGATTTTCTTGTCTGCTGCGGTACTCGCCGCGTTATTTGTCGCGCCATCAGCCGAACCACTCTCCGCCAACCTAAATCGACTTCTCGCCGACTCCCGCTGCACTCGGGCGGAGCCGGCACGCGCGCTCATGGATTTCGTAATTCACCATTTCAAGTCCACCAGCAGGGGAGTGTGTATGAGCCGTTACCAGTCAGTGACCCGACCATTGGGTTGGGTATTCTGCGCAGCGGTACTGGCGCTGCTGCCCGCCGCACTGGCGGCGCAGGAGCCCGTGACGATTAGCGGCAAAGTCACCGGATCCGGTGGCGAGCCGCTGCGCGACGTCAACGTCACGATCTTCGATGTCGGCGTTGGCGCATGGACGGGGCAGGATGGGACGTACCATCTCAACGTTCCGGGCGGTCGCGCGCAAGGCCAGCAGGTAAAGGTCACTGCGCGTCTCATCGGCTTCCGCGCCGGCACGGCGACGGTGACGCTGACGGCGGGCACGACGCTGGAGCAGAACTTCCAGCTCGCGTCCGATCCGCTGCGCCTCGAGGAAGTCGTGGTGACCGGCGCCGGAACGGAAACGCAGCGTGAACGCCTCGCCACCGCCACTCCGAAAGTCGACAGCACCCTGTTCCAGCGCAGCAACGAGCAAAACGTCGTTCAGGCCCTCGCGGGCAAAGTGCCGAACGTCCTCACGAACCAGGGCTCGGGTGACGCCGGCGCTTCGACAGCCATCGTCATCCGCGGGCCCAAGTCGTTCGGAACGAGCCAGCCGGTGATCCTGCTGGACGGCGTGCCGCTCAACAATCAAACGCGCGGCCAGGCCGTGCTGTCGGGCGCGCCCGCGACGAATCGCGCGGCCGACATCAGCCCCGACGACATCGAGGGCGGCGACATCCTGAGCGGCGCGGCTTCGACGTCGATTTACGGCGCCAGCGCCGGCTCCGCCGGCGCAATCGAGCTGCGCTCCAAGCACGGCCACGCCGGTCCGACGACGTACAACCTCCGCTCGACGATCACGTTCGACGACCCCGTCCGCACGGTTCCGGTGCAGACCAAGTACGGCGTGGGATCGCAGGGGATCTCCAGCAACTGCGTCACCGTGAACTGCTCGATCAGCTCGAACTTCTTCTCGTGGGGTCCGGCGATTCCCGACAGCGTTCCGGTCTTCAATCACGGCGCCGAGATGTTCGAGACCGGCCACACGATCGACAACGCGCTCTCGATTTCCGGCGGCAATGAGCGCACGACGTTCTATCTGTCGATGAGCGAGCTGAACCAGGACGGGTTCATCGTCTCGAACCAGGACCGCTATGAGCGGTACACCGCGCGCTTCGCGGGGTCGCATTCGCTGTTCGAGAACCTCACGGTGAACGCGAGCGTGCAGGTGGTGCAGACCAAGAACACCGGCACCGATCGCGGCAATTCCGTGAACGGCATCGGGATCAGTGCGCTGCGCCAGCCACCCGACTTCAACGCGCAGCAGTACCTCGGCGGGCCCAAAAACCTGCATCGCTCGTGGCGTTTCCCGAACCCCGGGCCGACGGCGTTCACGAACAACCGCGGGTTCGACAATCCCTTCTACGCCCTGTACACCGATCTGCTGCAGGGCCAGACGGGCCGCTATCTCGGCAACATCAACGTGAACTGGAAGCCGCTGCTCTGGTTGTCGGTGAACTGGACGCTGGGCGGCGACTACAATGCCGACGATCGCACCTACGCCTACGGGCAGGCCAGCTCGGGACAGAGCGGCGGCTCGATCGAGCGTTGGCAGTTCTATGATCGCCTGTTCGACCACACGCTGACCGCGGTGGCTACGCATCAGTTCTCGCCGAAGTTCAACGGCACGCTCACGGTCGGGCAGAACCTGAACGAGACGTACTTCCGGCAGATCGACGTCTTCGGCCAGACGTGGCTCGCGCCGACGCCGTACAAGCTGTCGAACACGACGACGCGCACGCTGCCGAACGACGCGGAGCAGCGTCGCCGCATCGAAGGCTACTTCGCGCAGGCCAATGCCGATCTGTACGATCAGCTGTATCTGCAGGCCCGCATCCGCAACGACGCCAACTCGGCGTTCGGCCTCGGACACCAGCATGCCTGGTATCCGGGTGCCAGCGCGGCCTGGGCGTTCACCAAGGCGCTGCATCTGCCCGAGAAGTACATCTCGTACGGCAAGCTGCGCACCGCGTACGGGCAAAGCGGCAATCCGCCGCCGCTCTACGCGACGCAGAACGTCTATACCACCGCCGCGTTCGCCGACTTCAACCCCGGCTCGCTGCAGGGGACGACGATCAACGGCGTCGGCGGCCTGTACGCGTCGACGACGGTCGGCAATCCGGACATTTCGCCCGAGCGGGTGAGCGAGCTCGAGGCAGGTCTCGATCTCAGCCTGTTCCAGGGGAAGGCCGATCTGTCGATCACGCGCTACGACTCGAGGTCGAAGCTCGTGATCTTCGGCGTGCCGCTGGCGCCTTCGACCGGCTTCACGACCGTCAACATCAACGCCGGTCAGATCAGCAATAAGGGTTGGGAGCTGACGAGCGGTGTGCGCGTGCTGCAGCGCGGCAATTTCAGTATCGATTTGAGCGGCAACTGGGCGCAGAACAAGGACATCGTGACGTCGCTCGGCGCGACGCAGGACCAGCTGGACGGCCTGGTGCCGATGCCGACGGCCGCCAATTGCGGTCCCGAGGCGAAGTACGCGCGCTGCCAGACCGGTATCGGTTCGTCCTTCGCCGGCCAGACGACGCACGCGCAGGTGGGCTATCCGATCGGCGTGTGGCGGTCGACCGACTTCGCGCGCTGCGGCCGCGGTCTCACGACCGTGTCGTTCGCGGGCGCGTCGTACGACGTCGGCACGGCCTGCGCCGGTGCTCCGAACGGCGCGCTGTACATCGCGCCAAACGGCTTCCCGATCACCGATCCGACGGTCCGCGCGATTGGCAACCCGTGGCCCGATTGGACGATGGGTCTCGCGGCGACGGTCAACTACAAGGGCTTCCAGCTGTCCGCGTTCCTCGATCACCGTCAGGGCGGCGATGTGCTGAACATGACGCGCTCGTCGATGGATCAGTACGGCACGCATTTCGACACGCAGCGCCGTGGCGACAGCGTCACATTCGGTAAAGACTTCCCGTGCTACAACCAGACCTGCGACGTCCTGAACGGGCCGGTGGTTGGCCCGGGCGCCGGCTCGAAGGTCGTGCTAGGCGAAGGCTGGTTCAGCAATGCCGCGCTGCCCGGCTCCGGCCAGGGCGCGACCGGTGGCCCGATCACGACGCGGCTCGAGGACGGCACGTTCACGCGGCTGCGTGAGGTGTCGCTCAGTTATTCGTTCCGCGGCAAGTGGGTCACCAGGATGGCCGGGCTGCGGCAGCTCGACGTGAAGCTGTCGGGCCGCAACATCGGCCTGTGGTCGCATTACTCGGGTTACGATCCTGAAGTGAACCTGGGCGGCGCGCAGAACGCGAACCGGGGCATCGATTGGTTCAATGCGCCGCTCGCGCACTCGTACATCATGCAAGTCGTTCTCTACCACTAACCGCGAGGCATGACCATGAAGACGTATCAAAGAGCTGGAGTGGTCCTCGCGCTGGCGGTCGCCGCCGGGTGGGGATGTGCCGACTTCCTGAGCGGGCCCGGGTTGACGGAAAACCCGAACAACCCGACGCAGGCAACGCCGTTGCAGATCATGATCTCGGTGCAGTCGAGCGCGGCGACGCGCTTCGAGGGGCAAATCGCCCGCTGTGCCGCGGTGTTCGTACAGCAGCTGATCGGGAGCAACAACCAGCAGCTGCAGTTCTGCACGGGATACGCCGTCGGTGAAGGCGATATCTCGGGTGCGATGGCCGGCTTCTACACGGGCGGCGGCCTGTACGGGCTGCGTCAAGTCGAAGCGGCCTCCCAGGCGTCCGGCGACAACCTGATGCTGGGCATCGCCGACGTGTGGGAAGCGTACGAGATGGGGACCGCGGCGTCGGTGTGGGGCGACTTGCCCTACAGCGAGGCGGTGACCCCGGGCATCGACTCACCGAAGCTCGACACGCAGCACCAGATCTACGATGCGGTGCAGGCGAAGCTCGA
>DATJKA010000043.1:0-2706 GCA_035491815.1 Gemmatimonadales bacterium | reverse complement strand
GCCGAGCACTAGGCGAGCTCTACCAGTGGCAGAGCGCTTGGCAGCGTTTCGCGGAACGGCCCTTGGTCGTCCAAACGACGCGATCAGTGCCGGGCGCCGACCTTCCCGACCCATCGCGTTCCATGGCAACGCGCCGTTGCGGTGACCATTCGACAAACAGTGGCGTCGCACCGCGCCGGTTGATGAATTGGTGTCGCATTATGACGGGACGGTATGCACATGGCTGACGCGAAAGCATTGTTCACCCAGCGGTTCGAAGCAGCGCGCGCTGCGTTCACCAAGGGCGACGAGCCCGCCGCCGCCGAGTGCCTTCACTCGGCAATAGCCGCGGCGCGCAGCGACCCCAGTCTCCGGCGGGAGCTCGTTTCGGCCCTGTTCCACCTCGGGAAGCTCTCGCGGACGCTTGGGCGGGCAGGGGAAGCCGAAGCGGAGCCGCTCCTCAGCGAAGCGCTGGCGATCGCCGAAGGGCTCTTCGGCAGGGAACACGCCGCGCTTGCCCCGCTGCTGAACGAGTTGAGCCGCCTGTACATTCAGCGGTCGCAACACGCGCGCGCCCAGGACGTCCTCGAACGTTGGCTCGCGATCGCACGCAGCAAAAGCGAGGAGAATGCCGACGTCGCCGCCGCGCTCGCCGGCCTCGCAGTCGTGAAACGCAAACTCGGCGATGACGCCTCGGCGGAAGCACTGTACCGAGATGCACTGCGCATTCGAGAGAAGGTGCTCGAGCCGAGTCACATGGTGACCGTCGTCACGATGGAGCAACTCTCCGCAACGTGCGCGGCACGCGGCAACTTCGACGAAGCGTTGGCGCTGCTTCGGCGCGCGCTGGAAAAGCGCGAAGTGGCGTTGGGTCCTGGCCACGCGACCGTGCAGGTCGCGCGGTCCCGCGTGGCCGAGCTCGAGCTGCAGGCCGCCGTCGCGGCCGACACGGCGGCGGCCGCTGCCGCGAAGGCCGCCCGGGGTGCGACACCTACTCCAGCATGGTTGAAGCGGGTGCCGAAAATGCCTCGCAAGTCGCCGTCGACGACTCTGCCTTCGCCGGTCCATTCGAAAAGGCTCGAATTGCTGGATGAGCCTGAGCCGCTGGTGCTTGGCCCTTCCGCACTTTCACACGAACGCGCGAAGAGGCCGGCGGTCACCGGCGCTGTGGCGGCAGTATCGTTGACGCCATCTTCGATACGCATGCCGTCTGGTTCCCAGATCGTCGTCTCCCCACCCCAGAGCGCTCGTCCATCGGTGAGCGCCTCCGGCCGCGAATCGGGCGTCCAGCAGTACGATGTGGTTCTCGCGGCTGTCGCGCCCAGCGATGTCGCGAGGAACGATGTTGCGGTTGGTGAATGGCGCTCCACACCCGCACCGGTCCGGGCGGATTGGCTCGGGCTGGCGCGAAAGCAGCGACCGGTGCTGTATGCATCCGCTGGCGTGGCCGCGGTTGCCATCGCCGGGCTGCTGATGGTGCGCCCGCGCGTCGGCGGCGGCGCCGACCCTGTCTCCGCAAAGATCAGCGCTACGTCGCGCACCACCGCCACCAGCGCTCCTGTCGTGACCGCGGCGCTGACGAGGAGCGTATCCAAGGCAACCGGCGCGGCGGCCACCATGGAGGCCATGGGAGTCGACTCGCCGCTTTCCGCGAGCGCAACGCCCGCCCGGACGGCGCCGGCGGCCCAGCCATCGAAGCGCGCACTGGATAGCGCTCCACCGGAGCTTCGTCTGCCACGAGTCGACGTTCACCTGCGCCGCATAAATATCCCGAGCGTCCCGCTCCCGAGCGTCTCGGCGGCGCCGAGCGTCGACTCGATCGTGCGTTCGGCGACGGAACGCCAACGCGCGTCCGACACCGATCGAACTGCAGCGGCGGATAAAGTCTCAGCCCCCAGGCCGACGGACGTCGATCGGGCGGCGGTCGCTGCCGCGATCACCCCTGCCAAGATCATCGGGCACCCGCCTGCGCCACGCTTCCCCGACGCGCTGCTCCGCTCGGGACCGCACGAAGGAGAAGTCGTCGTGCGCTTCATTGTCAACGAGTACGGGACCGTCGACCTCGGGAGCATGATCGTGGAGCGATCGGATCACGATCAGTTCACGGCTGCCGTGCGCGACATTCTGCCTCGCTTCCGCTTCGAGCCCGCCCGCACGCACGCACCGGAATCGAAGCCGGTCGCCTCGTGGGTGAGCGTGCCGTTTCGGTTTACGACGACGGAGAGATAAGGTAGAGGTCATTGCCGCGTCTTTGGGGATCTTTTCGCTAACGGCCGCCCGTCGAGGCGGCCGTCGCATTTCCGTCGACAGTACCAGCCGCAACTGGCTCGCGTGACCCGTGCGGGTCTCGATTCCCGCGACCTACGGATCAAAAGGGCGAGTGCGCGCACTTGGCGCTTTCCGTCTATGTACTTTCCACCAGAAAGGCATGATGACTGGAGAGGCGATTCCTATGAAGGCCATCGTGGTGACGGATCAGGCTGCGGGCACGGCAGGGATGAAGCTGATGGAGCGGCCCGAGCCCCAGCCTGCGATCAACGACGTCGTCGTGCAGGTTCATGCGTCGGGATTCGTCCCGACTGAGCTGAGGTGGCCATCGACCTGGACTGATCGCCGCGGCCGTGATCGAACGCCGTCGATCCCCGGCCACGAGCTGGCCGGAGTGGTCGCCGCCCTCGGCTACGGTACGACGGGACTCTCGGTGGGGCAGCGCGTGCTCGGCCTCGC
>DATJKA010000042.1:0-10704 GCA_035491815.1 Gemmatimonadales bacterium | reverse complement strand
CGCCGACCTGCGCGACTTCACGCCCTGGGTCGAAGCCACCCCGGCGCATGAGGTCGTGGCGGACCTGAACGCGTACTTCGGCGAGATGGAGGGTGCGATCCGCGCGTGCGGCGGCCTCGTGCTGCAGTTCATCGGCGACGAAATCGAGGCCGTCTTCGGCGCGCCCGTGTCACGCGCCGGCCATGCCGACGCCGCTGTCGCTGCGGCGCGCGCGATGCGGACGCGGCTCGCGGCGTGGAACGCCGAGCGGCGATCGTCGGGCCGGCGCGAGCTGCGCCACGGCATCGGCATCCACACCGGAACGGTGATCGCCGGCAACATCGGCAGCGGGGAGCGCCTCTCGTACGCCCTGGTCGGCGATGCCGTCAACGTCGCCTCGCGCATCCAGTCGCTCAACAAGGAGCTCGGGACGACCGTGCTGCTGAGCGGCGCCACCTGCGCGAGGCTCGCATCGACGGCCGACTGCACGCCGCTTCCCGAGATGCAGGTGAAGGGGCACCGCGCCGCGGTGTCGGTGTACGCGCTGGCCTAGAGCCTGTTCGCAGGCCCTAGGCCGCACGCTTGCGATCGTTCTCGGCGAGCGCCTTGCTGACGCCGAGCGCGAGCTCGCTCGTGAGCCGCGTGACCTTGTCCGCCTGCGCGGTCCACGCGCGCAGCTTGAGGTTGAGCGTCGGCGGCGGCGCCACGTCGCCGAGCAAGACCTCCGGCGGCGGGTCGTCGGCGACGAGCCGGTTCGACTTCGCCGTGTCGACGAGAAGCGCGACGACGTGCTGGATGTCGTCGCCGGAGTTGACGGTGACCGGGATCTCGACGCCGCGCTTTCCCGCGCTCAACGTCCAGTTCTTGACGTTGTCGCTGATCAGCCTGCTGTTCGGGACGATCATTTCCGAGTTGTCCCACTGCCGGATCCGGCTCGCGCGGATGCCGATGCGCCGCACGATCCCGGCCGCGTCGCCGACCCGGATCTCGTCGCCGACTTCGATCGGCCGTTCGAACAGCAGGATCAGCCCCGAGATGAAGTTGTTGAAGATCGTCTGCAAGCCGAACCCGATGCCGACGCCGAATGCGCCGACCAGCACGGTGATTCGCGTCAGGTCGAATCCGGCCGCGCTCACGGCGAAGAAGAAGCCGATCAGGAGGATGGCGTAGTTGACCATCGCCGAGATCGCGTACGGCACGCCGCGCGGCAGCGAGAGCTGGGGGAAGACGTCTTCCTCGAGGGCGAAGCGGACGATCCGAGAGAGCACGAACGCCAGCCAGACGACGAGGAAGAAGACGATCACGTCGCCCGCCGAAATGCGCAGCGAGCCGAGGGTCAGCTCGGCCCCCAGCAGGTCGCCGGCGACACGAAACACGGCGGCGCGCAGCGTGAAGAACTCGAGCGTCGCCGTCACCCACACCGCTGCGACGACGAAGAGCGCGAGCCGGCGCAACTTGTGGCGAATCCGCGGCCCCCGATTGCGCGCCATGTGGAGCAGGTTCAGCGGACGGAAGCGCAGCGCGAACGCGACGAAGGCGTCGAAGATCCGGAAGACGACGTACAGGACCACGGCCGCATAGAGGCTGCGCAGCACTCCGCCGCCGAGCAGCGTCGAAAGGTTCACATAGCCCAGCACGTTCGCGACGACGGCGATGGCGAAGAACGGGAGAACGACGAGCGAGCCCATGCGGACGATCCGGTAGACGTGCCCGCGCCGCATGTCCTCGGGCGGCGGCTCGCGTCGGAGCCGCGTCGCATGGAACCAGACGAAGAACGCGAACCCGCCCAGCATCTCGAGCACGAAGAGCGGCCGGGTGAGGGGCGGCGCGCCTTCCGCGATCGCGCGCAGCTGATCGATGAAGAAGAAGACGACCAGCGCGTACAGCAGCGGATAGAGCGTGCGTGCGAACAGCCTCCGCAGGATGATCGCGGCGGGGACGAGCGCGATCGCACCGAAGATCGCGCTCAGGATCTGCGGCGTCTGCGGGTAGATGCGCGAGTTGGCGAGCAGCGCGAGGATGAGCGCGGTCGAGACGGGCAGCTCGAAGACGGTCGCCGGCTCGGCCAGCTGCGGATTCGCCTGGACGAGCGGCCGTGCCCGATGGCGCAGATAGAGCAGCGCCGCCGCGAAGAACACGAAGACGACGCCGTGCACGATCAGCCGATCGGCGTTGCGCGCGGCGAACGCGCTCAACCCCTGCGCCTGCGCCCGGACCGAATCGCGGATGTTCTTGCGCGACCCCGTTTGCGTCCACAGCTCCGCTCTCCAGATCGGAGGCCCGTCCTGCACGAGGAGATGGCCGACGAGGGCATCGCGCCGTGCGGCGATCGTCTTCACTGCATCGTCGGCGCGGCGCTGTTGCTCGGCGACCCTGCTTTCGAGTTGCAGGACGCGCGACTGTTCGACCGCGATCGCCCGCCCTGCGCTGCCGACCGACGCCAGGATCGCTTCGGCGCGCGCACGGATTTCCGCCGGCGCTTGGGCGCCGCGCAACTGCTCGAGCGTGTTCTGCCAGCGTTCGCTCAGCGGCCCGAGGCGGCCGAGGTCGTCTTCGAGCTTGCGCGCACGGGCACCGAGCCGATCTCGCCAGGGCGCGAGATCCTTCGTCAAGGTTCTCCAGTCCGCCTCGAAGCTCCTGAGCTTGTCGAGCGAGGTCGAGCCTTCGACGGTTTGCGCCGTCTCGTCGAGCCTGGCGTCGATCTCGTCGGTCAGCGCCGGCAGGTCGCGCGCGATCGTCTGCGTCGCCGGATCCGGCGACGCGTCGGCCGCGATCTCGCTCAGCGTCGAAGCAGCGCTCTCGGCCTGCCCGACGACGTCGGAGAGCGGAATCGCCGCGATCGGCGTGGCCGCGGACGCGCTCGCGGCGGCCTGCGCGGAAGTGCCTTGCGCCCACGCGGAAGAGGTCGCGATGCAGGCAGCAGCCAGCAAGGCGACGCAGCAGGTTGTTGTTCTTGTCATGTCGGATGGCGCCGGGCCTGGTGCGGCTCCTCTCGCGTTGTCGCACGACTCGGCTGACCCTGAGGTCGACCCGGTTGCGTGCCGCTGCCCCGCGCCGGCACCCGCGCAGCGAGAATCACGCTCGAGGGGCGATGAAACGGCGATGCAGCGAAACGACTTCCATTGGCTCCGACGCGCGGCCGTCGTCGCGCTCGTCGGGGCGGTCTGCGGCTGCAGCTCGCCGCAGCCGCCCCGAGACGCACCACGGCAAACGATCCCGCCCGTCGCGCCGAGCGCGCCGGACGATGTGCTGTCCGCCGACATGATCGCCCGCCTGAACCCGCAGATTTCCCCCGCGGTGGCGCGCGCGATCGAGTTCGTGCTGCGGCAGCCGTCCGACCATCCGCGAGCCGCCGTGCTGGACTTCTCGCCGCACTCGAGCACGCCGCGATTCCATCTCGTCGACCGGATGAGCGGGCGCGTGCTGCAGAGCTTCCGGGTGGCGCACGGGCACGCGTCCGAAGGCCCGCGCAACGACGGCTACGCGGAGGTGTTCTCCAACGTTCCCGACAGCAACACCAGCAGCCTCGGCCTCTACCGGACGGCCGAGACCTACATCAGCGCGGTCTATCCGGGGCTCGCGATGCGCATGGACGGCCTCTCGCCGACGAACTCGAATGCCCGGTCGCGATTCATCGTGATTCACGCGGCCAAGTACATGGAGCCCGAGCCGTCGAAAGGGAAGAAGGCGTGGCGACCCGGCCTCAGCGACGGCTGCTTCGTCTTCTCGAAAGCCGACCGCGACGCCGTCGTGTCGAGTCTCGAAGGCGGTGCGCTGATCTATGCCATCTACGAGAAGCCGTGAGGCGGGCGGTGCTCGGCATTAGCGCAAGTTCTTCGTCAGGAACGCCTCGACGCGCGTCCAGAAGTCGATCCGGTTGTCTGCCCGCAGCCAGCCATGGCCTTCGTCGCCATAGACGATCCACTCGGGCTCATGGCCGTTGGCACGAAGCGCCTCGCGCATGCGAATGCCGTGCTCGATTGGCACACGCCGGTCCTGAGCTCCGAATGCCAGGAAGATCGGTATCCGGATCTCGGCGGCACGTTCGGCCGGGGCGGCCTTTCTCAGCAACTCGGCATCCTTGACGGGGTCGCCAAGCAGCATCGGCGTTGAGAACTCGCGCATCTCACGGTCGTAGTCGTTCACCCAGCTGTTTGCGAACAACAATCTCGGATCGGTGACGGCGACGAAGGCAACGCCGCAGCGATACAGCTCCGGATACCGGATCGCTCCCATCAAGGTCGCGTACCCGCCGTAGCTGCCGCCGGCAACGCAGATCCGCTTCGGGTCGGCGATGCCCTTGCTGGCCGCCCAGCGCACGGCGTCGGCGACGTCGTCCTGCATCGTCGTCTCCCAGTTCTTCCAGCCCTTCTGGAAGTGGTCGAACCCAAAGCCCGTGCTGCCGCGAAACTCGGGCTCGATCACAACGAAGCCGCGCGACGCGAGAAACTGCGCTTCGGCGTCCCACTTCCATTGCGTCCCCCGCAACCACGGACCGCCGTGAACCAGGACGACCGCCGGCCGGGGTCGGTCTGTCTTCTGCGGAGGCGTCGTCACCCAGACCGGCAGGTCTTCGCCATCGCGCGCCTGGATGCGATGAAGGTCGAGGGTTGCCATCCGTCGCGCGTCGATCGCGGGCCGCACGCTGCCCACCGAGGCCCACTCGCGCGTCCTTTGACGGTAGATCCAGAACTCGCCCGGAGCGCGATCCGAAAACGAGTGCACGAGCACCGCGGCGTCGTCGGTACAGCGCTCGCAGCTGATGCGGTTGACCCGGCCCGGGAAGCGCTTGTCCGCGATTTCCTGCAGCGCCTTGCGATGCGCGTCGAACCAGATCGACGTCTCGGCGTCGGTCTGCATCCGAATGCCGACGACCTTGCCTTCGACGATCAGCAACCGACCCGAGAAGTCGAAGCCGGGGGCGGAAACGATGGGCTCCGATTCCGGAGAGTTGCTCTTGAAGTCGAAGCGTGTCAGCGCCGAGGTGGAATCCCGCTGCGACCTCGTCACGTACAGCGTATCCGAAGAGTCGACGGCGACTGGACGCCACGACAGCTTCAAATACGGCATGCGCGCGAGCGATCGCCACTCCCCGCCGGCCTTCGCGTGCCAGAAGAACTCGGCCATGCCGTCGCGGTAGACCGCTGCGACGCGGGCGACACCATCCTCGTCGAAGACCCAGCCACTGGTGTCTGCCGGGTAGCCGATGACGGTATCCGTGACGCGACCGGTCGTGACGTCGACCCGCTTCGGCGTGATCGAAACGATCTCGCCGATGTCATTGAACCGACGCTCTCCGGCGATCACCTCGTTGCCGCCGTTCGTCGGCACCGCAAGCAGGATGCTGCGCCAGTCGAGCGACTGCGAGGAAATGTGGGTGCCTGTTTGCGACCGGGCCCAACGCCAGGCCGGGTCGATGAGCACTCGCGATGGGCCGCCGTCGCGCCTGACCGAGGCGAGCCCTGAGCCGAAGCGCTGGTCGCCGCCGCCGGACTGCAGGTCGATGAGGTCGTACACCAGCCAATCGTCGTTGACCCAGCGAAAGGACCGGATGTCGACCCGGCGATCGCTCGCCACCACGACAGGCGTCTTCAGCTCGTCGGTGGCCAGCACTGCGAGCGCGAGTCGACCCTCTTGCCCGGGCACGGTGAGCGCGATGTGCTTGCCGGACGGCGAGATGCGAACGTCGCCGATCTCCGGCTGAGAGAAGAACGACGAGACGGGGATCGGTTCGTCTGCATACGCCGGCACGGCAACGCTTGCGAGAGCGACGACGAGCAGCGCGTGCAAAGGGCTGCGAACGCGAGCAGTACCGAACTGCATTGCCTGGCTCCTCAATGGCTGTTCATGATCTCACGGGGCATTCATGTTGAATGGGGCACCGAAATCCGGAACCCGCCCGTTGTCCAGCTCTCTGATCCATGTCCGCAAGGGATCCGGATCGGCAAACAGCGGGAACTCGAACGCGAGGATGGACCGGTCGGTCGCCTTCCAGAAACGCCGGATCGAGCTGAGATAGTCGGACGCGGCCTTGTACTCACCCACCTGCGCCAGCTCGCGCGCAAGTAGCAACGAGGGACCGAAGGTGTCCAGCTGAGGCGAGCCGGGCGTCTCGCCGGCAGCGTACAGATGGACGACCGCCTCTGCCTTGCGACCCCTCCGAAGTGCTGTCAGCCCCAGGATCACGTTCGCGTTGTGCACAGCGTTGCCGTAGTTCCAATTGCACGGGAACTGCTTGGCGGTTTCGAGGTACTCCAGAGCCAGCGATTCCGCCAGCGCGTAGTCGCCGTCCCGGTACGCAGCGGAGACTTGGCCGGAAAGATCGTAGAAGCGATCGAGCGCTGGCGAAGAGTAAGAGACACCGCCGTTCCAGCGCTGCTCCGGGGGCAGCGCTGCGTCATGACAGCGACGCGAAGCGTTCGCTGACGAACACGCGATCAAACATGCGGTTAGGAAGGCGAGTCGCAACTGCATGGATGTGACGCCCATGGACTGCACGAGGCCATCCGGTCGCGTGCGCCCGATACGTGAAGCGGCCGAGAACCGTATCCACCGCGCGCTTCTCTGCCGATCCCCCTTGGGGGCGATGCGCCGGCCCTCGAAGTGCTGCCATGCCGCCAACAATCGCCCACGACCTTCGTCGCACGGACAGTGGCGAATGGAGAGGCGTCGAAGGGAGAATACGCGCGAGGAAGTCAAAGCATGATCGACTTCAGGTCGCTGAGCAAATCGTACGGAGCCTTCGATGCGCTCCAGCCCTTGACCATGACGGTGCAGCGCGGCGAGGTCTTCGGCTTCCTGGGTCCGAACGGCGCCGGCAAGACGACCACCATCCGCATGATGATGGGCATTCTGGTGGCGTCCGCAGGGAGCGTGACGATCGGTGGCCTCGACTGTCACCGCGAGCGCGCCCAAGTACAAAAGCTCGTTGGCTATCTTCCGGACAACCCGGTTTTCTACGACTACCTGCGCGGGCGCGAGATCCTCCAGTTCGTCGGCGAAATGCATGGCCTGCGCCGCAGCGAAGCGGCGCGACAAGCCGAGCTCTCGCTCCAGGAATGGGGTTTGACCGAGGCGACCGACGAATTCGCCGTCAACTACTCGATGGGCATGAAGAAGAAGCTCGGGTTGGCGTGCGCGCTGATGCACCGACCCGACGTGCTGATCCTCGACGAGCCCATCAATGGCCTCGATCCTCGCGCAGCTCGCGAGGTGCTGGACCGACTCAAGACGATCGCCGGAGAGGGTCGCACCATCTTCGTGTCGACCCACCTGCTGGACATGGCTGAGCGGCTATGTACCCGCATCGGCATCCTCGATCGCGGCCGCCTCGTCGCCGCCGGGACTGCGGCGGAGCTGCGCCGCGAGGGGACGACGTCGGAGTCGCTGGAAGACATCTTTCTGCGTTTGACCGAAGAGCCCAACGAGGCTCCGGGACTAGCTCCTCCGCGCGCCGCGTGAACGCGTCGGTTCTGCCCGCGTGGCGAGTCGCCTGGCTGCTGACGCGGCTGCGCTTGCGTCGCATGCTCAACCTGGCTGGCGCACTTGGCGCGGGCAAGAACAAGCGCAAGGGAACGCGGCGCAAGAAGCCGACCTCGCTGTTGCTGACGGCCGCCGTCGTGCTCGCAATGGCGGCGAGTTTCGGCAATCTCGCCCGCGACGCCGTCGTTCACCTCGGACGCCTGGTCGCTCACCGCCCGCTGGGCGTCGGGCAGGCCTTCAGCCCGGCCTTGGCCCATGTGCTGTCGGTCGAGGTGGCGCTGATCATGTTCGCCGGCACGCTGATGACTCTCGCGTCGCGCGAGCTGACGCGCGCCGATTGGGACCTGGAATGGCTGGTCACGCTGCCAGCCGAAACCGGCGCGTTGCTGTGGAGTCGCATCGCAGAGCGTACGGTCGCGAATTCCTTCGGCCTGCTGGCGCTATGGCCGACTTGCACCGTGCTCGCCTGGGAGGCGGGCTTCCGCTACAGCGCCCTCGCGGTTGCACTCGTCGCAACGCTGCCCTTGCTCTCCTTGACGGCGATGGCGCAGACGCTTGTCGACACCGGTTTGCGTCTGCGGCTCGCGCCGTCGCGGCTGCGCAACCTGCAAGCCCTGATCTCGATCGCCGGCATCCTCGTCTTCTATTTGGTGATTTCGCCAGGCATGCCGTTCGGAGGTCAGTTCCTTCTGCGGATCGCACAACACGTCCCCGACTGGATCCGCTGGAGCCCGCCGGGATTGATGCTGCAGGCCATCAACGCTTCTTCGCTGGCAGACGCGCTCTCCCGCTCCGCAATGCTCGCCGCGGAAGTGCTGCTGCTGCTCGTCGCCGGCATGCAAGTGCTGCGCACGTTCCTGGCTCACGGCGTTGCCGCCGCGGGAGCACGCGAGAGTGGCCGGGCCGCGTCGGCAAGCTCGAAGCGCAGGCTCACCGCGGTGGGCCATTCGGCGCTGCTGTCCCCGGTGCAGCGACGCGAGTTGACCCTGCTGGCGCGGGACCGCAATTTCATGGTGCAGACGCTGGTCCTGCCCGTGGTGATCATCGGCATGCAGTGGATGCTCAATGGCCGCGTGGACTCGGTCGCGCAGATCTGGTCCGACGCTCGGGCGGTCGCTGTCGGCGTCTTCGGAGTTGCCGCCTATGCGTTGATGCTCTCCGCGTTCCAGACGCTCGCCGCCGAAGGCGGTGCGCTGTGGCTGCTCTACACGTTTCCGCACCCGATCGAGGCGATCCTGCGCGACAAGGCGCG
This sequence comes from Gemmatimonadales bacterium, assembly GCA_035491815.1. Lineage (GTDB taxonomy): Bacteria > Gemmatimonadota > Gemmatimonadetes > Gemmatimonadales > GWC2-71-9 > 20CM-2-65-7. The sequence goes on along the minus strand of DATJKA010000042.1, from coordinate 1,991 downwards.
GCTATGGAGCGTGCTGGCCCTTGCATATCCGGTGATCGGCTTCGCCCTCCTTCTCGGGTTCGGCTCACAGGCGGACGTGGGCACGCTCGGGCTGATGGCCATGACTGTCCTGGGTGTCCCGATCTACTCGGTCATTGCCGTAGCGCTGGGCGTCTTCGGTTGCGACCCGCAGGCGAACGAGCCTCAACAACGGGTGAAGTTGACTTACTCGTACCTGTACATGCTCCTGGCCGGCCTCTATGGCTACGCGTTCTTCGCAGCTCACTGGTGGCAATCGCTGATCTTCATCGTGCTGTCGGTGCTCTTGGCCCAGGCGCTCTGGCAGAAGGCTCGAGACCAGTTGCCTTATCTGCTCGACCCCGTGGCGAGCCCGCCCCCGCGCATTTCGACCGCCGACGGTCTGATCGCTGCGATGCTGTTCTTCGTGCTGCAGATGATCACAAGCCTCGTGCTGTATTGGCAGGACGGACCGCCGAGTGGATCGGAGATCGCGCTCTCGTTTTCCGTGGCCGGGGTCCTCACGTACGCCGGCGTGCGCTACTCGCAGTGGCGGGCCAAAGTGTCGAACGTCCCAGCGCTGCTCGGATCACGCTGGCCGCACGCGTTGCGTGCCGGAGCGATCTTCGGGATCGTGGCGGCCGCTTCGGGCATCGCCTACCTGCAGGTCCTCGATGAACTCGGGCTTCTCGAACATGGGTCGCAGCACGCACGCCCAGGAAACGTCTTCTCGCTCGGCGGTTGGATGCTGCCCTTGGGGGTGCTCGCTGCACCCCTCTTCGAGGAGTTCATCTTCCGAGGTCTCATTTTCGGGGGGCTCCGCCGCTCCATGGATCTGCTGCCGGCCGCCGTTGCGAGCGCGGCGGTGTTCGCGATCGTGCATCCGCCGATGTCGATGATCCCGGTGTTCGTGCTGGGGCTCTGTGCTGCCTTGGCGTACGAGCGCTCACGCCTGTTGATCGCTCCGATGGTCGTGCACGCGATCTACAACGCTGCCGTCATCGGATGGCAGAGCTTGCCGTTCGCATCCGCTTAGGCTGCCTAGGCGCTATTGAATCACCTCGTCCGCGTGCGCGAGCAGCGACTGCGGGATCGCGAGGCCGAGCGCCGTCGCCGTTTTCAGGTTGATCACCAGCTCGAACTTGGTCGGCTGCTCGACCGGCAAATCGCCCGGCTTCGCACCCTTGAGGATCTTGTGCACGTAGGTCGCGGCGCGACGATGCAGATCGGCAGAGTTCGCTCCGTACGACATCAGCCCGCCGGCATCGACGAACTCCCTCGAGGTGTACACCGCCGGCAGGCGGTTCTGCGCCGCCAGCTCCACGAGGCGGCGATGCTCTCTCAGGAACCTGTTGCTCGGCAGCACCGTCAGCGCATCGACGCGCGCGCTGCTCATGTCCGAGAACGCCCTGGCGAATTCGTCCGGACCTCGCGCCTCGACGAATTGCAGCCGCACCCCGACCGCTTTCGCCGCGACGTCTGCTTCCGTCAGCATGTCCGTGTCGGTGCGTCCGGCGAGCGCCCCTGGCAGCCGGAGCACAGCGACGCGATCGAGCCCGGGTACAGCCTGCTTGAGCAGCTCAAGACGCTTGCCGACGAGCTCGGGGCCGAGGCTGGACAAGCCCGTGACGTTGCCGCCCGGGCGCGCGAGGTTGGTCACGATCCCGCTCTCGACCGGATCGCCGATACCCGTGAAGACGATCGGGATCGTCTTGGTCGCCTCCAGCGCCGCCAGCGTGACGCGTGTGCCTCCGCCCACGAAGATGACATCGACCTTGAGTGCGACGAGCTCGGCGGCAAGCGCGGGGACCCGCTCCAGCTTTCCCTCGGCGTCGCGGTATTCGATGGCGACGTTGCGACCGTCGACGTCGCCGAGGTCGCGCAGTCCCTGGAGGAACGCGTCGCGCAGCTGCGGGCTCGAGGCGAGGCTGGGCGAAAGGTAGCCGATCCGCGCGACCTTCGCAGACCGCTGGGCTTCGGCGGCGAGCGGCGGC
>DATJKA010000041.1:0-6476 GCA_035491815.1 Gemmatimonadales bacterium | reverse complement strand
TGCTCAGCGCCTGCACGCCGGCCACCACGCGACCGGCGTTCGCGCCGGTTCCTGAGGCGCTGCACGCCGTCATCAACGCGTCGCCGGTACGCGTGACACAGTTCGTCGACTCCCTGCTCCGCGCCGATACGGTCGGCGTGCGCTTCTCGAGCCAGCGCGACGCGTTTCTCGAAAGCAAGGACTTCGCGGGAACGCACCGGTTGCGGCTCTGGGCCGATCCCGACGTGCCGGGAAAGGCGCGCGTGACGATCGAGGCCGTCTACCAGCCGATCGACGATCCCTCCCGCACGCGCCGCGACCTCGAGCGGGCTGCCCCGCCCGGGTCGCCCGGACAACTCCGCGCCGAGCAGCTCCTCGCCGCACTCAAAGAAAAGCTTGGCGTCACCACCTACTAGCCTGAGGCGCAGCCTCGGCGCTCTCGAGTACTTCACATTCGGATTTGGCAGCATGGTCGGCGTCGGCTGGCTCGTCATCATGGACGACTGGCTGGCCCGCGGCGGACCGGCCGGCGCCATGCTCGGCTTTCTGGGTGGCGCGCTGCTGCTGCTGCCGATCGCCCTGACGTACGCGCGACTCGTGCGCGCGATTCCCGACGCCGGCGCCGAAGTCGCCTACACCGAGCGCGTCTTCCCGCGACTCGTGAGCTTCGGCGCCGGCTGGATGATGGTGCTCGCGTACGCGATCGTCTGCCCCTGGGAAGCCGTGGCGATCGGCAACTTGCTCGCCCGAATCATCCCGGCGATGAACGATCTGCCGCTGTACGCCGTCGCCGGGAAGGTCATCACGTTGCCCCGCCTGGTTGCCGGTCTCGGCCTCACGGCACTGATCGGATTCGTCAACTATCGCGGCATCCGGACGAGCGGACGCTTCCAGGACTTCACGACCATCGGACTACTCGCCTGCTTCGCGGTGTTCGTTGTGCTCGGCTTCGGTCGCGGCAGCGCCACGAACGTGCAGCCCTTGTTCGCATCCGCGGGACCGTTGGTGTCGATCCTGCTGGTCGCGCAAATCGTGCCGTATTTCATGACCGGCTTCGAGTCGATTCCCAAGGCATCCGAGGAAGCGCGCCCCGACCTCGCGCCGAGCGCGCTGAGCCGGATGATCATCCTGGCGATCGTCGCCGGTGGATCGTTCTACGTGCTGGTGATCGCGGTGGTCGCGTGGGTGTATCCGTGGACTCAGGTGGTCGGCGAGCACCTCGGTACTGAGGCGGCGTTCGCCCGCGCGTTCGGCGCGCCCTGGATCGCGCGGCTCATTCTCGCCGGCGCGCTTCTTTCCTTGTTCAAGATCTTCAACGGCAACATGGTCGCGGCTACGCGATTGCTCTACGCACTCGGACGCCGGCGACTGGTGCATCCATCGCTCGGGACCGTGAACGAGCAATTCGGCACGCCGACCGTCGCGATCGCGCTCGTCACCGTCCTCACCGCGGCCGCCGCGTTCCTTGGTGACGCGCTGCTGGTGCCGATCACGGAAGTCGGCTCCGCGGTAGCGGGGTTCGGATGGTGCGCGGCTTGTGTTGCCTTCATCGCACTGGCGCGACGTGGCAGCGACAGGAGTGGCGTGAAGATGGCCGCAGTGGGAGCGGCTGTCAGCGTCGCGATCGTCGTGATGAAACTGGTACCGGCCGTTCCCGGAAGCTTCGGGTGGCCCGAGTGGGTCGCGCTAGCGGGCTGGTGCGCCCTCGGGCTTTCGCTCCGCTCCTCCCACTAGCCCCTGCACCCACTTCTCCATCTGGCCGAGGTCGATCGAGGCGTCGCGGCACGGGCCGTTGGGCAGTTGCATCGTCAAGCCCAGCACCGGGAGCTTGCCGGCGACGTCGCGGAGTCCCGTCATCATGTCCCGCTCACATGCGACCGCGACGACGGCGCGCGGCCGCCGCTCGCGGATGACGCGGCGCGCGAGCTGGCCGCGTGTCGCCACGAAGACCGGAACCTCGTAGCGCCCGGCGATCTCGAGCACGCCGTCGAGTGCGTCCTTCGACAGGCAGCGCGGGATCAGGACCAGCAGCTCGCCCTTGCCGACGCGGCGGCCGCGTCGCTCCGCCAGCGTGTTGTACACGTCGATCGCGGCATGCTCGACCCAGTCGCGCTTTCCCACCGTGCGAGCGAGCAGCGACGTGTAGTTCATCAGCTTGAGATAGATGCCGCGCTCCAGCAGGCCCTCGGGCAACAGGTTCCGACCGCCGTAGTAGGACGCCGTCAACAAACCGAGATAGACAGCCTTGAGACCGGCCACGACCGCCAACGCGATCCAGAGGATCCTGGGGAGGGGCTGCCAGAGCGTCCCCAGCCGCGGTCCCACGAGATATAGAAGAAGGGCGATCAGGGCGGTGGCGGTGGCGATCGTGATCGCCGCGAAGCGGAAGAACAGCCCGGCCGGCGCGGAGAAGTCGCCACCCCTCGGCAGGGGACGGCCGTTCCACTCGTCCCATTCGTGACCGAGTCGGCGATCGACTTCGATATGGATGAGCTGCGCGCGAGCCATGGGGAAGCGAAGCTTCACGTTGCCGTTCCCCGGTGTCAAGTTTGGGTCGTGTTCACCGACCCGCGAGCGCGCGCGGCCTACGCCGAAGGCGCCGGGATCTACCGGATCGTGCCGACGGCCGTCGCGATTCCCGAGGACTTGGACGCCGTGATCGCGCTCGTTCGTCAGGCAGCAGCGTCCCGCACACCGCTGATCCCGCGCGGCGCCGGCAGCGGCATGCCCGGCGGCAATGTCGGCTCCGGCACGATCGTCGATCTTTCGACCGCGTTTCGGGATTTAACCCTGGACCCGAGCCGCCGTAGCGCACGTGCCGGCGCGTCGGTCACCTGCGCCGCGATCAACGACGCCGCGAAGCCATATGGACTGCGCTTGCCGCCCGATCCGTCATCCGCCGCATTTGCGACGAGCGGCGGCATGGTGGCGACGAACGCGGCGGGGCCGCGAACGGTGAGGTACGGCAGTGTGAGGACCTGGGTAGAGGCAGTGGAGATCGTGGAGGCGGATGGCACGGTAAGAACCGTGAAACGGGAAGCGGGAAGTGGGAAGGGTTTTCACCTGACACCAGACACCCGGCACCTGATCGCATCACGCTTCCCCAGGACGCGCAAGAACTCGTTCGGCTACGCGCTCGACCAGCTCGCCGAGACGGGTGACGAAGTGGACCTGCTCGTCGGGTCCGAAGGCACGTTGGCGATCGTCACCGCCGTGCACTGGCGACTCGATCCCATCCCGTCCGACGTCGCGGGCGCCGCGCTCGGGTTCGCCGATCTCGAAACGATGACGGAAGCGGTGCCGTACCTCGTTTCCCTCAAGCCTTCGGCGCTCGAGCTGCTCGACGCGACGCTGCTCCAGTTCGTGCCGGAGGCGCCGAACGTCGCCTGCCTCCTGCTCGTGGAGTTCGAGCGCGAGACTCAGGCGGCGGCGCGCGGCGTGGTGGGTGACGCCGTCCGGGGACTCAAGCAAGCGCTGACACACGTGGCGACGGCCGTGAATCGCGAAGGGCTGGAGCAGCTGTGGCAGGTCCGGCGGCTCGCCTCGCCCGCCCTCGCCCGACTGCCGGCGTCGCAGCGCTCGCTCCAGATCATCGAGGACGGCTGCGTGCCGGTAGAGCGGCTCGGCGCGTACGTCGCCGGACTGCGCCGGATGGCGGAGCGCCGCGGCATCCCGGTCGCGATCTTCGGTCATGCCGGCGACGGCCACGTTCACGTGAATGCCCTGCCCGATACCACGCGCGCCGGATGGCGCGATGCGCTGCGTGGACTCTTCGACGACGTCACCGCGCTCCTCTTGGAGCTCGGCGGAGTACCTGCGGGCGAGCACGGCGTCGGGCGACTGCGCGCCGGACTCCTCGAGCGGTTCTATGGAGCGGACGTGATGGAGCTGTTTCGCGCGGTCAAGCGCGCGTACGACCCGCTGTCCATCCTCAACCCGGGTGTTATCATTCCCGCGACCGACTGGTCGCCCATCGCCGCGCTCAAGGTTGGCGATGACGCCGCGGCCATCCCGGACGACATCGCCACCCGACTTCGTGACGTGGAGCGCACCGCCGCATGGGGAACACCGAAACTGGAACTGTCACGCCCGACACCAGACACCTAGCACCTGACACCAGCGTGGAAATCTTCAGAGCCCCCCGCATCTCGCTCCTCGCCCGCCCGCAGTTCGTCGAGCCGCCGCATCTCGCGGTGCAGTGGCGCGGCGAAGCGAGCGACGGCGAAAAGCTCGCAGAATACGCGGGCCGGCTCTGCTACATGAGCCAGCACAACCCGATCGGCCGCACGACGGCGGAGTATCTCGAGAACATCAAGAAGCAGGGACATGGCTCGGTGCTGGAGCACGCGGTCTACGTACTGCTGATCGAGGGCATCTCGCGCTCCTGCTCCCACGAGCTGGTGCGTCATCGCGCCGGCTTCGGGTATTCGCAGATCTCGCAGCGCTATGTCGACGAGTCGCACGCGGCGTTCGTGATGCCGCCCGCGATTGCGGGTGATGCGAAGCTCGAAGACGAGTGGCAGCAGCAGGTCGCCGAAGCGCAGGCGGCGTACGTTCGGTCGGTCGAAGGCCTGATGCAGCGCTACGAGTGGGTCGCCGACAAGGTGCATCGCCGCAAAATGGCGCGCGAGGCGGCGCGCAGCGTGCTCCCCAACGCGACGGAAGTGAAGATCGTTGTCTCCGGCAACGCGCGCGCGTGGCGCACGATGCTCGAGCTGCGCTGCGGTGAGGGCGCGGAGCTGGAGATTCGTCGCATGGCAGTCGCGGTGTTGCGGGTTCTGCAGAAAGAAGCGGGCGCGCTGTTCTCCGATTTCGAGATCTACGTCGCCGACGACAAACAGGACGCCGCGCGCGTCATCTATCACAAAGTCTGATTTTTTCTCTTGCGCATCGAGTACACATTTCGTATTCTGATTTCAGAATGCGAATAGGCCTCGCCTATAACGAGAAACCAGACGAGACGCCCTCGTCTGATGCCTACGCAGAATGGGATGACCCGTCGACGATAGACGCGGTCGAGCAGGCTCTGAGTCTCTTCGGCAACGTCGTGCGTCTCGAAGCCGACGAATTCTTCCCGCAAAAACTCGCGCTCGCGCATCCGGACATCGTGTTCAACATGGCGGAGGGACTCCACGGCCCCTGCCGCGAGTCGCACGTTCCCGCGCTGTGCGAGTACCTCAACATCCCGTATACGGGCTCCGACCCGCTGACGCTCGCGCTCACGCTGCACAAAGGCCGGACGAAGGAGATCCTCGCCTATCGCGGCGTGCCGACCGCGCCGTTCCGCGTGATCGAGGACGTGAAAGACCTGGAGCGGAATCCGCTGCCGTACCCGTTGTTCGTAAAGCCCGTCGCGGAGGGCTCGGGTAAAGGCATATTCGTCAATAACTTGTGCGAGTCCCCCGCGCAGCTCGCGGAGCGCGTGCCGTTCCTGCTCGAGCGCTATAACCAGGCGGTCCTCGTCGAGACGTATCTGCCCGGCCCCGAATTCACCGTCGCGATCCTCGGCAACAACGGCGACGTGCGCTGCCTGCCGATCGTCGGCTTTGATTTCGCCACGCTGCCGGTCGGCGCGCCGCCGGTCTACGGCTACGAAGCAAAGTGGATCTGGGACACGCGCGAAAACCCGCTCGCGATCTTCCAATGTCCGCCGACGGGCGTTCCCGATTCCCTGGTTCGCGAGACCGAGCGTGTCGCGCTCGACGCGTACCGCGCGCTCGGCTGCCGCGACTGGTGCCGCATCGACGTCCGCGTGGATCGCTTCGGTGTACCGAACGTGGTGGAGCTGAATCCCTTGCCGGGGATCATCCCCGACCCCGCAATGAACTCCTGCTTCCCGAAGGCGGCGCGGGTGGCCGGCTACGGCTACGACGAGCTGATCCAGGAAGTCCTGCGGATCGCCTGGCGGCGGATCAGCGGGCGGACGATCCCGGCGGCCGAGGCGGCAGCCAGCGCGTGAAGGTCGTCATCCTCTACGATCCCGGCGCCGACGACTGGACGGCCGAGGACATCGCCGGCGTGATGGAAGCGGTGGACGACATCGCCGCGATCTTCGCCGCGAAGAATCACCGCGTACAACGCGTTCCCGTGCGCCACGACATGCGGTGGTTCAACGTCTGCCGCCGAGCCGACCTCGTCTTCAATCTCTGCGAGGGCGTGCGCGGCGTTGCGCAGTGGGAAGATCACGTCGTCGGCACGCTCGAGCTCGCCGGTCTCGCCTATACGGGCTGCGGACCGTGGACGACCGCCGTCTGCCGCCGCAAGGCGATCGCGAACACGCTGCTCGAGCGCGCGGGACTCCCCGTGCCCCGCTGGACGCTCGCGCAGGGGAAGATCGACGACGACTTCCCGCTGCCGGCGATCATCAAACCAGCCGCCGAGGATGCGAGCGCGGGACTCGACCGCCAGTCGGTCGTCACCGACCGCAAGAGCCTCAAAGCGCGCATCGCCGCCATGACCGAGCAATTCGATGAGGTGCTCGTCCAACAGTACATCGC
>DATJKA010000040.1:0-57308 GCA_035491815.1 Gemmatimonadales bacterium | reverse complement strand
GTTGATCGCCACGACGAGCGGCACGCCGGCGTTCTTGGCGTGCGAGATCGCCTCGATCGTTTGCGGCATGATCGCATCGTCCGCGGCCACGACGAGCACCACGATGTCGGTGACCTGCGCGCCGCGGGCGCGCATGGCGGTGAAGGCCTCGTGGCCCGGCGTGTCGAGGAACGTGATGCGCCGGCCGTCCTTGAGCGTGACCTGGTAGGCGCCGATGTGCTGCGTGATGCCACCGGCTTCGCCGGCGACGACGTTGGCCTTGCGGACGTAGTCGAGCAGCGAGGTCTTCCCGTGGTCGACGTGCCCCATGATCGTCACGACGGGCGGCCGAGGCTTCAGCGTCTCCGCGGCGTCCTTCGCCTCGTCGGTCTGGGTCGTGGCGTACTCCTCTTCGCGCACCGCCTGGAACCCGAATGCCGACGCAATCAGCTCGATCATGTCGAAATCGAGCCGCTGGTTGATCGTCACCATCTGGCCCAGCTCTTTGAACGCGAAGGTGACGATCTGCGTGGGCGGCACCTTCAGCGTGTTCGCGAGCTCGGAGACGGTGATGAACTCCGTCACGCGCACCAACGTCTTCTCACGCTCGCGCTCGGCGCGCCGCTGCTCTTCCTGTACTTCGCGGAACGTCGGTCCTTCTTCGCGCCGATGGACGCCTTTTTTGCCGACGGGCGCCTTCAGCGTGGCGAGCGTACGCGAGATGTTTTGCGCGACCGCTTCCTGATCGACCAGCGATTTCTTGCCTTTCTTGCGCTTCTTGCCCTTCTCGCGCCGGCGATCGTCCAGCGGCATGGCACCGGGCGCTGCCGAGGCCACGGGACGCGGCGGCACGGGCGGCGCGCCACCGGGCGGGCCACCGGGCGTGCCGCGGGCGACGGGACGGGGCCGCACCGGCGTCGGAATGAACGGCCGAGGGGCAGCGGCGGCGGGGGGCGGCGCGAACGGCGGCGTCGAAGGGGCGGCCGGTGGAGGCGGCGCCTCCACGACCTCCGATGCCGTGGCCGTCGGGGCGAGGTCCTTGAACAACGCGGCGGCGCGCTCTTCGAGCGACGGGGCGGCTTTCTCTTCTTCCTGCTCGCGGACCGCGGTCTCGAGCGCGAGGCGCGCGCGCTCGGTTTCGGCGGCTTCAGCGGCGGCGGCTTCGGCCGCGGCGGCATCAGCGGCCGCGACTTCGGCCGCCGTGCGGCGGCGGCGCTTGGGCCGGCCTTCCGCGCTCACGGGCTCCGGCGGCGGTGCTTCGACCGCCTTCGCAGAACGGCGGCGCTTCGGTGGCGCACTCGGCTGCTTCTGCTTGCGCTTGTCGCGCTCCCAGCGCGCGCGCATCAGCGACACCTGCTCGTCTTTGAGCGGCGTCAGATGACTGCGCACGAAGATGTCCATCTCCTTGAGCATGCCCATCAGCTGCTCGCTGGAGATGCCGAACTCTGCCGCCAAATCGTGGATCCGCGTTGTTGCCACTAACTCCTCGCTATCGGCTATTGGCTATCAGCGATCAGGCCCTTGGCCAGCGCGGGGTCGCTCACGCCTACCGCCTGAACTGGAGGCTTTCCCAACCCCGCTCCTAACTCCGCCGCGATCGGCCCACGAAGCACCGGAATCTTTTTGGCCTCGGCAAGCCGAATCACCTTTTCAATCGTGCGCTGCGCGACATCCTCCGCCACCACCACGCACGCCAAATCTCCTCGCTGCAATCCCGCCCGAACCCCTGCGACTCCGATGACGACATTCCCCGCTCGGAGGCCCAGTCCCAACAGCCTCGTGACGCGGTCACTCACGCCGTACTCTTGCCTGCCTCTTCTTCTTCGCCGCCCTCTTCGGTCATCTCGTTGAGGAACGCCATCATCTTGTCGGCCAAGTCGGGCGTCATGCCGGGCATCTGATCGACTTCCTCACGCTCGAGATCGAGAATGTCCTGGAGCGTCTTCTTGCCGGCTTGTTCGAGCACGGCCACGAGCTCGGGCGACAGCCCTTTCATCTCGGTGAGCGCCACCCGCGTGACCGACTCGTCGGCAGCGGGCAGCGGCGCGAACAGCGGACCTTCACCGCCGCGCTCGAGCCACTCGCGGCTCGAATAGAGATCGACCTTCCACCCGGTCAACTCGGACGCGAGCCGCACGTTCTGGCCGTTGCGGCCGATCGCGAGGGAGAGCTGGTCCTCATCCACGATCGCCTGAATCGTCTTCGACTCGGGGTCGGAGAACACGCGCGCCACGCGCGCCGGCGCGAGCGCGAGCTTCGCGAAGCGCTCCGGGTCCGACGACCAGGGCACGATGTCGATCCGCTCCCCGTTCAGCTCATTCACGACGGCCTGCACGCGCGAGCCTTTGAGCCCGACGCACGCGCCGACCGGATCGATCCCGTCGTCGCGCGACCACACCGCGATCTTCGTGCGGCTGCCCGCCTCACGCGCCGTCGCGCGGATCTCGACGATCTGCTGCTGTATTTCCGGGACTTCGAGCCGGAACAGCGCCTTGACGAACAGCGGGTCGGCGCGCGACAGAATCAGGCGCGGCCCTTTCGGCGTCTCCTCGATCCGTTTCAGGACGGCGCGAATCGTGTCGCCCTGATGGAAGTGCTCGCGGTGATTCTGGTCGCGGTAGGGGATGATCGCTTCGGCTTCGCGGAACTTGTTGAGCATCACGACGATCTTGCCGCGCTCGATCTGCTGCACCTCGCCCGAGAGGAGCTCGCCGACTTTGCCGGAGAACTCTTCGCGGATGCGGGAGCGCTCGCCTTCACGCACGCGCTGGATGATGCGCTGCTTGGCGGCCTGCACCGCGGTTCGCCCAAACTGCTCGAACGGGACTTCCTCTTCGAGCACGTCACCTGGCGCGAACTCAGGGTCCTCATAGCGCGCTTCCTCGAGCGAGACCTGCGTACCGGCGTCCTCGACCGCTTCGACCACCGTCTTCAGCACGACGATGCGGATCGACCCTTTGAGCTCGTCGATGCCGATTTCGGCCCGCACGTTGGGACCGTAGCGCTTCACCAGCGCCGCGTGCAGACCGTCCTTGAGCAGATCGATGAGCTCGCTGCGCTCGAGCTGCTTGGTGTTCGTCAGCTCTCGAATTGCGGAAACGACGTCAGTGGTATTTGCCATCACGATTCCTTGTGGCCGTCAGCCCTCGGCCGTCAGCCGTCTGTGTCGCTCGCCAGGCGAGCGTCCTTTACGTCCGCAAGCTGGTACTCGCGCTCGGCGCCGCCTTCCGGCAGCAGCACCACGCTGTCCGGGGTCGGCACCGCCACGATGCGCGCGCGCACCCGCCCCAGTCCCGCCAGCTTCACTTTCACGTCGCGACCCACGAACTGGAGCCAATGCCGGTGCCAGCGCACGGGTCGGTCGATCCCCGGGCTCGACACCTCCAAGACATACCGATGACCCAGGGGACCACCCGCATCGAGCCACGCTTCGAGGGCCCGACTGACCCGGCTGCAATCTTCGACCGTGACGTTCCGGGGCGGACAGTCGATGCGGACTTGGACGAGCGGCCGGTTCGGCGTACCGCCGATGCGCAGGTCGGCCAAATCGAACCCCAATGCTTCCAGCCGGGTCCGAAAGGCCTCGACGAGACTCTCAGTAAGCATGAAAAAAAAGTGCGGGCCGAACTTCGCCCGCTTCACGTGGGGAATGTAGCCCGCGACCCCCTCGTGTCAACCTCGCGGCCGACCGAGATATGCGACCATGCGCCCGTCGCGACCGCCCGACGCGCGATGCGAGAAAAAGCGATCGCGTCCCTCCGCACTGCACCACGGCGAGGTCGAGACGTCCTCGATGCCGAGCTCGCGCGCCTGCTGGGCGAGGGCCGCACGCAGATCGAGCCGAATCGTTCCAGTGCGGCCGAAGCGCGTGGCGACTTCAGAACCTACTTCATAACACTCGCCACAAATGCCTACGCCACAATGCATTACGATATCGCGCGTTCTGGTATGTCCATGGGCCGTCAGCTGCTCGACGGCCCGCGGCAGCACCCCGCCGGCCGCGCCGCGCCAGCCCGCGTGCAATAGCGCAATCACGCCATCGTTCGGCACCGCGAGATACACCGGAATGCAATCGGCGACGGTGACGGTGAGGAGTACGCCGGCCTGCGCCGTGGCGTGCCCGTCGAGGCCGTCGAGAATCAGCCAGCCTTCGGGCAGGTGGTCGTGCCAGCGGACCGCCGTGCCGTGCACCTGGTGTGCGAGCACGATCGTCGGAAACCGCGCAGCGAACGCATTGCGGAACGCGCGCCAGCGACCCATGACCTGCCCGACCGGCTCCTCGCTCCAGAGACCGAGGCTCACCGGCCGCGTCGTGATGCCGGCGACCACGCCGTAGCGGTCCGCCCACTCCGTCAGCTCGAGGCGCGGGAGCGCGACGTCGCCGATCGGCGCTTCGCGCACTTCAAGTCCGGCGCTCAAGCTGCGCTCCCAGCGCCTGCAACCGCGTGTCGATGTGCTCGTAGCCGCGCTCGATTTGACCGATGTTCTGGATGACGGAATCGCCTTGCGCCGCCAACGCCGCGAGCAGCATGGCCATGCCGGCGCGAATGTCGGGACTCTCGACCACCTGGCCGCGCAGCGGCGAGGGGCCGGCGATCACCGCGCGATGCGGATCGCACAGCACGATGCGGGCGCCCATGCCGATCAGCTTGTCCACGAAGAACAGCCGCGACTCGAACAGTTTCTCGAAGACGAGCAGCAAGCCGTCGCATTGGGTCGCCACGACGATCGCGATGGACATCAGGTCGGCGGGGAATGCGGGCCACGGCCCGTCCTCCAGCTTCGGCACGTGCCCGCCCAGATCGGGACGAATCCGCCGCTCCTGATCGGCATCCACGATCAGCTTCGTCCCATCGAGGCGAGGCCGGACGCCAAGCCGATCGAACGCGAGCAAGGTGGAGCGCAAATCGTCGGCGTTGACGCCATCGATCGTGATCGCGCCGCCCGTCACCGCGGCCAGACCGATGAACGAGCCGATTTCGATGTGATCGGGCCCGACCGTGTGCGCTGCCGCGTGCAGCGGCTTGCCGCTGCTCGAGCCGACGACCGTCAGCGTGTTGCTGCCGATGCCGCTGATGTTCGCGCCCAGCGCGACGAGAAAGCGCGCGAGGTCCTGCACGTGCGGCTCCGACGCCGCGTTCCGCAGCACCGTCGTGCCGGGCGCGAGCGCCGCCGCCATCAGCGCGTTTTCGGTACCGGTGACGCTCGGCTCGTCCAAGAAAATGTCCGCGCTCTTGAGCTTGCCTTCGAGCTTGTAAGAATCCCCGACGGTGACGTCCGCGCCGAGGCGCTCGAGCGCGAGAAAATGTGTGTCCACGCGGCGCCGGCCGATCACGTCGCCGCCGGGCGGCGGCAGGGTCACGCGCCCGAACCGCGCGAGCATCGGCCCCGCCAGCAGAATCGACGCGCGAATCTCTTTGCAAAGCGCCGGATCGAGCGGCTTCGGCTCGGCACGGCTGGCATCGATTGCGACGGTGTTCGTCCCCTGCCATTGCACGCTCGCGCCCACGTGCTGCAACAGCGCGAGCAGCGATTCGACGTCGCGAATGCGGGGAACGTTGTCGATGCGGCAGGGACCGTCGGCGAGCAATGTCGCCGCGAGGATGGGAAGTGCCGCGTTCTTGTTGCCGGCAGGCCGGATCGTGCCCGAGAGGGGGCGCCCCCCCGTGACACGGAACGACGGTGGCATAGGTCCGCCCAAGCTACCGGACCGCTTGCGGCTGCGTCAAGCGTGGGCGAACGTTGGCCCTCGTGCATCCCTTGCTCACGCTGGCGCTCGTCCTCGTGGCCGGCATCGGCATCACCCGCCTCTCTCGTCCGGCCGTCCGCCGACCTGTCCTGCTCGACGATCTCCTCGCGACCGGCGCGCCATTTCTCGTCCTCGGCCTCATCCTCGGCCCCGGCCTCGGCGTGATCGACGGCGGTGGGCTGCGGCTGCTCGAGCCCCTCATCGCCCTCGGCGTCGGGTGGATCGGCGCGGTGTTCGGCGCGCGGCTCGAGTGGCGGATGATTCGCCGCGTGTCGGTCCGCACCTGGCTCATCGGCGCGACGCTCGCGTTTCCCGTGCTTGCGATGACGGCACTGAGCGCATGGACGATGGCGCGCGCCGTTCCGGGACTCGCCGACGCCTGGGGCCGCCCGACCGTCGCCGTTGCGCTGGCGCTCGCGGGTGCGCTGACGACCGCCGCCGGCCATCGCGGCCGCCGGCTCGGCCGCCGCAACGCCGTGCTCGATACGCTGTTCGGGACGGCGGCGGTCGTCGTCGGGATCGCGTTCTACCATCCGCACGTCGCCGTCCGCAGCATTCTGCTTACGGCGCTCGCCGGCCTCGGGCTCGGCGCCCTCTGCGTGGCCGTGGCGCGCGGATTGCGGGAGCCGAGCGATGCCGCCGTTGCGGCGTTCGGCGCGGTGCTCTGGGGCGCCGGCTTCAGTTACGCAGCCGGACTCTCGCCCTTTGTCGTCTGCGGATTGGAGGCTGCGGTCATCATGAGCTTCTCGTCGACCGAGGTGCGCCGCGCCGTCGCCGCATTACTGACCGGGTGGGAGACGCCGCTCTACGCTGCCTTCCTTATAATCGCGGGGGCCCTGCTTCGGCCGGTGACCGCTTGGGTAGTCGCGGCCGCGCTGGTTTTGTCATTGGTGCGTGTGCTCGTGCGCTGGGTGACGGTGCGTTTCGGACTTGATCAGGTCGACCCGGTCTGGCGCTCCCTGCCCTATGCGCCGCCGCCCGAATTCGCCCATTCGGCGATCCGCCAGGGGGCGACGGCCGTGGCGTTGGCGGCCGGATTCGACCTCGTACGGGGGCCGGGCACCGGCATCGGCGGCGCCGTACTGGTGACGATTCTCTTGAGCGTCATGGCGGCGGAAGCCATCGCGGCGCTCACCCCGTTGACAGCGTCGCCGCGGCGAGCCGAGGTTACGTGATGCTTCCGACCTGGGTAGGCGTGGTCTCGGCGCTCAGTCTGGCGATCATCGCGCTTGCCGCGCTGGTCGCCGCCGGCGCGATCATCGCCGCGGCGCTCGGCGTCCGCGCAGCCCTGAAGGCGCTGAAAGGATTCGCCGGACCCGCCATCGCCGACGTCCGCCAGCTGATCGGCTCCATCAAGAACGAAGCGGACGCCCTCGTCGGTGCGTCGCGCGACGTGCGCCAGCGCATCGTCAAGGCCGCCGACGCCGCCGAGGAGCGGTTGACCAGCCTGGACGCGCTCGCCGAGGTGATGCAGGAGGAGCTGGAGGAAACGGCGATCGATGCCGCCGCAACGATGCGCGACGTGCGCCGCGGGATGTCGGTCTGGCGCTGGAGCCGCAAGCTGCTGAAGGGCAAAAAGCGACGGTGAAGCGCATCGGCGCCGCCGCCGTCGTGGCCGTGGTCGCGCTGGCCCTGTTTCCGAGCGTCGCCCACGCGTGGACTCCCGGGACCCACATCTTCCTCGGCGAGTCGGTGCTGGCCAACCTGCACCAGCTCCCGACCATCATCACCGATCTGCTGCGCGCCTTCCCCTACGATTTTCTTTACGGCAACATCGCCGCCGACACGTCGATGGCGAAAAAGTACGCGCCGGTCGGCCGCCATTGTCACGCGTGGCACGTCGGGCAGGAGATCCTGGATCTCGCGCCGAGCGACCCGCTACGCGCATTCGGTCTCGGTTACCTCTCGCATCTCGCGGCCGACACGATCGCCCACAACTTCTTCGTCCCGCGCCAGCTCGTCCTGACGTCGAGCACCGTTGCGCTCGGCCACTCCTACTGGGAGAGCCGGTTCGAGACGCATCTCGGCGACGCGTACGCGCGTGAAGCGCGCGACGTCATCCTGAAAGATCACGCCGCCTCGGACGCACACCTCGACGAGATTCTTTCCCCGACGCTGTTCAGTGTGCGAACCAACCGCCGTTTGTTCCGCGGCATGGTGCATCTGACCGAGAGCCAGAGCTGGCAATGGGTGTTCCAGGTGATCGCCGGCACGAGTCGCTGGGATCTCGCCGACACCGACATCGAGCGGCACATGGCGGTGGCGTTCGAGTACGTGATGGAGACGCTGGGCGCGGATGCGACCGATGCGGCGGCGCGGCGGCTCGATCCCGCGGGTGAGAAGGCGCTCGGGCTTGCGAAGCGGATGCGGCGGCAGGCGCTGCGCGAAGGCGGCCGGCACGAACCCGAGCGTGTCGAGGAAACCGCCGAGCAACATTTCGGGCTACCGCGGCCGGCGCTCGACTACTGGAAGCAGTCGCGCGCGCAGCGCCCCTGGCGGGAGAGCTAAGCGGAGAGCTTCTCCTCGAGCACGCGTTGGGCGAGCTTCGGATCCGCCTTGCCCTTCGACGCGCGCATCACCTGCCCCAAAAAGAACGGCATCAACTTCACTTCACCATTCTTGTAGCGCGCCACCTCCGTGGGATGCGCCCCCAGCACATCCGTCACCCAGCCCGACAGCACGTTCGTGTCGGCGACTTGGACGAGACCGAGTGACTCGGCGACGGTGCGCGGATCGCCGCCCTTGGCGGCCACTTCGCCGAACACGCGCTTCGCCGCCTGATTGCTGAGCGTGCCGCCCTTCACCAGCGCGATGATCTGCGCCAGCGCGCCCGGGGCCACCCGGAGCTGCTCCTGATGGTCCTTGGCGTCCGCGAGCGCTTCCGTCATCACCCAGTTCGCCGCGGCCTGCGGCTCCGCCGGCGCCCGCACCACGTTCTCGAAGTAGTCGGCGACGGCGCGACTCGCCGTCAGCACCGTGGCGTGCTCGCGGCTGAGCGCGTACTGCGCCATGAAGCGCTCGCGCTTTTGCCCCGGCAGCTCCGGCAGCTCGCTCTGCTGCTCCGCCACGAACTCGGGCGTCAGGATGAGCGGCGGCAGGTCCGGCTCCGGGAAATAGCGATAGTCGTGGCTTTCTTCCTTCGAGCGCTGCGGCCGGACGGTGTTCTCCTTGGAATCGTACAGCATCGTCTGCTGCGTCACGCTTCCGCCCGACTCGACCAGCGCAATCTGCCGGTCGCGCTCGACCGTGAGCGCTTTCTCGACGAAGGAGAACGCGTTGATGTTTTTCACTTCGGTGCGCGTGTTGAGAACCGTCTCCCCCACCCGCCGCACCGAGACGTTGGCGTCCACGCGCAGGCTGCCCTTCTCCATGTCGCAGTCGGAGATCCCGATGTACTCGAGCAGCTGCTTCAGCGTCTGCAGGTAGGCGCGCGCTTCCGCCGGCGAGCGCAGATCGGGACCGCTCACGATCTCGATCAGCGGCACGCCGGAGCGATTGAGATCGACCGCGGTCGCTTTGGGGAACCGGTCGTGGATCGATTTCCCCGCATCCTCCTCGAGATGCAGCCGCACGATCGTCGCCGTCACCGCGCCGCGCTCCGGCGATACGAACGAGAGCGTGCCCTGCGTGGCGAGCGGTTGATCGAACTGCGAGATCTGATAGCCCTTCGGCAGGTCCGGATAGAAGTAGTTCTTGCGCGCAAAGATCGACCGCGGGTGCACGGTGCAGCCGAACGCCAGCGCGCCGCGCACCGCGAGCCCGATGGCGGCGCCGTTGGCGGCGGGCAGCGCGCCCGGCAGTCCCAGACAGACCGGACACACCTGCGTGTTGGGTGGCGCGCCGAACGCCGTAGAGCAGCCGCAGAACATCTTCGACTTGGTCCGCAGCTGCACGTGCGTCTCGAGCCCGATGATCGTCTCCCAGTGCTGGCCGGTCTGGCTCATCAGGCCTCGTCCGTGGCGGGCACGACGCGCTCGAGCGCGTATGCCGCTTCGATCATCTCATCCTCGAGGAACGCCTGCCCGATCAGTTGTCCGCCGATCGGCAAGCCCTTCACCCGCCCGATCGGCAGCGAGATCGCGGGCAGACCCGCCAGGTTGGCCGTCACCGTGAAGATGTCCGACATGTACATGGAGATCGGATCGTTCAGCTTCTCCCCCGCCTTGAACGCGGGCGACGGCACCGTGGGCGTGAACAGCAGATCGACGCCGCGGTCGAATGCGTTGCGGAAATCCTGGGCGATGAGCGCACGCATCTGCTGCGCTTTCCGGTAATAGGCGTCGTAATACCCGGCCGACAGCACGTACGTGCCGATGAGAATCCGCCGCCGCACTTCCGCCCCGAACCCCTGTCCCCGCGTCGCACGGTACAACGCACGAATGTCCGCCGAGCCGTCGAAGCGCGGCCCGTACCGCACGCCGTCATAGCGCGCGAGGTTGGACGACGCTTCCGCGGGGGCGATGACGTAATACGTCGGCACGGCATACGCCGTGTGCGGCAACGACACTTCGCGCACCGCGGCCCCGAGCTCCTTCATCATCCTGATGGCGCGATCGCACGCCCGGCGCACCGCCGGATCGAGCTCGGGCGGGAAGTACTCGCGCGGCAGCCCAATCACGAAGCCTTGCAGCGACTCCGGCACCGTCGGCAGCCGCAACGGGTCGCGGTCCTCGCATGTCGAGTCCCGCGAATCTCGGCCGCTGATCACGGAGAGCACCCGCGCGGCGTCGTGCACGCTGCGCCCGAAGACACCGATCTGATCGAGCGATGAGCCGAACGCGACGAGGCCATAGCGGCTGACGCGGCCGTAGGTCGGCTTGATCCCGACGACGCCGCAAAACGACGCGGGCTGCCGCACGGAGCCGCCGGTATCGGAGCCCAGCGCCGCGGGCACCGCGCCGGCCGCGACGAGCGCCGCCGATCCGCCCGACGAGCCGCCCGGCACGCGCGACTTGTCGAGCGGATGCACGACGCGGCCGTAGGCCGAATGCTCGGTGGAGGAGCCCATCGCGAACTCGTCGCAATTCGTCTTCCCGGCAATCAGCGCGCCGGCGGCCTTGAGCTTCGAGATCGCCGTAGCCTCGAAAGGCGATTGATACCCCTCGAGAATGCGCGAGCCGCACGACGTCGTGAATTCCAGCGTGCAGATGTTGTCCTTCACGGCGATCGGCATGCCGTACAGCACACCGGTGGGCCGCGCCGCCGCCGCCTGCGCCAGCAACGATTTCCGGAGATCCTTGGGCGGCGTGAGCAGCGCGTTGAGGCGCTTGGCCTTCACCAGGCGGTCGGCGACCGCTTTCGCGTCACTCACTCGAACTGGCCGAGCTTCGGAACGACGAAGAAGCCCTCCTTGAAGGCCGGCGCGAAGACGGCGGGACCGAACGCGAGCGGTGTCGGCGCGACTTCGTCGGAACGAAATCGGATCGCGTCCGGGCCGGGCACGTACGGCTTCAGGTTGTCGCTGGCGGGCACGCCGGAGAGCTGCGCGACGTAGTCGAGAATCCGCGACATCTGCTCGGCGAGCTCGGGCAATCCCTCTTCCGCCACGTCGAGCTCGGCGAGCTGCGCGATGCGCAGCACATCCTCACGTGAAACGCTCATGCGCCTTCTCCTTCCCAATCCCGCTCGAGTGCCGCGTAGGCCGCGAGCAGCTGTTTCGTCCCGATATCCGGATCGTCGAAGTCGACGCTGACCCGGAGGTCACGACCTTCGCCCGACACCGCGCTCACGACCCCGCCGCCGAATTTGCGGTGCCGCACCCGCTCGCCTTTGACGTACCGCGGCGCGTCCTGCGAGACTTCGTCGGGAAATCCGACATCGAAGGCCTCAGGCGGCAAGCGTCGCGCGGCCGCGCCGCGCGGGCGCGACGGACGCGGCGGCATCGCGCTCGACCCGCGCAGCGGACGCCACGAGGGGGTCGTACTGCGCTCCTCGATGACGTTCGGCGGCAGCGCGGCGAGAAACCGCGACGGCTCCGCCAGCTCGAGCCGCCCGTTGCGATAGCGCGTGCGCGCCCATGAGAGATACAACCTTTCCCGCGCGCGCGTGAGACCCACGTAGCACAGTCGTCGCTCCTCTTCGACGCCGCCGGGGTCGTCGGCGGCGCGCGCCAGCGGGAAGAGTCCATCCTCCAAACCCGCGAGCGCCACGATGTGCCACTCGAGTCCCTTCGCCATGTGCGTCGTGGTGAGCGTGACCCCCGGCTCGCCCTTCGCTTCGTCCACCGGCGTGATCAGCGCCGCCTGCGTGAGGTAACGCTCGACCGGCGTGCCCGTCGCCTCCGCCGCCTCGGGATCCTGCACCTCGGCCCAGGCGGCGGCACCGGCCGCGAGCTCATGCACGTTCTCGATCCGTTCGAGCCCCTCGGAGCCCTCCTCGGCCAGGTACTGCTCGTAGCCGGTGGTCGCGAGGATGGTCTCGAACGCGGTGGCCGGGTCCGCCTGCCCGACGGCCTCGCGGAGGCGGTCCAGCAGCGCGGCGACGTTGGTCAGGGCGTCCCGCACGTTGGGCCGCAGCTCGCTGATGCTGCTCGCCCGCCGCGCCGTCTCCAGCAGCGGCTTCTGCCATCCGGTCGCGGTGCGCGCGAGCACGGCCAGGGACGCGTCGCCAATGCCGCGCCGCGGCACGTTCACGATCCGGAGGAAGGCCTCGTCGTCCGCCGGGTTGGCGATGAGCCGGAGATAGGCGAGCAAGTCCTTGACCTCGCGCCGCTCATAGAAGCTGATCGCCCCGATCAGCCGGTACGGAATACCACGAAAGCGGAGCGCCTCTTCGAGCGGGCGGGACTGCGCATTGGTGCGGTACAGGATCGCCATGCCCTCGTACTCAGCGTCGCCCGCCGTGGCGCGGCGCGAGAACTCGTTGGCCAGCCATTCCGCCTCGTCGCGCTCATCCGCCGTGCTGAGCAGCGTGACGGGCGCGCCGCCCTTCTTTTCCGTGAACAGCGTCTTGCCGAGGCGGGCGGAGTTTTCGGCGATAATGCCGTTGGCCGCGTCGAGGATGATCTGCGTCGAGCGGTAGTTCTGCTCCAACCGTACGAGCTTCGTCCCGGGGAAATCGTTCTGGAACGCGAGCATGTGGCGGACGTCGGCACCCCGCCACCCGTAGATCGCCTGGTCGTCGTCACCGACCACGCACAGGTTGCCGTGCCGCTTGGCGAGATGCTTGACCAACAGATATTGCGCGGCGTTGGTGTCCTGGAACTCATCGACCAGAACGTGCTGGAAGCGGTCCTGCCAATAGGCCAGCCGCTCGGGATGCTCACGGAACAAGGCGAGCGGATGGAGCAGCAAGTCGTCGAAGTCCATCGCGTTGGCCTGCTTGAGCGCGGGGATCAGATCGGCGTAGATGTCGGCCGCGACCTTGATCATCGGCGTGTCCGCCCGCTGCCCCAACTCCTCGGGCGTCTGCATGCGGTTCTTGGCACCCGAGATGACGGCGTGCACGCTGCGCGGCGGATACGCTTTCGGTGAGAGCTGACGCGCCTCGAGCAGCCGTTTGACCAGCGCTTCAGAATCGTCGGCGTCGTAAATCGTGAAGTTCGGCCCGAAGCCCAGGAGCGGCGCCTCACGCCGCAAGAGCCGCGCGGACAAAGAATGAAAGGTGCCGATCCAAAGACCTCGCGGGTCGGCGCCCAGGAGCTGCGCGATCCGGCTCCGCATCTCGCCGGCCGCCTTATTCGTGAACGTGACCGCGAAGATGCGCTGCGGCGCGACGTGCAGCGTCGTAATGAGATGCGCGATTCGGGCCGTCAGGACGCGGGTTTTCCCCGAACCCGCACCGGCGAGGACGAGGAGCGGCCCACCAGGATGCTCGACGGCCTCCCGCTGCGCGGGATTGAGTGGCAGTGGCGTTCGGAGCGGAGCGGTCACGAAAGCGGAAATTCGAGCACAAACACCGAGCCCTTCCCGTCCGGGCCCGGGCGAAACGCCACACGCCCCCGATGCTGCTGCTCGACGATGCGGCGCGCGAGGGCGAGACCTATCCCCCAACCGCCGGTCTTGCTCGAGACACCGGGCTCGAACAGTTGCCGCTGCATCTCCGGCGCCACACCGGGACCGTCGTCTTTCACGCTGACCCGTCCGAATCCATCCACGCTTTCCACCTCGATCTCGATGCGTCCGCCGCGTCCACTCAACGCGTCCACGGCGTTCTTCACGACCACCTCCATCGCCCACTCGATCAGCACCGGATCGCCCGTAGCGACGGGGCCGGCGCCGGGCGACGTCAGCGTCAGCGACACCGAATGCGCGAGCGTCGGCAGCCGTGGCCGGAAATACCCCACGACGCGCTCGGCGACCGTGCCTAGTCCCACCGGCTCGCGGCGCGCCGGCCGGCCGATGCGCTCGAATCGCTTGGCGACCCGCTCCAGGCGCTCCGCGTCCGCCTCAAGATGGTTGACGAGGTCGCTGCCCGGCGTACCCGGATTCTCGCGCAGATAATCAATCCATCCCGTGAGGCTCATCAGCGGCGTGCCCAGCTGGTGCGCCGACTCGCGCGCCATCGCCACCCAGAGACGGTCGCGCGCGGCGCTGACGCGCTCCCGCATCGCCCACACCGCGAGCAGCACGAGGCAGACGAACATCGCGCCCTGCAGCACCGCGAGCCCGGTGAACGCTTTCGCGGTCGGTAGCCCACCGTAGTGGATCGTGCCGACGCCCGGCTGCGTGAGCGGCGCGTGGATGCGGTCCAGCTCGGTGATCCACGCGTGCACCGTCGCGGGATCGGCGTTGGCGCCGAACGGCGCGTTGTCGAGCGCGGTGATGCGCCCGGCGGTGTCGGTGACGGCGATGGGAATGCCGAGGTGCCGCACTTCGTCGGCGAGCGCGAGCAGCGCGTCGGCCGCGGCGCCCTCGCGCGGATCGTTCAGACCGGCGAACACCTCGCCGAGCAGCCGGCTCGTCTCGCGCGCGTCGTTGCGCAGATGGCGCGCGACGATCCAGGCGTAGCCGACCGACAGGATGCCGAACAGCAGCGCCGCGGCGATGAGCGCCGGGGGACCGGCGCGGCGCAGCGGGCTCTCAGGCAAAGCGGTCAGTGCCGACATACGGCACCAACGCCGGAGGAACGGTCACCGAGCCGTCGGGCTGCTGATGGGTCTCGAGCAACGCCGCGATGGTGCGCGGCAGCGCGACGCCGGATGCATTCAGCGTGTGCACGAACTCCGGCTTCTCGCCCGGCTTGGGGCGACAGCGGATGTTGGCGCGGCGCGCCTGAAAATCGGTGAACGTGCTGGAGCTCGACACCTCGAGCCATTGCGCCACGCCCGGCGCCCACACCTCGAGGTCGTACGTCTTGCCGGCCGAGAAGCCGAGGTCGTTCGCGGGGAGGACCGCGACGCGATACGGCAGCTCCAGCCGTCGCAGCACTTCCTCCGCGTGTCCGGTCAGCTTCTCGTGCTCCGCCGGCGAATCGGCGGCGCGACAGAAACGCACGAGCTCGACCTTGTCGAACTGATGGACGCGCAGCAACCCGCGGGTGTCTTTGCCGGCGGCACCCGCCTCGCGCCGGAAGCACGGCGTGTAGGCGACATAGCCGAGGGGCAGCGGCCGGTCGATGATCTCGTCGCGATGGAGATTCGTGACCGGCACCTCGGCCGTGGGGATCAGAAACAGATCATCGGTGGTCCGATACGCGTCCTCTTCGAACTTCGGCAGCTGCCCGGTGCCGGTCATGACGTCGCGCCGCACGAGAAACGGCGGCTCGACCTCGACGTAGCCGTGCTCGCGGGTGTGGAGGTCGATCATGAAATTGATCAGGCCGCGCGCGAGCCGCGCGCCCATGCCGACGAGCACGGGAAATCCCGAGCCCGCGAGCTTCGCGCCGCGCGCGAGATCGAGCATGCCGAGTTTTTCCGCGAGCTCCCAGTGCGGCTTGCCGCCTTTGGGCGCGGGCGTCTCCCAGCTGCGCAGCGTCGTCAGCTCCTCCGGGACATCGGGCAACGGCGGATTCGGGACAAAGAGCGCTTTCGCTTCGAGCGTCGTCTCGATCTGTCGCAGCTCCGACTCGAGGCCGGTGATCCGGTCGCCCAACTTGCGCCGCTCGGCGACGACGGCGGGCGCGAGCCCGCCGGACTTCGCGGCGAGCGCGTCCGATTTCGCCGCGTCGTTGCGCTCGGCTTTCAACGTGTCGAGCTGCGCCGTCAGCGTGCGACGCTTCATGTCGAGCGCTTCGATTTCGTCGAGCAGGCGCGTAAGCGACGCGTCACCGCGGCGGGCGAGCGCCGCCCGCATTTGGCCGGGCGCGGCGCGCAGCGACTTCAGGTCGATCACGAGTTAGTGACGAGGCAGGCCCGGCTGGAGGCCTCGATAGCCGCAGTTGACGTCGGTGAGGATCTCGAAGCGCATCGAACGACCGCCCGCAGCGGACGTCGTATCGATGGAAAGAATGTGCAGCTTGGCGTAGTACGTGGTCGACAGCTGGAACGAGCACGTCAGCGGCCGCGAATGCACGAGCGCCACGCTGCCCGAGTCCACCACCACCGCACTGTCCAGTTTGTAGCCCGACGTCGGCGCGATGGCGATCGAGTCGAACTTCTGCGTCGTCAGCTGGATGCCGGAGAGATTTCCCAGCTTGAGCGCGCCCAGCGGCAGCAGCACCGCGCGTCCCGCGGAGTCGATGTTGAATATGAAGTCGAATCCCGTCGCCTGGTCGGTCCGCACGACTTGCCGGAACTCCAGATCGTACGCCGACGGCAAGTACACCGCCGTCCCGTCCAAGGCGTACAGCGTCAGCGTGTCCACCCGGTTGTCGAAGGCGGGTGCGGGGAGCGCGATGTCGCCGCAGGCGGCGACCACCACGAGAGCGAGCGGCAGCAGTGTCGTGCGAGCCATGGAAGTGCTGGAGAACTTACAGGGCGGCCTTCGCATGGGTCAACCCATAGTGGCTGCTTGACTTCGACTTCCCGCGAACCTACGTTGGCCGCGCGTATGGCGACCATTCGCGACGTCGTGGAAGCGCTCAGCCGGTCGGCCGGTGTCGACGCGGTGGTGGTGGTGGGTCGAGACGGCCTCCCCATCGATTCTCGCGTCGCCAACGGTGTGGACCAGGAGAGCGTCGCCGCCCTGCTCCCCAGCGCCATCAAGCAGATGGGCGAGCTCGGCACGGCCGGCGGCCGGGGTGATTTCTCGACCGGCGTGCTGGAGTTCGGCCGCGGCCTGGCGATCGTCGCTGTCCTGAACGCTGACGCGCTGTTGATCGTGCTGGTGCAGCCTGCGACGAACGTCGGCGCCCTGCTGTTCGATCTTCGCCGCCACCGCACGGCCATCGCCGGTCTGCTGTAAGAGTGGGGCGCCGGTGACCTCTTCGGCACGGCACCTTCTCGTCGTCGATGACGAACCGCATATCGGGCTCGTGCTTCGTCCATTCCTGGAGCAGCTCGGCTATCGCGTGAGCGTTGCGCGCACGCTCGACGAGGCGCGCAGCGCGATGCGCGCGGCGCCCCCCGCGGACGGGCTGCTGCTCGACCTGCATCTCCCCGACGGCTCGGGGCTCGATTTCCTCCGCGACCTCCGCAGGCATACCGGCACCGCGCGCCTGCCGGTGCTGGTCCTGACCGCCGAAGGCGAGGATCGCGTGCTGCGCGAGGCGCGACGGCTCGGCGCCGCGCTGGTCACGAAGCCGTTCTCGCCGACGAAGCTCAGCCAACGCATCGCGATGATGTTCGGTGATGCCGAGCCGCCCGAGGCCGATGGGGGGAGCGAGGGAGCGGCCCGGCGATGAACGCGTGGGCCGCGATCCTCGCGGGCGGCTCCGGCACGCGGTTCTGGCCGCTGTCGACGCCCGAGCGACCGAAGCAATTGCTGCCGCTCACCGGCGATCGGCCGTTGCTCGCGCAGGCCGTCGCGCGGCTGCGCGGCCTCGTGCCGCCCGAGCGGACGCTGATTCTGACGTCGCCGTCGCTGGTCGATCAGGTTGCCGCGACCGTCCCGGAAGTCCCGGAAGAAAACATCTTCGCCGAGCCGCGCGCGGCATCCACGGCACCGGCGCTCGCGTGGGCGGCACAGTGGATCACCAAGCGGGATCCGGGCGGGCAGATGTTGTCGCTGCATGCCGACTGGGCCGTGGGAGACGATCGCGCCTTCCGCGCCGCGGCGGGGCACGCGCTCGGCGTTGCGGCCGAACACGACGTGCTCGTCACGGTGGGCGTCAAACCTTCGCGCAACGAAACGGGCTACGGGTACATCGTGCCGGGCAAGCCGCTCGGTAGCGCCCGCGCCGTGAAGCGCTTCGTCGAAAAACCGACGCCCGCGCGGGCCGCGATGCTGCGTCGTCGGGGCGCGCTGTGGAACAGCGGCCTCTTTGCGTGGAACGCCGCGCGCTTTCTCGGCGAAGCCGGCGCCTACGCGACGGAGCTCGCCGCGGGCTGGGCGGCATTGTCGGCCGGTGACGTCGAACGGTTTTTCGCCGCTGTCACGCCCGTCGCCGTTGACGTCGCGGTGCTCGAGCGCACGACGCGACTCGCCGTCGTGGCCGGCACGTTCCCCTGGGACGACATCGGGTCCTGGGACGCGCTGCTCCGCATCCGGCGCCGCGACGCGCAAGGCAACGTCGCGGTCGGCAATGTGACGCTGGGCGACGGCGTGCGGAATTCCGTGATCTGGTCGGAGAGCGAGCACCTCGCGGTCGAGGGTGTGGAAGACATGGTGGTCGTCCGCGCCAATGGTCACACCCTGGTCATGCCCACCGGCCAAGCGGATCGCTTGAAGGCGCTGGTGCAACGCCTATGACGCACGCGCTGTACCTCCTCGACCCGGAGCCGGGTCCCGCGTGGGCGCCGTTCGCCGGCATCCGGCCGCTCGCGGAGCTGCGGGCCGGCGCCTATCTCGTGCGCGAGCGCTGGGAGAATTTCATCGGCACGGAAACGACCGCGATTTTTTCCTTGCCGCATCTCGCCGGCTTTCCCGAGGCCGGCGTGCCCACCGTCGAGACGCGGCGCGCCGTCACCGGCCCGGCGATCATCGGGTCTTCCACGTTCGCGCCCCGCGGCCTGGCCGGCCCCCTGCCCGACGCGCCCGCGCGACTCACCCATGACGGCATCACCGTGGGCTGGGCCGTGCCCGCGGGCAGTACGTGGACCGGGCCGGTGGCAAATGCGCAGGCGATGATGGTCGATGGCTTGTTGCTCCACGGCGTGCACGACCTCGTCACCGCCCTCGAGCAGCTGCTGCGCGAGGACACGCTCAGGCTGCTCGGCGATTCGGATCCCGTGCCGAAGGGCGCGATCGTCATCGGCGATCCGGCCTGGATCTCGTTGCACGAAGCGGCGCTCGAGCCCGGTGTCGTCTTCGATACGCGCAACGGGCCGGTCGTCCTGGAAAGCGGCGTCGAGGTGCGGAGCGGCACACGGCTGGAGGGGCCGCTGTGGGTCGGTGCCAATACCCGCCTGGTTGGAGGACCCATCCGTCACTCGGCCATCGGGCCGTGGTGCGTCGTGCACGGCGAGCTGTCCACGACCGCGTTGCTCGGCTTTGCGAACAAGAGTCATTACGGCTTTGTCGGCCATTCCGTGCTCGGCCGGTGGGTGAACCTGGGCGCCGGAACGACGACGTCGAACCTGAAAAGCACGTACGGGCCGGTGCGCCTCCAGGTCGCCGGGGCGAGTCTGGAAACCGGACATCAATTTCTGGGTAGTCTATTCGGCGACCACGCGAAGACGGCGGTCGGGATGATGTTCGACGCCGGGTCGGTCATCGGCGCGGGCGCCAGCGTGTTCGACGACGTCCGCGCACCCAAGTACATCGCGCCTTTCGCCTGGGGAGGCTCCTCATCCGAGCGGATGGACCAGCAGAAGCTCCTGGATATCGTCGAGCGCGTGTATCCCCGACGCCACGTGGAGGTGAGCGACGCGACGCGCGCGTACCTCCGCCGGGCCTACAACTGGCTCGTCAAGTGAGCGACGCTCCCCCGTCGGCAGGGTCGCCGCAGCGCTACCGCCGCCTCGGGAAATACGAGCTGCACCAGCTGCTCGGTGAAGGCGCGATGGGCATCGTGTGGAAGGCGTACGACACGGTGTTGCGCCGCTACGTGGCGCTCAAGCTGTTGAGCGCGAGCTTCCGCAAGACGCGCGACATGCAGGAGCGGTTCCTCCGCGAGGCCCGCGCGGCCGGCGCGATCCAGCACGCCAACATCGTCACAGTCTACGACCTCGGCGAAGCCGAAGGCCAGCTCTTCATCGCGATGGAGCTGATCGAGGGTCGCGACCTCTCCGACATGATCGCGCTGCGCGACCCGCTCGCGCTCGAGCGCAAGCTCGACATCACGATCGAGGTGCTCGCGGGACTCCACTTCGCGCACCAACGCGGCGTCATTCATCGCGACGTGAAGCCCTCGAACGTGCGCGTGATGCCGGACGGCCGCGTGAAGATCATGGACTTCGGCATTGCGCGGCTACAGAAGGCCGACGCGACCGGCTCGGGAGCGATCGTCGGCACGCCGACGTACATGGCGCCCGAACAGATCACCAACGGCGCGATCACGCCCGCGACGGACGTCTTCTCGGTCGGCTGCATGTTGTATGAGCTACTCACCTACCAGCGCCCGTTCGAAGCCGAATCGGTGCACGGCGTGCTGTACCAGGTGTTGACGACCGAGCCGCGCCCGCTCCGCACGGTAGCCCCGTCGATTCCCGCCGCGCTCGAGCGCGTCGTGGCGAAGGCGATGAACAAAGTGCCGCACGAGCGCTACGAATCCGCCGGGCAGATGATGTCCACGCTGCAGCAGATTCGCTCGGCGCTCTCCGGCGCGGACGACGAGGCGACGCAGCCGCTCGGCCGCTGGACGCCGTTGCCGCGGCCGATGCTCAAGCTCATCACGCATGCGCCGATGAAGTGGCGGCTCGCGGTCTTAGGCGCGCTCGCCGCCGTGGTCATCCTGCTGGTGTACGCGCCGAGCCAGCCGGCGAACGATCAGGCGAATGCCGTACCCCTCAATCCTCCGCCGGTGGCTCCCACCGCCAATGCGACGCAGCTCGCGCCCCCGGCCACCCTCGCCACCCCCGCGCCCAACGGCGCGCCCGTGTCGCTCGCCGTCAGCATGCGGCGTGACTCGGCGCTCGCGGCACGCGACCGGGCCGTCTTGGCCGGCGCGAGGAAGAACAGCGTCCCGGCGATGATTCTTGCCGAGTCCATGCTGGAGATGTCGGACCACGCGCTGCAGATCGGCGACCAGTCGCGCGCCATTCGCGGCTACGACGAGGCCGCTCAACAGTACAATCGCGCCCGTGACCAGGCGCGCGTCATGGGTCGCGAGGCGCAGCGCATGGTGGAGCGTGTGACGCCGGTGGTCCAGGCGATGCCGGCCGGAGCGTCCGCGGGCAACGCGGCGATCTTCCTTGCACGCGCCGAGTCGCTGCTGCGCGAGCAGGACTTCACGCTCGCGAAAGTCGCCGCGCAAAGCGCCGAGCAGATCGGCACCGACGCGGGGATCGCGCCGCCGAGCGCGCAACCCACCGAGCCGCGCGCCGCCATCGACGTGCTGCTCTCAGACCTCGGGCGCGCCCTCGCGAGCGAGCGCGTGGCGAATATTCGCGTGCTCTATCCCGGCCTGACGGATGCCGAGCGACGCGGCTGGGAATCGTTCTTCAAGAGCTGGAAGCAGATCACCGCCAAGTTCACGATCGACGACTTCACCCTGCGCCCCGGGGGCGGCACCGCGAACGCGGACGTGCGCGCGATGTTTCAGTACGTCCCGGCGCGCGGCGGCGCGCCGCAGATCGACCGCCGCCGCTTCGCCATGCGATTCGAGAAGCACGATGTGGGGTGGAGGCTCGCTGCCGTCAGCGAGCTGAAATAGCTACCAGGCGCGCTGGTTCGGGGCCGGCGCCTCGGGAATCGTCACCGTGTCCGGCCGCACCGTGGCGGGGCCAATGCGCCGCAGCGTGACCGGCTTTTCCAGGTCTCCGCCGCTGATCGTCATCTTGTCCGCCGCCAGCTTCATGCCGTAGACCTGCCAGACTCCGTCGCCCAGCGTGATCCAGAGGCTGTCGCCAACCACGCGCCAGCGCGCGACGTCGTTGCCGAACTGCGCGGAGCTGTCGCTGCGCACCATGATGTTACGGATCTCGTCGCCGGCGCGCGCCTGCCAGTTTCCGGTAAACCGGGGCGGCGCCTGCAGCAGGGCGCAGAGCGCCGCACCGGCCAACACCGCTCGCGTCATGGCTCCAATCATACTGGGGCCGGGGGCGATTGTGCAGCGGGGGTGAGCGGCGCGCGCTCGTCCGCGAGGATGGTGACCTGCGGCTCCCACTGCCGCATCATGCGCGTGAACGCGGCGCAGAGCTCCGGATCGAACTCGAGCCCACTGCGCTCGTCCAGATAGCTCAGCGTCTTGTCGAACGACCACGCATCGCGGTACGGTCGCTTCGTGCGCAGCGCGTCATAGACGTCGCACACGTGCACGAGCTTGCTGGCCTGATGGCAGTCCCGCGGGTAATGCAGCGTCGGATAGCCGCCTCCGTTGATCATGATGTGGTGCTCGTAGGCGACGACCACCGCGAGATCGAGGTCCTGCTCCGCCTCCAGCAGCAGGCGCGCGCCGGCAGCCGGATGCTCGTTCATCAGCATGCGCTCCCCATCGGTGAGCTTGCCCGGCTTGGTCAGCACCTCGAGCGGAATCTTGATTTTGCCGATGTCGTGCATCAGCCCCGCCAACCCCACGCCCCGCACGTCCAACCCCGAAAGGCCGATGAACTCGGCCAGCGCCATCGACAGCACGGCAACGTTGAGCGAGTGCGTGGTGGTGTACTGATCGAACTCCTTCAGCTGTAGCAGCGGCAGCATGACGTCGCGGCCGCCATGCATCGCGACCGCCAGCGACCGCACGACCGCTTCCGCCTCCGCCAGCGGCACAGCGCCGGTCGTCTGCACTTCCTGCTGCATCCAACGCAGCGTGTCGACCTCGTCGCCGAGCGAGAAGCTGATCGTCGCCGTCGGGAGCGCTTCCGGCGTGACGTCCGTTTCCCCCTTCAAGCCGACGGCACCGAAGCGAATACTGCTGCGGCGCATCTGTCGCGCCTCGGTGCTGATGGCGGACAGCGTCAGGCGGGCCAACACCTCTTCGAGAAACCCCTCGAAATCCTCACGGCTGACCTTGTCCTCGAACTCGAGCCGCTGAATGCCCGCCTGCGCGAGGCGCTTGCCCCAGTCCCACGCCTTGAGCTCGCGCAGCGGCAGCCGGCCGAACACCACCTCGTCGCCGAGGAACGTGAACAACGGGCGCGGGGTGTCGGCCTGGAGATCCTGGACCTGCTGATAGGCGACGTCGAGCGCGCGCTCACGCGCGGGATGGCCGTCGCGATACAGCGCCATGGCGGCCATGGCCTGCGCGAAGGCGTTGAGGAACCGGGCGGGATCGCCGCTCATCGCTTGAACGCCGCCGTCACGCGTGGGGCGCCGCTCACCGCGTTACGAATGTCGGGATCGCTCGACTCGGCGGCGAGTGCGATCAGGGGCGCGGCTTCCCGAGCGTTGCGCCATCCCGTGGCGAGCGCCATCAAGGCGGCCAGCATCTCGAGCGAGCGCGCGGCGAGCCTCGGCCGGCCGAGCCAGTTGGTGCCGCCATCGATGAGCGGACGCAACGCGGCCAGCGCCGTCGGTCCGCCCGTGCGACCCAACACCTTGATTGCCAGCACGCGGATCTCCGAGGCGACGGCCGGGTCCTGCGCGATCCGCGTCACGTGCGGCACCGCCGCCGGCGGGCAGTGCTCGAGTGCCGCGGTCAGTGCCACGCGCGACATGCGGGGATCGGGATCGGGCAACGCGTCGAGCAGCGCCTGATCGCGCTCGGCGGGAATCTTGAGGGCGAGCTTCAAAGCCTCGCGGCGCACGCGGACGTCCTCGTGCGCCATGAACCGGCCGGTCGAGAAGCCGTCGGGCAGATGCGGCAGGCCGTCGAGGATGAGCAGGAGATTGCGTGCGACATACCAGGGTACTTCTCCCTCGAGCCGCGACACGATGACGGGGCCGAGCTCGCGCGGCGCGCGCGACAAGCGATCGAGCAGCCCGCGGCGCGTCGTCCGCGACTCCGAGACGCCGAGCACGTCGAGCAACGGTCGAAACGCGTCGACCGCCAGCCGCGGCAGCACGCGATCGAGCGTCGAAAAATCCGGCGGCTCGCTGCCCGCGAGCTGTTGCACGACGTCGGGCGAGGTCACGCGCGTCCACAGCGGCGCGATGTCGGTCCGCACCGGTGGGCTCCCGCTCCCGCCCCCGCCCCCGCCCCCGCCCCCGCCGATGGTCGACGCACCCGAGCGCTCGAGCGTGTCGATCAACTGATCGACGTGTCGTTCCGCGACCAGCCGTTCCACGGCGCGCCAGGCGCCGAATCCCAGCACGCCCGTCTCGACGGCGGTTTGGAGAATGCGCAGGGGCTCCGCCTGGTGGGTGCCTCCGCTCGCCGCTGAGAGCGCGACCGGTGACGAGACCGTCATGCGTTGCAGCGCGTGGGCGTAGGCATCGGGGTTCGGGTCGGTGAGCGTCCAGCCGCTCAGCAGGCCGCGCACTTGCTCGCGCAGCGCTTCGTCTGCCTGCGGCCGTGCCTCGACACTGCCCTGCTCCGCGTGTTGCGCGAGCTTCGACAACATGCGCAGCAGCGGATCGGAAACCGTCTTGTGCGTGGTGTCGGCCATCGCCCGCACGATCTCGAGCACGGCGTCGACGGCGAGCCCGTGTGTCGCGTCGATCGCGAACTTCGTGCGCTGCGCGTTGTCGCCGCCCATCTCGATCAGACGCCGCAGCGTCCCCGGCTGCAGCGCCGCGACCAGCTTCGACGTCCGGCGCCGCAGTGCCATCGCTTCGGCACCGCCGACGCTCTTCAGCTCGTCGGCGATCTGCAGGAGGTAGCCCACGATCACCTGGTCGTAGGCCGCGCTCTTCGGATGCTCGTCGATCGCCCGGGCGATCACGGAGGGCTCGGTCGGCGGCGGCGGGGCACTGTCATCGAGCGCGTCCGCGACGTTCGCCATCAACGCGGCGCGCGCGAGGCCCACCCAGAGTTGCGCGCCTCGCAAGCCGCGCTCCTTCGCCGCCTTGTCGTCGGACGCGGGCTGACCGTCGTCTTCCATCAGCTCCAGCCGCTCGTACGTCACCGGGTGCAAGCGGACGTGATCCCACGCGCGCAGCTGCTCCGGTGGGCCGAGTCCCAGCGGCTCACCGGTGCGCTCGGCCTCGAGCGCGAGCGTCTTCAACACATCCAGCACTTCCGAGACGCGAAGGCCGCGATGAAAGGTCACGGCGCCGAGGTGGTGGCGGTGCAATCGACCGGCGAGCTCGGCGAGGAGGGGATTCTTGGCGTCGGTGGCGACACCCTCGATGACGAGCTGCTGGCGCGCGACGCCGATCGCCAAGGTCGAGCGTTCCTCGAACAAATGCTCCGCGCGGCGGGTCACCCCGGCGGCGGCGGGCGCCAGCGACGGATGGCCTTCGGGATACATGGCGTGCTTGTGCAGCGCGATCGAGAACTCGATCAGAAAGTCCGCGAGCTCGCGCGACAGGGCAGCCTTCTCGACGGTAGACGGCTGGGCCGGACCGGACATGGCCTTCCAAAATAGTGCTCGCCGCCATGGCGAAGGTCACCTCCCTAAGACACAACGCCCCAGGGGGTTACCCTGGGGCGCTTTTCCTGTGCGTCTGTGCGTCTCGTCTGCTAGTACATGCCTCCCATGCCACCACCGCCGGGCATCGGCGGAGCCTTTTCCTTCTCCTTCTTCTCCACCACGACGCATTCCGTCGTGAGGAGCAGGCCCGCGATGGACGCGGCGTTCTGGAGCGCCGTCCGGGTGACCTTGGTCGGGTCGATAACGCCGGCCGCCACGAGGTCCTCGAACTTATCGGTCGCGGCGTTGTAGCCGAAGTTCTTGTCCTTCGACTCCTTCACTCGGCCGACCACGATCGAGCCTTCGGCACCGGCGTTCTGGGCGATCCACCGGATCGGCTCTTCGAGCGCCTTGCGCAGAATATCGACGCCGGTCTTCTCGTCGTCATCAGCGCCCTTCATTTTGTCGAGCGCGCGCTGACCCCACAACAGGGCCACGCCGCCGCCCGGCACGATGCCTTCCTCGACCGCCGCGCGCGTCGCATGCAGCGCGTCCTCGACGCGAGCCTTCTTCTCCTTCATCTCGGTCTCGGTCGCGGCGCCGACGTTCAGCACCGCCACGCCGCCGGCGAGCTTCGCCAGGCGCTCCTGCAGCTTCTCTTTGTCGTAGTCGGACGTGGACTTGTCGATCTGGGCCTTGATCTCCGCCTTGCGGCCCTCGATATCGGCGTCCTTCCCCTTGCCGTCGACGACGGTGGTGTTGTCCTTGTCCACGATGACGCGCTTGGCCCGGCCGAGATCGTTGAGCGTCGTGTTCTCGAGCTTGAGGCCGAGCTCTTCCGAGATCACCTGACCGCCGGTGAGAATGGCGATGTCGCGCAGCATCTCCTTGCGGCGATCACCGAAGCCCGGCGCCTTGACGGCGGCGACCTTCAGCGTGCCACGGAGCTTGTTGACGACGAGCGTCGCCAAGGCCTCGCCCTCGACGTCTTCCGCGACGATGAGCAGCGGCCGGCCGGACTGCGCCACCTTCTCGAGCGCCGGCAGCAGGTCCTTCATCGTGGAGATCTTCTTGTCGTAGATGAGGATGTAGGCGTCCTCGAGGGTCGCTTCCATCTTCTCGGGATCGGTGATGAAGTAAGGCGAGAGGTAACCGCGATCAAACTGCATGCCATCCACGGTCTCCAGCGTGGTCTCGAGGCTCTTCGCCTCCTCGACCGTGATCACGCCGTCCTTGCCCACCTTGTCCATCGCGTCGGCGATCTTCTCACCGATTTCCGTGTCGCCGTTCGCTGAAATCGTGGCGACCTGCTTGATGTCCTTCCGGCCCGAGGTCGGGACCGAGATCTTCTTGAGCTCGGCGACGATGGTCTCCACCGCGCTGTCGATACCGCGCTTCAGCGCCATCGGGTTCGCGCCGGCCGTCACGGACTTCAGGCCTTCGCGATAGATCGCCTGGGCGAGCACCGTCGCCGTCGTGGTGCCGTCACCCGCGAGATCGGACGTCTTGGTCGCCACTTCCTTCACCATCTGGGCGCCCATGTTCTCGATCTCGTCCTCGAGCTCAACTTCCTTCGCGACAGTCACGCCGTCCTTGGTAACGGTCGGGCTGCCGAACTTCTTGTCGATGACGACATTCCGGCCCTTGGGACCGAGCGTCACCTTCACTGCATCGGCCAGCTGATCGACGCCCCGCTTGAGTCTCGCGCGGGCCTCGTTGCTGAACTCCAGAAACTTGGCTGCCATGTCTGTGCTTCCTCCCGAAAGTGCTTACGCGAGCTTCGCGATGACGTCGGCTTCTTTGATCAGGATGATCTCTTCGTTGTCCAACTCGATCTGCGTGCCGCTGTACTTCCCGTACACGACGCGGTCGCCCACCTTCAGCTCCATCGGCACCGCTTCACCCTTCTCCCGCCGGCCCGGTCCCACGGCGATGACTTCGCCCTGGATCGGCTTCTCTTTGGCGGTATCGGGGATGTACAGCCCACCTTTCATCGTCTCCGTCTCCTCCATCGGCCGGATCGCGACGCGATCGGCCAACGGATAGACCTTGAACTTCTGGCTCGTCTTGGTTGCCGTTGCCATGATACCCTGAACCTCCGTAACTCTATGATTTGATTAGCTGTTAGCACTCAATGGTGGCGAGTGCTAATGGACGACGGGGGGAATCTCACCACCCCCCGCAGGGGTGTCAAGGGGCGGGCGCTAGTGCCCGAACGGCGGCCTCCGCGCGGGCACGCGGTGACGATCCCACGGAATCCAGCGGAATCGAGGCCGTGGCGACGATCACGCCGGAGCGCGTGTCGGCTAATCGCAGATACAGCCAGACCGGCTGGCCAGGGTCCCCCCGCGGCTCGCGGAAGGCGAAATGGATGAGAACGGCCGTCGGCCGGCTGCCGCCGCGCACGTGCTCGCGCACGCGAAAGCCATACTCCCGCATGGCACCGGCCAACGCTTTGCTCTGCTCGTCCTTGGGCTCCACCACGATGTCGTAGCCGCGCAGGTGAGCGGGAATGCGAGAGGTGGCGCAGGCGACGAGAAGAATGCTCAGCACCGCGAATCTCATTGAATGATCCGTCTCGCGCCCACCAGCCTCGAGACCCACCATTGCCCGTCCGGATCCTCGGGCAACAAGCGCGACAACTTTACCCCGGTGCTCGAGCTGTGAATGAACGTCTGCTCGCCCACATACATGCCGACATGGGTGACACCGCCGCCCGGCTGCGCCGCGAACAACAGGATATCGCCCGGCATGAGGGCCTCGACGACCGGCGTCACTTCGCTGCCCGAGTGCGCCTGATCGCGACTGATGCGCGGCAGCCGAATGCCGTGCTGAGCGTACGCCCACTGCACGAGGCCCGAGCAGTCGAAGCCGTTCGCCTCCGTACCGCCCCACACGTACGGCGTGCCAAGCGCATCGAGCGCCGTCCGCACGATGTCGGCCGCGCTGCCGCTGATCGTGCCGGGGATCGACAACGGCGGCAGCGCGGCACGCTCGGGTTCAGGGCGCTTCGGCCAGCGCCGATCGACCGCGCGGCCGATGGTGAGCGACATGCCGATCGCACCGGCGATCCCGTCGCGCGAGCTCGGCGCGGCGCGCCAGAAGCCGCGCGGCCCCACATCCTGCAGCCGGTAGATCGCCTCGACGCCGAAGGCCGCCCACGACACGGGCCGCCATTCGAGACCCCCGCCCACGCTCCACAGCACGGCCAGCTCCTGGGACGTCGTGTCGGTGGACAACCCGAACGAGGCGCCGGCGAGCGCGTACGGGCCGAGCGTCCCGCGGTGCCGCAGCGCGTGCAGCTGCCACCCCGCCCCGTAAAAGGCGCGATGGCGGCCGAGGCTGTCGTGGATCAGGACCTGAAGGGCGAGACCTTGCGAGAAAATGCCGGCGAGCGGCGCATCGGTGCGCAGCTCGTAGCTAGTGGATTGATTGCCCTGGTACCAGCGACCGACGCGCAGGTCGACGTCGCGGCCCTGCGCGTGGAGGTGAGAGACGCCGGCGATTAGAAGAAGAAGCTCAATCCGCCGCAATCGCGG
Source organism: Gemmatimonadales bacterium (assembly GCA_035491815.1). Classification (GTDB taxonomy): domain Bacteria; phylum Gemmatimonadota; class Gemmatimonadetes; order Gemmatimonadales; family GWC2-71-9; genus 20CM-2-65-7. The sequence goes on along the minus strand of DATJKA010000040.1, from coordinate 28,510 downwards.
CTCGCTCCTCAGTCGTCCCGTCGCGCGGGGCCATGTGGTGCGACAAGAGGTGCGGGAGGTGGCGCATGAACCGCACCCACATCCACAACACGGTGAAGCCGAACAGCAAGGCGCCGGCTCCGGCAAGCGCGAGCATGACGAATGGCTGGGTGAATTGCAGCGCGACGAGTGCGCCGAGCCACAATCCCACGTGCGACGCGGCCCATGCCCAGGCTGGAGTGAGCAGCCATCCGACGACGACGAGGAAGTGGGCAAGCCAGCGTGGCATCCGAGGACCTTACGCCGACCCCTTGCGGGTGAGGGCGACGAGCGCGAGCACCGTCAGCGCGATCGCAAAGCCGCCGCCGGCGGCAACGGGGAGATAGATGTGCAGCTTGACGAGCGAAGCCACGAGAGCGAGCAGCGCCGCCCCGACGATCACCGGCAACGCGAGGGCCGGCACGGCGACGTCGCCGCCCCGGGCCGCGCGGCCGGCGGTCACGACCCCACCCATCCAGGCGAGGAACGTCCCCAGCATCCACCACACGGGGAGATACCACCACGTGCTGCCGCCGGCGACGGCATCCCAGGTCCACGGATACGCCTTGAAGGGCCGGAGCAGAATGATGTCGACCGCCATGAATACGATCGTACCCCACAGGCCGATCGCCGCCGCGCTCGCGATCCCCTGCACCGACCGCGAGGTCGCGAAGGCGGCGGGAAGGAACGTGGCGCACACACCACCCACAAGAACGATGACCGCCTCGATCAACGATGTGAGGATCCCGGGGGGCAGCAACCGCGCGACGAGGAGATAGACGATCACCGACGCAGCAGTGATCGCGCCAACGATCGTACCGCTAACCAGTACGTGACGGAACTCAGAGCGATCGACGGTGGCGGTCGAAGTCATGCGGCTCCTCGCAGACGGGTTGTGAAGTCGGGCGGCCGTCTCAATCTAAGGCACCAAGATTACGTGGCAAAGACAAACAACACGGTGAGGTCGGTTACGGCCCACGCGGCAAGTGCGCGATACATCCCGCGCTGATGCTGAGCGGGCGTCCAGGAAGCGTATTGGGCCACCCAGGGCAGCAGCACGGCCAACCAGAGTCCCAACGGCAGCACCAGTGCCGTTGCCTTGAGCCCGGACGCCAACACGATCCCGGCCCAGCCCAGCACCGCGAACGCCAGTAGTGTGCACACCGTCGCGACGATCAGACTCGCACGCATCCCGAGGATCAATGCCAGCGTGCGGTCGCCGCGGCGACGGTCTTCATCGAACTGATACAGCTGCGTCAGCGGATAGAGGCCCGCAAACAGCGGACAGAACGCGAACAGGATGAGACCGTGGCCGAGGTCCAGCGGCCGTCCCGTGGCGGCCCATGCGGCGTACGGCGTGAAGGTCCCGAAACCCCACATGTTGATCACCCAATCCACGCCGGCGACTGCCTTGAAACGAAACGGCGGCACCGAGTAGAGAATCGAAAGGGCGAAACAAATCGCGTACGCGATCTGGAATCCGAGAGGCAGCAGCAGCGCGAGCAGCTGGCCGCCGATGAGGAGCACGAGACTGAAATGCAGCAGGTGACGCGGCAAGGCGGGCGGCGCGTTGAGATAGCCGATGTCGCCCTCGTCCTTGTCGAATACGCTGTTGATCGCCAGCGTGCCGCCGTTCAAGAAGATCACCCAAATCACGAGCGCGAGGACGGCGGGCCCCAGCTCCTGTCTCCCGGCTCCTTTGAGTCCGACGGCGAGGACATAACCGAGTAGCGTATGCCCCGCCATGATGGGCCACTCGGCGGGACGCATGTGCAGCACATAGGAGAACAGATCGCCGGGGAGGAGGCGATAGCCCCAGCGGCGCCACGCGTTCAGCGTGCGCGCTCCGCCCGGCGGAGGGGCTACCACTTCAGCCCGAGTGCCGCCGCCGCGATCCGTAAGCCGACCAGGGTCAAATCGGAGTGCACGGCCTGAATCTCTTTGCAGAGCGGCGCGACCAGCACCGCGAGTCCGCCGGTCGCGACCACTTTCGGCACCTGCTTGCTGGGCCACTCGGCCTTGATGCGGCGCACGAGTCCATCGACGGCATCCGCGGTGCCCCACAGCACGCCGGCGCGAATGCAGTCCTCGGTGCGCCGGCCGATCGCGTGGGTCGGCGGCACGAGCTCGGTGGCGGGCAGCTTCGACGTCTTGCGCACCAGCTCGTCCGAGGCGGTGCGCAGGCCCGGCATGATCACACCGCCGATGAACCGCCCACCGCGGTCGTTGGTGATGCAGTCGAACGTCGTCGCAGTCCCGAAGTCCACGACGATCGTGTCCTGCTGGAACAGCTGGATCGCCGCGAGGGTGTTGACGATGCGATCGGCGCCGACGGTGAGCGGCTCATCGACGTCGAGCACGATGGGCAGCTTGGACCGCGCGTCGACGCGAACCGGCTCGCGCGTCGTCGCCAGGGTGATCCCGTCGCACAAGCTCTCCGTCACCGGGGGCGCGACCGAAGCGACGATTGCGGCGCGGATCTCCTGCGTCGAGTGGCCTGCCTGGGTCAGGTGCGCGGTGAGCGCCGCGGCCCATTCGTCCGGCGTGCGGTGGGGTGTGGAATGCAGACGCCAATGCATCGCGAGCCGCTCGCCCGCAAACAGTCCGACCGTCGTTTCGGTGTTGCCGATGTCGAAGGCGAGCAGCATGGGGCGGCTAAGATAGCTCGACGTGGCCGCTCTGCACCATCGTCGTGCCGGCGCCCGTGTCCACGAGCAGCGCGCCGTCCGGCCGGATGCCGGCAGCCCGGCCCGCGAGCGGCGCGCGCAGCTGGCGACCGCGCAGCCAGTCACGCCGCGCGAAGGCGGCGCACTCGAACTGCGTGAGCTGCGCGCCGTGCGCCGTGAGCCGTAACAACGCGGGCACTAACTGGTCGAGCACATCGATGCGGCGGACAATCGGCCGCAGCTCGCGCAACGCGACGGCGTGGCTCGCGAGGTCGGTGGGAATGTCGTTCGCGACGTTGATGCCGATACCGACGCCGAGCCATTGCAGCGCATCGCCCTGCCAGCGGCTCTCGCACAGGATACCGCCGACCTTGCGATCATCGACCAGCACGTCGTTCGGCCATTTGAGCGCCGCCTTGGGACCCGAGAGCGACGTCGGCCGCGCGCCGAGCGTGGCCTCGACGACGTCGGCAAGCACGAGTCCCACCCGCAACGACAGCACGCCAGCCGCCGGCAGCGGCGGCGGGGGCCGCAGCAACAGGCCGAGCCACACGCCGCCGAGCGGCGAGCGCCAGGTACGGCCGTCGCGCCCCCGCCCCGCCGTCTGCTCCTCGGCCAGCACAACCGTGCCGGCCTGGGCGCCCTGCGCGCCGAGATCGTGGATCGCGTCGAGACTCGACCCCAGCGTCCGAAACACGCCGCACTGCGGCACGCCCCAGCGGCGGGCGAGCGCCGTGGTGGGGATGTCGTCGAGCGTCAGCCGTGCCACAGCGCCCAGGCGAGCGTGAACAGGCCGATCGCGAAGCAATAGGGCGCGAAGGCGTAGAAGCGGCCACGCCGCAGCATCGCGACCAAAAAGCGAATGGCGAACACGCCGGACACGAATGCAACCAAACAGCCGACGGCGAGCGGCACCGCCCCGACCTGGGCGATGTCCACCGAGGCGTGGCGCGCCTCGAGCAGTCCCGCCCCCGCGATCAAGGGAATCGCCATCAAGAAGGAGAAATCGGCGGCGGCGACGGGACCGAGGCCCACCCACAATCCCGAGGCGATGGTCGTCCCGGAGCGCGACACCCCCGGCAACGGCGCGAACGCCTGCGCGATGCCGATGATCAATGCACCGCCCGGCGTCGGCTCCGTCTTCGCCGCGGGAGCAGCGGGATCCGCCGACCGCCAGCGTGTCGACCAGAGCAGCGCGCCGGTCACGAGAAACCCGACGCCGGCCGCCCAGAGTGAATCGAACGCCCGCTCGATCAGATGTTCCAGAAAGACGCCGACGAGACCCGCCGGGATCATGCCGATGATCAGGAGGCCGGCGTAGCGCAGCGCATCCGGCCGGCGCCGCAGCACCCCGAGCGCGAGATCCCAGAAGCGGCGGCCATACACGACCAGGATCGAGCCGAGCGTCGCGACGTGCAGCGCGACCTCGACGAACACGCCGGGCGTGTGCACGCCCGCGACGTGGCCGATGACGGCGAGATGCCCGTCGCTCGAGACCGGGAGAAACTCGGTCAGTCCTTGGACGAGACCGAGCAGGATGCCTTGCCAGAGAGTCATGCGACCTTTCCCGCGACGAGCGCGACGAGACCAATCACCATGGCGCCTTTCAGCAGCACGCTGACCCGCTCGATCCGATCGACCAGCAGCCACGTCGCGGCCACGAGCACCGCCAGCTGCGCGAACAGCGCGATCACAAAGTACGCCCCACCGTAGCCGGCGTTCCGCGGCAGCAGCAGGCTCGCGGGAATGAACAACAGGCCCACGCCCGCGGCCACCACGAGCGCGGGGCGGCGACCCACCGCGATCGGCAGCGTCCGCCGGCCGATCGCGCGGTCGCCGGGTTCATCCTCGACGTCCTTCACGATTTCACGGACGACGTGCAGCCACGCCGCGAGGACCCACGGGACGATTCCTGCCGCCGGCAGCCCGACCGCGAGCGCGCCGAAGAAGGGCGGCGAACCCGCCACCACCGCGACCGCGACATTGCCGACCACCGGGAGCGGCTTGAGCAGCGGCGAGTAGACCAGCATGACGGCAAGGGCGGCGAGGGCGGCAACGACTTGCCGTCCACTCACGAGCGCGGCGAGCGCGAGTCCGAGCAGCGCGCCGTCAAAGACGATCAGATCGGCCAGGCCGCGGGACACGAGTCCTGCGGCGAGCGGCCGGGTGGCGGGGCGATTGACGCGATCGGCCGAGATGTCCCGCACGTCATTCCACGCATTGCCCATGGCACCGACGGCCATGCCCGACAGCGCGGCGAACACGAGCTCTTTGGGCACCGTAATTCGCGCGAGCGCGATCCATCCGCCCGCGAGGACGCCGGCGGCGGCGATCAACAGGTTCGGCCCCCGGATCAGCCGCCACGCTCCGATCACTGCCCGAGCACCTCCTCATAGAGCTGCTCGTACTGCGGCACGACGTGGTCGGCGGAAAACTCGCGCGCGCGGGCCGCAGCCGCCTGCGCCATGCGCTGATGCGCGCTCGTATCCTCCAGCACCTGCAGCGCGCGCGCCGCCATCGTCGCCACGTCGCCCGGGGGCGCGAGGAATCCGGTCTTGCCCTCCTCGACGACTTCCGGAATGCCGCCCGCGGCACTGGCGACGACGGGCACGCCGCACGCCATCGCTTCGAGCGCCGCGAGCCCGAACGACTCGGTCGCCGACGGCAACACGAACAGGTCGGCGCCGCGCAGCACGTCGCCGACATTTTCGACCTTGCCCAGAAATCGTACGTCCTTGCGCAGGCCCAGCGAATCCACCTGCTGCTCGGCGGCATCGCGGTCCGGGCCGTCGCCCACGAGGACCAGGGTCGCGGGCAACTTCTGGTGCACCGCCGCGAAGATGCTCACGACGTCGCCGATGCGTTTGACGGGCCGGAAGTTCGAGACGTGGACGAGCACGCGGTGCCCTTTGGGCGCGAGCCGGCGCCGCGAGCTCTCATCGGTCCGCGGATAGTAGTCGGCGCCCGAGATGAAGTTGGGAATCACGCGCAGGTCGCACTGCCCGCAGCCGAACGCGCGGTAGGTCTCATCGCGCAGGTATTCCGAGACCGCCGTGACGGCGTCCGATTGCTCGATGGAAAACTTCGTGAGCGTGTAGTACGACGGATCCTGCCCGACGAGCGTGATGTCGGTGCCGTGCAGCGTGGTGACGACCTTCAGCTTCAACCCTTCATGCGCGAGCATCTGCTTGGCGAGCCACGCGGTCGCCGCGTGCGGGATCGCGTAGTGCGCGTGCATGATGTCGAGCTGCTCGCGCTTGGCGACCTCGTGCTGCTTCACGGCGAGCGCGAGGGCATACGGCGACGATTGCTCGAACAGCGGATACTCGAGCTGGGTGACCTCGTGGAACGTGACGCGCTCGGCAAAGCCGCGCAGCCGGAACGGGCTCGCGTAGGAGACGAAGTGGACGTCGTGCCCGCGCCGCGCGAGCTCGAGGCCCAGCTCCGTCGCGACGGCACCGGAACCGCCGTAGGTCGGATAACACGTGATGCCGATGCGCATCTATTCGTGCGCCGTGCGCCGTGCGCCGTGCGCCGGATTCCACCGTTCGAGGATCGTCGCTGCGATTCTTTCGGGGGAGTCCGTGGCGTTGATCGTCCACACCTGAGACTCCCGCAGCTGATTGCGAAACCAGGTGTCCTGCCGCTTCGCGTATTGGCGCGTCGCCGCCAGGATCGCGTCGCGGAGCAGCGGCTCCGGCAGGCTGCCTTGCAGCATCGCGACCACCTCCCGATAACCGATTCCGTCGAGCCCAGGAGAATCCGACGGGATTCCCCGATCGAGCACCCGTCGCACTTCGTCCACCAGCCCCGCAGCAAGCATCTGATCCACACGCGCGGCAAGACGACGATGCAACACGTCTCGCGGCATCGTGAGGTGAATGTACCACGGGCGAAGCACGCCGCTCGCGCGCGCTTCGCGCTGCCACCACGAGAGCGCGCGGCCCGTCAGCAGTGCGACCTCGACGGCGCGCGCCGCGCGCTGGCGGCCACCACCGGGAAAGCTGGAATCGAGCCGCCCCGCCCAGCGCACGAGCTGCCCCGCTTCCATTTCGGTGGACCACTCGCGTAAACGCTCGCGCCGTTCGGGATCCAAAACGGGCTCGTTGAACAGGCCTTCGGCGAGCGCGCGAATGTAGAGGCCCGTACCGCCCACGACCACAGGCGTCCGCCCGTCGGCGCGACTCTGCGCGACCCATGCAGCCGCGTCGCGCGCGAAGCGCCCCGCGCTGTAGCGCTCCCCCGGCTCGAGCAGATTCAGCCCGTAATGAGGGACGCGGGCAAGGTTCTCGACGCTGGGCTTCGCTGTCCCGATATCAAGACCGCGATACAGTTGACGGGCGTCGGCGGAGATGACGGTGATGGGCGTGAGGCTCGCAAGCGCGACGGCGACGGCGGTCTTGCCGACACCGGTGGAGCCTACGATGACGGGTGTCAGGTGTCGGGTGTCAGGCCCGGCCAAACCGGCGTTCCAGTTCCTCTTTGGGAAGCTGCACCAGCGACGGCCTTCCATGGACGTCATGGGCGGGCAGCGTTGCCGAGAGCAGCCGCACGATGAGCTGCCGCATCTCGCCGACGTCGAGCGTCTGCCCGGCCTTGATCGCCGCACGACAGGCATACGTCGCCGCGAAGCGCTCGAGGCGATTCTGCCAGCCGCCGAACCGGCCGCCCGCGAGATCGGCCACGAGCTCCTGCAGGCACCGCGCCGCCTCGAACCGCGGATGCGGGTTCGGCGCGGTGTGCACGACGACGCTGCGCCCGGAGAACGGCTCGATCTCATAGCCGACGCGGGCGAGCAGCTCGCGATGCGCCTCGATCGCGTCGAGCTCGGCAGGCGCGAAGTCCAGCGTGAGCGGCAACAGCAGGCGCTGCGCCGGTGCGCCGTCGCCCGAGAGCTGGCGCATCACGTCCTCGTAGAGCACGCGCTCGTGCGCCGAGTGCTGGTCGACGATGGCGACGCCCTGGTCGGTCTGGAACAGGATGTAGGTGTCGAACACCTGGAGGAGCGGTGTCTGGTGCCGGGTATCCGGGGTCAGGGCCGCGGCGCCGAAGAGCTCCAGCGGGACTCCGCTCGCGGTGGCCGCGCCGCTCTCACCCTGAAACCAGACACCCGACACCTGAAACCCGGCAGGGCCCAGCGACGCCGCCGACTCCAACGGCGCGAGCGCCTCTCTCACGGCCTCCTCAACCACTTTTTCCACGAAGAACTTGTCGCGGAATCGCGCCTCGAGCTTCGCCGGATGCACGTTCACGTCGACCGCGTCGCCGGGGAGATCGAGGAACAGCAGCAACGACGGCCGATCGCCCGGCGCAATCGTCGAGCGATAGCCCGCCTCCGCGGCGCGCACGATGAATGGATCGCGAATCGGACGGCCGCGCACGAAGACGTAGCCTTTGCGGCCGGCGGGACGCGCTTGCGCCGGTCGCTGCACGAGACCGGTCACCTCGAGCGGGCCGGCGCGATGCGAAACGGGGAGCAAAGTCTCGGCGAGCTCGCGGCCCCAGAGCGCGCGGACGCGATCGATGAGCTGGGTCGCCGGCGGGCAGTCGAGCAGCGCCCGGCCGTCGCTCGTCAGCGAAACCGCGACGTCGGGCCGCGTGAGTGCGAGCACCGTGACGGCTTCGACGGCCGCGCGGGTTTCGGTGGCAGTCGCGCGCAAGAACTTCCGCCGCGCCGGCGTATTGTAGAACAGGCCGCGCACCGTCACCGTGGTGCCGCGTTGCCGAGCACTCGCTTCGGCCGCGTCCAGCTTGCCGCCGGTGACGCGCAGCCGCGTCGCCGCTTCGTGCTCGGCGGAGGTCTCGAGCTCAAAGCGCGACACTGAGGCGATCGCGGGCAACGCCTCGCCGCGAAATCCGAACGTGCCCACGCCGATGAGATCGGCCGCCGTGCGGATCTTGCTCGTCGCGTGGCGCTGGAGCGCGAGCTGCGCGTCCTCGCGATCCATGCCGCCGCCGTCGTCGCTGACGCGGATCAACGTCTTGCCCCCGTCCTCGAGCTCGACGCGGATGCTGCGCGCGCCGGCGTCGAGCGCATTCTCGACGAGCTCCTTTACAACGGATGCCGGCCGCTCGACCACTTCGCCGGCGGCAATTTGGTCGGCGACCTGGCTGGCCAGCACCTGCACCCGCGTGCGCGCCTCCCCCATCACACTCACAATGACGCGATCTCCTGTTCGAGGACCCAGCCGTGGACGCCGTCGGTTCGCCGCACCTCGCGCCAGGGACCGTACACGCGCTCGACGAGCAGCGCCGCGCCGGCGGACAGCGTCGTCGTGGCGTTCGCACCGCCGTAGGGCGCGGCCCGCACCGGCACCGACTCCGCGATGATGACGGCGACCGGCCGCTCGCGGCGTAGCCACTCGGCGGCGCCGAGCACCCACGCCGCCGTTGCGATCGTCGCGCACAGCACGACGATCAGGCGGCGCCGTGCAGCGCCCCGCACGGCCACGACGAGCCACAGCACCACCCAGCCTGCCGCCCCAATGATCGCCCACTCGACCGGCGTCGCCCAGCCCACCGCGAGCAACTGCTCCGTGACGGCGTCGGGCGGCGGCAACAGCTGGCGCGCGCGCCGGATCGTGGCGTTCCGCGGATCGAGCCGCGCGGCGTGCGTCCAGGCGGCCGTGGCTTTGCCGTCGGCACCGGCGCGATACAACGTCGCGCCGAGGTTGTACCAGTGCGCCGGATCGTCGGGTTCGCGTGCGACGCGCGCGGCGAAGGAATCGGCCGCCGCCCGGAGCGCCCCGGCTTCGAATAATGCCTCCGCACTCGGCGTTTGAGCGACGGCGACCTTGAACGAAATCATGATGAGCAGAAGCGTGGCCACGACCGCGTGGGGCCGCCGCACCGCGCCTGCCCCTTCGGCGCCGAGCACGCGAAGCACCTGCTCGATTTCCGCGGACAGCTCGGCAGCATCACCCAGGCCGCGGGGACCGTAGCGCGCGGCGCGCAGCCGGTCACGCAACCGCTTCACATGGTCGGCCACGGCGCCGTCCACGCCTGCGGCTCGCAGCGCCTGCGCCAGGCCGTCGCCATCGCGGGCGAATGGATCGGAGACATGACTCGCGAGCACGGCGAGAAACTCGCGCTCGAGCCGGCCCAGTCGCGTCGGCTCTGGACCGGCACGCACCGGTGCGACGGCGGGAGCACGCTGCCGGCGGCGTCGCGCGAGCCCCGCGATCAAGAGCGGCACGCCAAGGATCGCGAGCCAGCCGCGCCAGCCCCATTGGCGGCTCAAGCGGTCGGCCGTCATTGCGCCGCGGCTCGCCATCAGGGGCGGCAGCACACGCGCGGCGCGGGGCTCCGCGCCCGCGGCAACGGCCAGCGCGCGCGGCGGCGTCGTCGCGGTCTCATAACGACCAGTCGTGGGATTGAAGTAGGGATAGCGCAGCTCCGGCAGCACGAAATTGCCGGACGAATCGGGCACCGCGAGAACATGGAACGTCTTGCTGCCTGCGATGCGCCCCGCCACCGGAGTCACGACGACCTCCGTCTGCGCCGGGTAGGCGCGAAATCCCGTCGGCCACGCGAGGTCGGGCTGCGGCGGCGGCCAGAGCGCGACATTGCCGACGCCGCTGATCGTCAGCGCCGCCTCGACCGGCTCGCCGACGCGCGTCGTACGGGGATCGACCTGGAGATCGAGACTCAGACTCTCCCCCACCACGCTCGTATTGATCGCCGCAGCAGGCAGCGGCAGCACGGTAATCGCGATCGAGTCGCTGCGCAGCGTGTAGCGCTCCTCGCGACTGAAGAAGGAGAACGTCACCGGGAGCGCGTATTCGACGGAGGCCGGCGGCACGATCAAACGCCCCGCGTTGAGCGGGAAGACCACCTCGTGCGCGATGAACAGATCCATCCACTTCCCGCCGACCTGGCGCGATAACGCGACTCCCGACGACGCCGCGGCGGGATACGCCCACACGCCCTCCGGCGTCACGAGCGTGAGGATCGGCGGGCGGCGCATGCGGTCGGTGACGTCACGCGGCACCCACGCCGCGGCGATGAGATCGACTTGCTGTCCCGCGAACACGGTGTCACTCGGCACGAGGACCGTCAGGGCGACGCGATCCGGCCGGCGCGACATGGGTGGCGGCGTCCTTTCGAGGAGGGAACGCGCCAGGGGACTCATGGTCACGGCGGTCCGATCAGCCGCGGAATCGACGGTGACCAGAATCGGATCGGTGGACACGACGCTTTGGCCCTGGCGCGCGCGCACCGGACCGATCAGCAGGGCGCCGGGTTGTTGCGCGCGCAGCTGCAGCTCGCGGACCGTGGTGCGGGTCGATCCGGCGGCACCGTTGATCGCCACCTCGGTCATGTCGCGCGATCCCACGATCGCAAAGCCGTTCAGGGTGGGCAAGATGATCTCGACGGGATCGATCGTGCGCGTGCGCGCGCGCACCGTCAGCACGAGCTGCTCGCCGACACGCAGCCGCGTGCGGTCCACACTGGCCGTCACCTCCGCGCCTTGCAGCAGCGTGGCGACCGCGAGAAGAGGGAGGATCACCAGTCCTTCACTCCCGCCGCGGCCGCGCGGCGGGTGCGTCCCGTGCGATCGCGACGCGTGCGCAGCTCTTCCTGGCCGCTCGCCCGCAGCACCTGGTCGGCCTGCGATTCACTCATGCCGCTGCCGTTCTCCCCCGACGGTGGCGGTGGCGGCGGTTGACCCGCACCTCCGCCGCCGCCGCCCCCACCCGATGAGGGCGGCGGATTCGGCGGCGGGTTGTTGGCCCCGCCGTCGCCGCGCAAGCGACGCACCAGCTCGAGATTCCACTTTGCGCGAATGTGATGCGGCTCGAGCAACAGCGCCTCGCGATAGGCGCGCTCGGCGTCCGCGAGGTGCGCATCGCGTCCCGTGGTGTCGGATCGCGCCTGCAGCAGCTCCAGCAGGCCGAGGTTGTAGAGCGCGCGGAAGCGCAGATCGGGATCGAGTGAAGCGGCGGCGCGCGCCAGCGTCGCCCGCGCGAGCGTCGTATCGCCGGCCGCGAGCGCCGCCGTCCCGGTATTGTACCAGGCCGTGTCGTCGTTTTGGCGTGACTTGAGATCGGCGAGATACGACGCGGCGGCCGCGCGAGGATCGCGTTGATCCCACGCCTTCTCGGCAGCCGAGCGCGGCCGCTGCGCGTCGAGCCGCATTCCGGCACACAGCAGCAGCGCAATCAGCGCCGCCGTACGGCGGCTGAACGACTGCGCGCAGAGCACGATCGCGGCGAGCAGCAACGGGATCCAGGCGCGGGGCCGGCCCCGCTGCGTGCGGCTTTCGGTCGCCATCGCGCGCTTGTACGACGCCACGAGATCGCGCACCGCGCCGGCTTGATCCGGCAGCTCGGCGGCGACGATGGTGCCCTGCGCCGCGTCGGCGACGGCGCCGAGGACGTCGTCGCGCCGCGTCGTCTGAATCGGGTTGCCCGTCTCGTCTTGCTGCCAGGACACGAAGGTGCCGCGGTCGTCGCGCACCGGGATCTTGGTCGGCTGTTTCCCGCCTTCCGCGACCAGGATCAGATGAATGCCGAGCGTGGCGAGTCGTCGTGCTTCCTGCAACGACTCCTCCAGCGAATCGTGGGCCTCGCCGTCGGTGAACATCACGAGCACGCGATCGGCGATCTCGGGGCTCGCGCGCAGGAGCTCGATCCCCTGCGCCAGGCCCGGAGCGAGCGACGTGCCGCCTTCCGACGCGACGTCCGGGTCCAGCGCGTCGAGGTACAGCGTGAGCGCCGAGCCGTCGACCGACAGCGGCGAAAGGATGTAGCTCGTCCCCGCGAACGCCGAGAGGCCGAGCCGATCACCGTCGAGATCCTGCACCAGGCGTCGCGCTTCCCGCAGCGCCCGCCCCAACCGGCTCGGCCGCACGTCTTCGGCGAGCATGGAGCGGGAGATGTCGATGGCGAAGACGAGATTCAGGCCCCGAGTCTCGGTGACGATGCGCTCCTCGCCCCAGCGCGGGCCCGAGAGCGCGACCGCCGCGAGTCCCGCCGCAAGACCGATGGCCGGCGCGCCAAGCCGTCCCGCGTTCCGAGCGATGCGCGCCGTCGCCTCCGACCACGCGGCGGCCCGGCGGATGCGCGCGCGGCGCGCCCAGGCGGCGGCCGCCCAGGCCGCCGCGCCCACGACCGGGGCGAGCACCACCATGACGGGAGCGTCGAATGTGATCACGGCACCCGCACCGAGAATGTGCCGGCCATGACGACTTCGAGCGCCAACGCGAGCAAGCCCAAACCGAGCGGCCAACGATACGCCTCTTCATAGCGGCGATAGACGAGGTGCTGCACCGGCGTCTTCTCGAGCCGATTGATCTCGCCGAAGATGTTGGAGAGCGACGCGGCGTCGGTCGCGCGGAAATACCGGCCGCCCGTCTCCTGCGCGATTTCGCCGAGCAAGGCTTCATCGATTTCGACGGGCATCGTTTCGTAGCGCAGCCCGAGCGGTCCTTGCCCCGTCGGCACCGGCGCCTGCCCTTCGGTCCCCACGCCGATCGTGTAGATCTTGATGCCGAACGTTTGTGCCGCCTGCGCCGCCGTGCGCGGATCGACGGTGCCTTTGTTGTTCACGCCGTCCGTCAGCAGGATGATGACCTTGCTCTTCCCGGGCGCGCGCCGCAGCCGGTTCGCGCTCGTCGCGATGGCCGTGCCGATCGCCGTCCCGTCCTCGAGAATGCCGACGCGCAGCTGGCGGATCGCTTCCTCGAGCACTTCGTAATCGGTGGTGATCGGCACCTGCGTCAGCGCCTGGCCGGCGAACGCCACGAGGCCGATGCGATCGGAGTTGCGGGCGCGCACGAATTCGGTCGCGGTGCGGCGCGCGACGTCGAGCCGATTCGCCGGCGAGAAGTCCTCGGCCAGCATGCTGCTCGAGATGTCGACCGCCAGCACGATCGAGATGCCCTCACTGCGCAGCTCGGCGCGCGCCGAGCCGAGCCGCGGTCCCGCCGCGGCAACGATCCACGCGACGAGCGCGAGCGAGCGGAGCGATACCGGCAACCGCGCCACCCACAGCCGCTCCATCGGTCCCTGCACGGGCCGGACGTCGCTCATCGACGCGCCGGCCATCCGGCGGAGGCGCTGCGCGCGCCACCACCACCACAGCGGCAATACCGCGAGCAGGACGAGCAGCAGCGGGCGCGCGAACGTCATGCCGTCTTGCCTCCCGTCCCGTTCCCGCCGTTGGCACCGCTGAGCTCCCGCGCGAGCGCACGGGCGCGGGCGGCCAGCGGGGCGACGTCGATGCCGTGCGCCGTGGCGAACGCCACCTGATCGAGCGCCTGCAGCAGCTCGCGCAGATCGCGCAACGGGGCGTCGGGTCGCGCGCGCTCCACCACGGCGAGACACTCGGCCGTGCTGAGCGCTTCGTGCGCGTCCGGAATCGCGAGTGCGACGGCGTGGCGCAACCGCTTCGCCGCCCGCGCGGCGACGGCCTTCGGCTCACCCGCGGCGAGCCAGCGCGCATCCGACACTTCGCGGTCTACGGGAAGGCCGTCGTCGTCTGGAATCGTCCGCGGCGCCCGGCGCCGCCACGCGATCAATCCGAACAGCGCACCGGCCGCGAGCACGACGGCGACCGCCGGGGGAATCGGACTGGTGTGCGAGAGCCGCAGCGGTCCGAGTGACGGCTGCGGCTGCGGCGATCGTACGGTATCCGGGATGACGCTCGCGACATGAAAGGAAGCCGAGCCGCCAAGCACCGAGTCCGCCGTGCCGTCCGGGCCGAGCCGCCACAGCGGCGGTATATCGAGCGTGACCTGCCCCGCGGTCCAGGCCACCACGGGATAGCGCACGACCCACTCGCCCGGCTGCGAGCCGGCGAGTACCGCCGCGTCGCTGAGCGGCTCGGCGCTGCTGCCGGATGCCAGCTTGCCGGCCCGCACGCGCCAACCAGGCGGCGCCGAGATCGTGCGCTCGAGCACGATCGTATCACCGACGGTCGGCTGCGCCGGCGTCGCCGACCAGCCGTCCGACTGTAGCGCCAGTACCAAAAGAAGAATCATCGGGCCATCCGCTTCGCGCGCTCGGCGAACGCACGTCGCAGCGGCACGCCGTACGGCACCGTCGTGAGCAGCGACACGCGATCGACGCCCGCTTGCACGAGCTTGCGGCTGCGCTCCTGTTGCATGCGCTCGGCGGCGACGCGGATGCGCGTGCGCGTGGGCGCGTGACTCGTATCCACGAGCAGCCGTTGGCCGCTTTCGGCGTCCTCGAGCTCGACCCAGCCGGCATCGGGCAGATCGTACTCGCGCGGATCGTCGATCGTGATGGCCACCACTTCGTGGCGCGCGGCGAGCTGGGCGAGCGGCTCGTCCCACGCCTCGGCACGGAAATCGGACAACACCACGATGATCGCGCGGTGCCGCAGCAGCTTCATCGCGTAGCGCAGCGCGCCGGCGAGATTGGTGCCGCGGCCCTTGGGCGTGAACGCGACCAGATCGCGGATCACCCGCAGCGCGTGGGCGCGACCCTTCGCGGGACGCACGACCAGCTCCGGCCGGTCGGCAAACAGCAGCGCGCCCACGCGGTCGTTGTGCCGGGCCGCGGCGAGCGCGAGCACCGCGGCGACTTCGACGGCGAGCCCCGCTTTCGTGTACGGCCGGCCGAAATGCAGCGAGCCCGATTGATCGACGATGAGCAGGAGGGTGATCTCCCGCTCTTCCATGTAGGTCTTGACGAAGGGATGGCCCATGCGGGCCGAGACGTTCCAATCGATGGCGCGGAAGTCGTCGCCCTGCTGGTAGGCGCGCACCTCGGCGAACTCGATGCCCTGCCCGCGGAAGACCGACCGGTATTCGCCCGTGAACAGCGTGTTGACGAGGCTGCGAGTCCGGAGCTCGATCCCCTTGACCAGCTTGAGGACCTCGCGGGTGATCACGGCACTCCCACGGCCTCCAGGATTTTACCGATGACCTGGTCGGCGTCCATGTCTTCCGCCTCCGCCTCGAACGTGAGCAGCACGCGGTGGCGCAGCACGTCGTACGCCATCGCCTTCACGTCCTCGGGCACGACGAACGCGCGGCCGCGCAGATACGCGTGCGCGCGGGCCGCCTGCGCCAGATAGATGGACGCACGGGGCGACGCGCCGAATGCGATCAACGGCTTGAGCTCCGGCAGGCCCACCGCCTGCGGCTCGCGCGTCGCGCGTACCGCATCGACGATGTAGTCGACCACTTTCTGATCCATGAACAACTCGGCGATCGCGCTCCGCGCCGCGAGGATGTCGTCCGCTTCGGCGATGCGCTGCACTTCAATCGGCCGGCCGGACGCCATGCGGCCGACGATTTCCTTCTCGGCGTCGCGCGTCGGATAGCTCACACGGACTTTCAGCATGAAGCGGTCGAGCTGCGCTTCCGGCAGCGGATAGGTCCCCTCGTGCTCGATCGGGTTTTGCGTCGCGAGCACCAGGAACGGCTCACCCAGAAAGAACGTCTCGCCGCCGATCGTCACCTGCTTCTCCTGCATCGCCTCGAGCAACGCCGACTGCACTTTGGCGGGCGCGCGGTTGATTTCGTCGGCGAGCACGAGGTTCGCGAACAGCGGTCCTTTCTTCGGATAGAACTCCTGCGAGCGCTGGTCGAACACCATCGTGCCGACGACGTCGGCCGGCAGCAGGTCGGGGGTGAACTGAATGCGCGAGAAGCTGATGCGCAGGCACTCGGCGACCGTACGAACCGCCAGCGTCTTCGCGAGGCCCGGGACGCCCTCGAGCAGAATGTGCCCGCCGGTCAGGAGCCCGATCAGCAGTCGCTCGACCATGACCTCCTGGCCCACGACGCGCTTGGCGACTTCGCGGGTGATGGTCTGCGCGAGCGCCGCGTCCTGTGTCTTCGCCGCCTTGGTCGTCATTTGAGCGACGCCTCAGCCGCCCGCTTCACCGTCGGCTCTTTGTCCCGCGCATAGAGTTCGAGCAACGCCTTCGCCTCCAAGCGATCCAGTCGCGCCAGGCCTTCGATCGCCGCGGCCCGCACGAACGGCGTGCGCCGCGGTTTCCCGCCCGGCTCGGCGTATTTGGCCAGCACGTCCAGCGCCTCTTTGGCGCCCAGCTGGCCGATGGCCTTCAGCAACGCAGCCAATACCCCTTCGTCTTTCTCCTGCTCCAGACGCCGGATCAACACCGTGGTCGCCCCCACGTCTCCGGCCGCAGCGATCGCGCGCGCGGCGGCGGTGCGCACGAGCACCGATTCGTCCTTGAGCGCGGGCATGGCCGGTCGGGAAACTTCACGACCGCCCAGCTCCGCGAGTCCGAGCAGCGCCGCTTCGCGCACCCGCTCATCCGCGTGACGCGTCAGTCGGATCAGCGTCTCGGCGACCTGCGGGCTGCCGCTCAGTCCCAGAAACTCGGCCGACGCGGCGACGACCTCCGGCACCTTGCTCTCGGCCTGCGCCATCAACACGTCGACGCTGCGCTCGCCCGCCTCGCGCATGGCCGCGCGATAGGCCTCGCGCAGCTCCGGTGGCGCGTGCAAGTACGCGTCGACCACCAATCTCGCCGATACGGCGCCGAGCGCGCCGACCGCCCGCACGAGGTGCGCGCGTTCCGCCGGCGGTACGCGCTGCTCACCGAGACGTACGACCATACGCTCCACGATAGCCTCGTCCGCAAGCGCCCCCGCAACTTCGCCGATCGCTTCCTGAATGTCAGGGTCCTGTATTTTTGCCAGCGAGCGGTCCAATCCCGCAACAATTTCCGCGACGGTGCCGATCTCGCGCAGCGCGATGACGTCCGGCGTCAGCTTCCTGAGCTTCTCGATGATCTCGCGCTGATCTTCCGGACGCGACGCGAGCTGCAACGCCTGCGCCGCGCGCCGCGCTTCGACGTCGGGCGGCAGCGCCTGGGCGCGAAAGGCACCGCTCTGGGACACCGGCGAAAACGTGGGCTGCGATGGAGGCGGCGGCACGAACGACGGCGGCGATTGTGGCGGCGACGCCGTTGGTGCAGCTGTTGGAGGTGGCGGAGGTGGTGCAAGTGGCGGAAGTGGTGCAGGTGGCGGAGCGGCTGTCGACGGCGCTACATCGGCCGGCGGCGCTGGTGCCGGAACCGATGCCGGCGGCAGAGCATCCCCGCGGATCACGGACAGGCGTTGGCTCGCGCGCCGGCCGAGGAGCAAGGTGAGCCGGCCGAGCACGGCATCGTCGGGTTGGACGTTCCCGACCGCCACGCCGAACAGGCCGAGCCAGTGCTCGGGCGTGACGCCGGGATTGATCTGGATTGCGCGCACACCGCGCGCGAACAACAGTCCGGCGAGCTCGGCGACCTGGGTGTTCCGGGGCAACAGGTGCTGGCCGTGCCAGTGCAGCCCGGTCGCGCCGATCTTCAGCTCGACGGTGCCGAGGCCAGCGAGCGCGGGGAGCGACGCGCTGATCTGCCGCATCGCCTCCAGCACCGCGGGATGCGACGCCGGATAGAGACGCGTCAGCCGAAACGTCGTGCCGATCGCGCCCAGCGCGCGGTCCACTGCTCCTGTGTCGATCGCCATCGGTCGTCTAGTCCGCTCCGCGGAGTCGCTCGATCGCGGTGATTTCCTGGCGTGTCAGCTCGCGCCAATGTCCCTCGGGCAGCTTTCCCAGGCGCACCGGACCGTACGCGACGCGGTGCAGCCACTCCACCTTGAGACCCAGCTCCTCGGCGATGCGTCGGACGATGCGCTGGCGTCCTTCGGCCAGCGTCAATTCGACTTCGACCGAGCGGCCGCCCCCGCCCTTCGCGGCCGGCCGGACGCGCGATTCGACGATGCGCACCGCGCGACCGTCGATCACGATGCGCTGTGCCAGCGCCTGCCGGATCGCCCCGACATCGGCGCCGTGCACGCCGAGCCAGTAGGTCCGGGGGACCTCGTAGCGCGGATGCATGAGCCGATGCGCGGCCGCACCGTCCGTGGTGAGGAGCAGCAGGCCGGACGTCATGACGTCCAGCCGTCCAACGTACGTGAGACCCGGCACCTTGGGGAGGAGGCCGTAGACGGTCCGCCGTCCCTCGGGATCGGCGCGGCTGACGACATACCCGATGGGCTTGTTCAGCGCGATCCAGGTGGTGCGCGCCGCGGCCCGCACTCCCCGCCCGTCGACGGTCACGCGCTGTGCGTCGGGATCGACGCTCATGCCGATCGTCGCGATCTCGCCATCGACGCGCACCCGCCCGGCCCGAATGAGATCCTCGGCCTTGCGGCGTGACGCCACGCCCGCGCGCGCCAGGGCGCGCTGCAGGCGCATCAACGTCATTCGGGTTCGTCGACGGGGGTGGGGCGCCGCAGCGCGACGGACAACTCTTCGAGCCGCGGCAAGTCCTCCAGATCCTTCAGACCGAGGATCTCGAGGAACGGCGGCGTCGTCCCGTACAGCAGCGGCCGGCCGAGCCCTTCGCCGCGCGTCACGACTTCGATGAGCCCGCGCTCGACCAGCTTGTCGATCACGGCACCGGAATCCACGCCGCGAATCTCATCGACCTCCAGCCGGCCGACCGGCTGGCGATAGGCGATGATCGCCAACGTCTCGAGTGCCGCGGGCGACAGCCGTCGCGGCCGCAGCGCGAACTGCGCGCGCTCGATCGTCTCGGCATACTCACGGCGCGTGAGGAACTGCCATCCCTCGGCGATCTCGACCAGCTCGACGCCATGCTCGTCATCGTACGCCGCACGCAGGTCGGCAAGCGCGGCACGGACGGCGGATTCCCCCGCCGTCGGATCGAGCGAGCCGAGCTCCTCGAGCGTCAGCGGGCGTGACGCGGCGAACAACGCCGCTTCAAGCAGCTTCGCGAGGGGTTGCACGATGGATGACCATGGGGCCGAACGGCTCGGGCTGGGACAGGGTGAGCGCGCTGCGCTTCGCCAGCTCGAGCAGCGCGATGAACGTCGAGAGCACGTCCACAATCGTGGCCTGGGGACCGACGGCGTCGGCCCAGCCGAACGTCTCACGCTCGGCCAGCAGCGCGGTGATGCGCGCCGTGGCGCCTTCGACATCCAGCGGACGCGGCACCACGCGGTGCAGCATCGGCTCGGGGATCAGCGCGATCACCCGCTCGGCCGCCGAGAGCAGATCATTCAGGTCGATTTGCAGCGGCGCGGGCGGTGCATCGGGCGGCGGGGCCTCGTAACCGCGGCCGAATCGCTCGGCGCGCGCGTCCGCGGCGCGCCCCAGCCAATCCACCAGCTCGCGGATTTGCTGGTACTCGAGCAAGCGCCGCACCAGCTCGGCGCGCGGATCTTCCCACTCGTCGTCGCCGAGCCGGCGCGGCAGGAGCATCTGTGCCTTGATGCGGAGCAGCCGGGCAGCCATTTCGAGGTAATCGGCCGCCTGGTTGAGACCCAGCTCGTTGATGACGGACAAGAATTGATCGGCGATCTTCGCGATCGGCAGATCGGTGATGTCGACTTCGTCTTCCTTGATGAGATGCAGCAACAAATCGAGCGGGCCGGAAAATTTCTCCAGCTCGACGACGAACCCGCCGCCAGATTGGTCGCGCGTGATTGGGCTCGTCACGAAGGGAGCGCTCCCGCTAGATGAAATCCGCCGACGAGGCTGAGGGCAACGCCCAGCAGCTGGTACGCCGGCCACAAGAAAACGTCGATCACCCCGGGAAGGAACCACACCACGGCTAAGATCGGGATCACACCGAGGGCGTACAGTTGGCGAAACCGCGCGCCGGCGCTGGGCGGCAACAGCAGCTTGAGGACATGGCTGCCGTCGAGCGGCGGCAACGGAATCAAATTGAAGAACGCCAGGAACAGATTGATGTACATCCCGACCCACATCATGCTCTGGAGGATCGCGAGGCTGGACCCGATGGCGGCCAAGGGGCGCGCCAGCAGTCCCACGACCGCGTACCCGATGACACTGAGCACGAAGAGGACCAGATTCGTGGCGATGCCCGCGAGCGATACGATGATCTCACCACGCTTGTAGTTGCGGTAATTGCGCGGATTGACGGGCACGGGCTTTGCGCCCCCAAATGCGGGAGCGTGTATCGCGATCAGGATCGCCGGAAGGATGATCGTGAGAAACGGATCGATGTGTTTGAGGGGATTCAACGTCAACCGCCCGAGCATGTAGGCGGTGCTGTCACCTTGCCGGTAGGCTGCTTCGGCGTGTGCGTATTCATGCGCCACGACCGAGAAAAGCAGCACCGGAATCAACAGCAGGATTTCCTCGAGCCGCACGGCCTAAGATAACGTAGTGCCTTGACCCGACGCAACTTACCGTCTACTTTCCGCGCCATGCCGAAGATCAAATCCGCGAAAAAAGCAATGCGTCAGGCCCGCGTGCGCACCGAGCGCAATCGCGCGCAGCGCTCCTCCCTCCGCACCGCGTTGAAGCGCGTCCGTGCCGCCGCCACCGCCGATGCCGCCGCCGTCGCTTATGCGCTTGCCGCTCGCGTCCTCGATCGCGCGGCGCGCAAAGGCCTGATCCACAAAAACAATGCCGCTCGGCAGAAGTCCCGCCTCGCGGCTCTGGTGAAACGCCTCAAGGAAAAAGCGAAGTAAACTAGAGCGCCGCCAGCTCCGCGCCGCAGCTCTCGCAGTACCACTCCGTCGCCAGATTCATCGTGCCGCACTCGCGGCACCTGAGCGTCTTCTCCACCGGCGCGTCCTCATCCTCGGGCGCGGAAGGCGTCACGTCGGGCTCGACCGGCTGAAACTGCGCGCCACTCGCGCGCTGCGGCGACGGCGCGCTCTTCGCATCCTCCGTCACCGACTTGAGAAAGGCCAGCTCGTCCAACGGCGTCTTGCGCTTCTCCGGCGATCGCGCCGGCGGGGGGGACGGCGCAGGGGCACGCGGTGTCACCTGCGGCTTCGCCTTCACGAGCGCATCGAGCTCCTCGAGGCGCGTGATGTCGCGCTCGACGTCCATCAGCTCGTCGCGCACGGCGCCGAGATCTGCGAGCGCGTCCTTGTGGACCTGCGCCCACTGGGCTTCGTCGTACTCACCGACTTCGTGCCGCAGCTCCGTTTCGGCGAGACGCTCGGCGGCTCCCTTCTCTTTCTTCTGGAGCTCCGCCAGCGTCTCTTTGCGCTGCGCGATGAGCTGCCGCGCGGCCTCGGCGTGCGCCTTCAACTCTTCCGTGACCGCCTGGAGCCGCGCTTCGTAATCGGCTTTCACGCGCGTGCGGACGTGCTCCGGCGCCGAGTCCGCGGTCGCGCTGATGCGCGCGAGCCACGCCTCGTACTGACGCCGCTCCTCCAGCAGCCGCTGAATCGCCGCGGCACTCTTCGACGGATTCTTAGCCATCCATCTCCTGCTGCACTTGGGCGCGCAGTCCTTCGAGTTGCTCGACGACCCGGGCCGGCAAGACCCGCGGTTCTCCCAGGGCACGCGCCGTCATGATGATCCGGGCCGCGTGCTCGAGGCTCTCCATACGGATCCAGGCCTCGTCGAGCGTCTTGCCCATCGTCACCGCGCCATGATTCGCGAGCAGCAGCGCGTGAGGACGTTGCGCTTCGAGATACGGAACGACGCTGCGTCCGAGCTCCGGTGTGCCTGGCATCCCGAAGGGCACGAGCGGCACGGGTCCGACCACGAAGATAAGCTCCGGCAACAAATTGCCCGGAATCTCTTGCCCCGCAACGGCAAACGCCGTCGCCACAGGCGGATGCGCGTGCACCACCGCCTGGACGTCGGGTCGATGCCGCAGGATGGTCAAATGTAAGTCCAACTCGCTGGTAGGCTTGCGCGCGCCCCGCCGTCGCGGCTTTCCCGTGAGATCGACCTCGACCATGTCGCGCGGCTCCACGAGCGCCTTGACGAGGCCGCTCGGTGTGACGAGCACGCGTTCCGCGCCGAGACGCACGGACAAGTTGCCGTCGCGTCCTGCGATCAGCCCTCGATCAGCGAGCTGCCGGCAGCACAGCGCCATGCGCCGAGCCGCCGCGGGCGCCTTCACAGCGCGTGGACGATCGCGCCGGCGACGAGCGTAAGCATCGCGCGGCCGCTGAGCGCGCGTCCGGCGAACGGCGTGTTGCGACTCTTCGACTGGAATTTCGTCGGATCGACGGTCCATTTCGCCGCCGGATCGAGCACCGTCACGTCCGCGACCGCGCCGGGCGCGAGCGTGCCGCCGGGCAGATGAAACGCGCGCGCCGGTGCCGTACTCATCCGGTGAATCAGCTCGGGCAGCGTGAACACGCCGCCGCCGACCAGCTCCGTATAGGCGACCGCGAACGCGGTCTCGAGACCGACGACCCCGAACGGCGCGTCGTCGAACGCCGCCTCTTTCTCGTCGTAGGCGTGCGGCGCGTGGTCGGAGGCGATGCAGTCGATCACGCCGTCTTTGAGCCCGCCGCGCAGCGCCGCGACGTCGGCCGACTCGCGCAGCGGCGGATTCATCTTCGCGTGCGTATCGTACTCCTCGCACGCGTAGTCGGTCAGCGTGAGGTGATGCGGCGTCACCTCCGCCGTCACGCGAATGCCGCGCTCCTTGGCTTCGCGGATGATCGCGACGGCGCCGCGCGTGGACATATGGCACAGATGGACGTGCCCGCCCGTCAGCTCGGCGAGCAGCACGTCGCGCGCAACCATGATCTCCTCGGCGGCCGCCGGAATGCCCTTGAGGCCGAGGCGCGTGGACACGAGTCCTTCGTGCATCACGCCGCCCGACGCCAGTGACGGGTCCTCGCAATGATCGGCGACCGGAATGTCGAACGTGCGTGCGTACTCGAGCGCGGTGCGCATCAGGTGGCTCGACGCGACCGGCTTGCCGTCGTCCGAGACGGCCACCGCCCCGGCGCTCACCATTTCACCGAACTCGGCGAGGCGCTCGCCTTTTTGGCCGATCGACACGGCGCCGATCGGATGCACGCGCGCACCGCCCGCGCGACCCGATTGCCGCACGATGAACCCGACGGCCGCCTGATTGTCTGTGACGGGATCGGTGTTCGGCATCGCGCAGACCGCCGTGAAGCCGCCAGCCGCGGCGGCGCGCGCGCCGGTCGCGACGGTTTCCTCGTCCTCGTTGCCCGGCTCGCGGAGATGCACGTGCAGATCGATCAGACCCGGCACGACGACTTTGCCCTTCACGTTGCGGACATCGGCGCCGTCGGGAACGGAGAGACCGCGCTTCACGTCGCTGATCTTGCCGTCCTGGATCAGCACGTCGGCGGCCTCGTCGAGATCGCGGCTCGGATCGATGACGTGCCCTCCTTGCAGCAGGATGGGCCGGGTCACTCGGAGCCTCCGCCGCGCTTGGCGGCGTCGGCGAGCTCGGCGCGGCCGCCGGCGAGGAGATAGAGCACCGCCATGCGGACCGCGACGCCGTTGGTCACCTGATCGAGGATGACGCTGTGCGGCCCGTCGGCCACCCGGGAGTCGATTTCCACGCCGCGATTCATCGGGCCGGGGTGCATGATCGTGATCTCGCGTGGCGAGCGCTCGAGCCGCTCCGGCGTCACGCCGAATACGCGGTAATACTCGCGCAGGCTCGGGATGAAGCCTTTCTCCATGCGCTCGAGCTGCAGCCGCAGCACGTTCAACACGTCCGCCCATTCGATCGCTTCTTCGATTCGGCCGAAGACTGTGACGCCCAGCTCTTCGATGCCGCGCGGCAGCAGCGTCCAGGGACCGCACACGGCGACTTCGGCGCCGAGCTTGCTCAACCCCCAGATATTCGAGCGCGCCACGCGCGAGTGCAGCACGTCGCCCACGAGGCAGACTCTCAGACCTGCGATTTTGCCGTGCTTGTCGCGGATCGTGAGCAGGTCGAGCAGGGCCTGCGTCGGATGCTCGTGCTTGCCGTCGCCCGCGTTGATCACGTTCGACGCGATCCGGTTGCCGAGGAATTCCGCGGCGCCCGAAGACGGATGGCGGATCACGACCATGTCGATCCGCATCGCCTCGAGATTGCGTGCCGTATCAACGAGCGTTTCCCCCTTCGAGACGGACGAGCCGGCCGCCGCGACATTGACGGTGTCGGCCGAGAGGCGCTTCTCGGCAAACTCGAACGAGATGCGCGTGCGGGTGGACGCCTCGAAGAAGAGATTGACGATCGTTTTGCCGCGCAGCGCGGGCACTTTCTTGATGGGCCGCTCCGACACCTCCTTGAACGGCTCGGCGGTATCGAGGATGAGCCGAATCTGCTCCGGCGTCATGTGCTCGAGCCCCGTCAGGTCTTTGCCGAGCAAGGAGGTCGTCATCGGACGACGTCCACCTGGTCGGTGCCGTCGAGCTCGGCGACCTGCACGTCGACGCGCTCGCCCGGCCCCGTCTTGACGGCCTTCCCGACAATGTCGGCCTGGATCGGCAACTCCCGGCCGCCGCGGTCCACCAGCACGCACAGCGAGATGCGTTTGGGCCGCCCGAAGTCCGCGAG
Source organism: Gemmatimonadales bacterium (assembly GCA_035491815.1). GTDB lineage: Bacteria > Gemmatimonadota > Gemmatimonadetes > Gemmatimonadales > GWC2-71-9 > 20CM-2-65-7. The sequence continues at coordinate 3,548 of DATJKA010000040.1, read as the reverse complement.
CTCATCGAGCGCCGCGCGCACGGTGCGGCCGGTATAGAGCACGTCGTCGACGATGACCACGTGCGTGTCGGAGAGGTCGCCGGGGATGTGGGTTTCGCCGATGACCGGCGTCGGGCCGACGGTCTCGAGATCGTCGCGGTAGAGCGTGATGTCGAGTGAACCGCGCGACACCTGTGCCTCTTCTTCCTTCTCGATGATTTTCGCGATCCGCTCGGCGAGCTCGACGCCGCGCCGTTGAATGCCGATGAGGACCAGCCCGTCCGTCCCTTGCGCCAACTCGAGGATCTCGACTGCCATACGCTGCAACGCCCGCGACATCGCGCGGGCGTCGAGGATCGTGGTACGCTCTTTGGCCTGGGATCGAGGCATTCTGAAGGGAGAAAGCTAGCCCTCAAAAGACCGGGGTCAAAGGGGGCGTTCCCGCCAAAACGCTTTGGACATTGGCGACGGCAATCGCCGCCATTTTGCGGCGTGTCTCCTCGGTCGCGCTGCCGATATGCGGCAGCAGCACAGTCCGCGGCGCGGCTAGCAGACGCGGATGGATCGCGGGTTCCTCGGTATAAACGTCCAGTCCTGCCCCACCCAAGTGCCCGCTGGTGAGCGCGTTCGCGAGCGCTTCTTCACGAATCAAGTCGCCGCGAGCGGTATTGATGAGGATCGCACCGGGCTTCATATGACCGAGCGTCTCCGCATTGATGATGCCTTTGGTCTCGGGACTCGCCGGCACGTGCAGACTCAGGACGTCGCTCTCGGCAAGCAGCTGCTGTAGATCCACGCGTCCCGCGCCAGTTTCCTTCTCGAAGTCGGCCTTGGCGCCGCGCGCGGCGTACAGAATCCGCATCCCGAACCCGGGCGCCCGCCGGCCGACGGCCTGGCCGATCCGCCCGGCGCCGAGGAGACCGAGGACTTTGCCGCGGAGCTCGAGGCCGAGCAGCTGCTCGGGATGCCAGCCCGTCCATTTGCCGCTGCGCACGAGGTCGACGCCCTCGACGAGGCGACGGGCGGTCGCGAGAATCAGCGCCCACGTGAGATCGGCGGTGGATTCGGTCAGCACGCCCGGCGTGTTCGTCACCAGGACACCGCGCATCTCGGCCGCGACGAGATCCACGTTGTTGTAGCCGACCGCGCAGTTCGCGACGATGCGCAGCTTGGGAAGGATCTTGAGCTCGGTGCCGCCCACCCAGCGCGAGAGTAACGGCACGATGGCGACCCACTCGCCGCGCGGGGTCGGTTGATCGGTGGAAAGCCAGGTGACGTCGAGACCGGTCAGCTGCGACGAGTCGAGGAAGGCTTGCAGCTCGGCGGCGATGAGAACCGGTTGGGCGGGCGCTATCGGAAGCTCATGACGGAGCGGATGAAGCACCACAGCGCGATCGAGAAGAAGACGATGATGCAGCCCAGCGCGGCGAGCTTCGGGAGATTCTGCACGAACCAGACGAAGCCGACGACGTCGACGTCGGACGCGGTCCACCTAAGGCGTGCGAACACGATCGCGCTGAAGGCGCCCAGCAGGGTGAACAGCACGGCGCCGAACCGCCAGACGCCCTGTGCCGTCACTGCATCATCGTGTGTTGCATCAGCACCGCCTGCCAGCGGCCGTCCCGCCGCACGAACACCCGCGTGTAGCGGATCTTCCCCGCGAACGGGAAGCCGCGATAGGTGCCGGCGTTGTCCGTGATGCCGGTGAGAATCGCGACGTCCCCGTAGATCCGGACGTTCAGGCTGTCGAACTTGACGGCGGTCAGCTTGAGATCACCGCTCGAGATGTCGCGGAGATTCTCCGCGCGGGTACGCGGCCGTCCGAGTCGCGAGATCTCGACGAATTCGCTCGCCGTCATCCTGGACAACGCGACCGTATCCGCGGCGAGCAGCGCCTGCCCTCGGCTCATCTCCACTGCCTTCACGGAGTCTTCCGCCTGTGCGTGCAGCCCGACGACGCCGGCGACCATCAATACCGCCACGAGTTTCATCATTGGACCTTCAACCCTCTCGGCCCCGTGTACTCCGACTGCGGCCGAATCAAGTGGTCTTCGCCGTGCTGCTCGATGACGTGCGCGCTCCAGCCCGCCACGCGCCCGCACGCGAACGTCGCGACGAACGAGCGCGGCTCGAGGCCGAGGCCTTGCAGCACCAGCGCGGTGAAGAACTCCACGTTGGTCCGCAGGTTCCGGCCTGGCTTTACCTCGTCGAGCACTTTCAGCGCGGTCTGTTCGACCGAGCGCGCGAGATCGAACAGCTTGCGATTCTCGAGCGCCGCAGCGCTCATCTCGTCGGCGACTTTGCTGAGCACGTCGGCGCGCGGATCGCGGACTTTGTAGACCCGATGTCCGAACCCCATGATCCGCCGCCCCTGCGCCAGCTCGCCCCGCACCCACGCGTCGGCGCGATCGGCCGATTTGATGTCCTTCAGCATGTCCAGCACCGGCCCCGGCGCGCCGCCATGCAGCGGGCCCTTGAGCGCGCCGATGGCGCCGGTCACGGCACTGACCATGTCGGACCGCGTGCTCGCGATCACCCGGGCGGCGAAGGTCGACGCGTTCATGCCGTGGTCGATGACGGTGACCCAATACGTGTCGATCGCGCGCGCCGCGATCGGGTCGGGCGCCTTGCCGTGCACCATATAGAGGAAGTTCGCCGCAAGCGGCAGATCGGCGCGGGGCGCGATCGGGTCCTTGCCGGCGCTGAGGCGCGCGTGCGCGGCGACGATCGTGGGAAAGCGCGCCACCAGGAGCTTCGCGGCCTGGAGGTCCGCCGCGGGCGAGATGTCGTCGGGGTTGGCGAGATCGAGTGACAGCGTCGCGGACCCCATGCGGAGCGCGTCGATCGGCGGAATCTTCGCGGCCGCGCGCACGACGCGCAGCGTCTCGTCGGGCAGCGCTCTCAGCGACGCGATTTCTTCGCGCAGCCGCGTGAGCTCATCGCGCCGCGGCAAGGCGCCACGCCACAGCAGGTGCGCGGCTTCTTCGAAGGTGACCTTACCGGCCAGCTCTTTCAGCTCATAACCACCAATGATCAACTGCCCGGCTTGCCCGTCGACATGGCTGAGGCGTGTCTGCCCCGCCACGACGCCATCGAGGCCGCGCGGCTTTACCGGTGCGCTGATGTGAGCTCCTTCACCAATTGGTACGTGTATTCCGCACCGCTGTAATAGTCCTGAACCCCGACGCGCTCGTCCCGGCCATGCGCACGAATATCGTTGATGTCGATCGCCACACCGGACACGCCGTAGACCGGAATCCCTGCATTGCGGAAGTAAAGGCCGTCGGTCGCGCCCGTCTCCATCACGGGCACGACGGGGATGTTCCACATCCGCTGCGTCACCCGCTCGATCGCGCCCATCACTTCCGGCGTGAGCGGCGACGGCGGGCTCGGCGTCGCGGGGGTGACGACGCTGACGGCGACGGCAGTGTCGGCCGCGACGGTCACGAGCGTCTGCCGCACTTCATCCTGGGGTGTCCCGGGCATCATCCGGCAGTTGACCGTCGCCGTCGCCGTCTGCGGCAGCGCGTTTTCGGCGTGACCGCCCGCCAACTCCGTCGCGACACAGG
>DATJKA010000039.1:0-6676 GCA_035491815.1 Gemmatimonadales bacterium | reverse complement strand
GAAATGCGTGCTGTGATGGATGTTGCGCGGACCCGAGGGTAGACCGTCCTTGGGGGAGCGTCTTAACTTCGTCGGTCTCTCGTTCGGAGCGGGAATGGGCGTGACGGTCGGGCTGCTGGACTTCTACATCCTCGAGGCGGGCGAGTACGTCGACCAGCTCGACGCGCTTGTGGGCGCGGCCATGCAGGCGCCGCCGGAGTCGACTCCGTTCATCGCGGCAGCTCGTGCCCTGCGCGGCAGCTCGACGATGGCGAAGCTACTCCGGATGGCGGAGCTTGCGGGCTCGGTGGAGCGGGTGGGGCGCGGGCTACGAGACGGCTCCGTGCAGTGGAGCACGGAGGTGCGCGCCGCCCTTGTCGCCGCGATCGACGATGTGCGGATATTGCTGCGGACCGTTCGCGGCTGGAGCGCCGCAGAGGAGCAGCGCGCCGCCACACGCATCGCCGAACTGCGATCGTTCGTTCCCGGCAGCGAGCCTGCGCAGGCAAGTACGCCGATCAGCGCCGCGGTGAGCCCCGCGTTCTTCGCCTCGGAGGTGGAAGGCGTCGCCGCGGCGCTTGACACTTATGTCGCCGCTCCGACCGATCGAAACGCGCTCGACGAAACGCTCGGTCGTGTGCGCGCCCTGCGAGGCATTGCCGCACTCAAGGACCTTCCGCCACTCTCCGACGTCGCTGACGCACTCGAGACGGCGGCGAAGACGACGATGGTCGACGGCCGAGCGCTGAGCCAGCAGCACGCGGAGCTGTACGACGCATCGGCGCACGCGCTTCGGCGCGCCGCGCGCGAGCTGCGGACGACGGGTCGCCCTGACGCAACGGCACCCGAAGTCCGGCGGTTCGCTGTGGCGGCGCTTGCACTTCAGCAGCAGTCGCGCGACGAAGACCAGGTGGTGCCGGTGGCCAGCCTCTTCTTCAGCGATGCGGGACCGCACATCGTGTCCCGCGCCGATCGTTCGCCAGCCGCGCTGGAAACGCGATTCCGGGGCGAGGCCACGCCGCTCGCGGAACATCTCCGGCGACTCGTCGGCGACGCCAAGACCGCGACGACCTCCGTCGCCCGCGAGCGGATCAGTCATGAGCTCCGCGGGGCACTTCGCGTCATTCGATGGACGATCGAGAGTTTCGGCGAGCCGGACGCGGCACGCTTCTTCGCGAGCGCGGCGGCGGAAGCCAACATCCTCGATCCCATCGTCCTCTCGTCGATCGACGCGGCGGGCGCGCTCGTCGCCTCTCCCACCATACCGGTCACGAACCTCGCCGCACGGTTGGAAGAACTGGGGCGCGCAAACACGGTGGACCGCGCGATTGCCGCTGGCTTCGGCCCGCTCGATCAACCGCAGCGCACCGGGGCGGCGCCGCCGCCGGCACGTGCGGCGACCAGCGTGGCGCCTGGTGCTCGCCCGGCTCGTCCGACGCCGGTGCGAAGCGACATGCCGGTCGCCCGGAAAGCCCCGGCGACGCCAACGGGTGCCGAGCTCACGCAGTTCCTCCAGAGCGGCATCGCGAGCTTCACCGACCTGGAGCGGACGCCGCTCGCTCCGCCAGCTCCGCTGGATGACGCGACGCTCGTTCCCATCGACGACCTGCTCTATCGCGGCAGATCCGCACTTGCGCGAGCGATCGAGGTCCGCGATCTGATCCGGCTGTCGGGTGGGAATACCGACGAGGCTCTCGCCGAACTGTTCGATCTGCTCGATCTCGCCGCCGCCGACTAGCCGCAGATGAAACTCAACTGGAAGACTGCGCTCGGCATCGTGCTGAGCGCCGGGCTCCTCGTGTGGACGCTTCGCGGCGAGTCACCGTCGGACATCTGGGCGGTGATCTCCAAATCGAACGTGGCGCTGCTGGTCGTGGCGGCGCTGGTCGCGACCGCGGTCTTTCCACTCCGCGCCATTCGCTGGCGCGTGATTCTCGAACCCGTCGCGCCCAATCTGCCCGTCGCGCAGCTCTGGCGGGCAACCGCCGTCGGGATGATGGTGAACAACATCTATCCCGCGCGTCTCGGCGAGATCGCGCGCGCGTACGCCCTCACGCGCGAGACGAAACGGGTGAGCCTGACGTCTGCGGTGGCGTCCCTCGCGGTAGACCGCGTGTTCGACGCGCTCACGCTGATGCTGCTGTTGGTGGCCGCGATGCTGTCGCCGGAGTTCCCACGGGGGATCACGATCGGCGGGCAGCCCGTTCAGCGCGCCGCCGCCCTGTTCGCCGTCGGCGCGCTCATCCTGTTCGTCATGCTGTACGTCATCGTCGTGTTTCCGCAGCATCTCGCCCGCTTGTACGCCGCGATGGTCGGCCGCGTGGCACCGGGCCTCGTGGAGCGTGGGAGCACGATCATTCACGCATTCTCCGAGGGACTGGGAGTACTGCGAAGCCCACGACGTTTTGCGGCGGTGTTTTTCTGGGCGCTGGTGCACTGGCTCGTGAATGCACTCGCCTTCTGGATTGGCTTCAAGGCCGTCGGTATCGACGTCCCGTTCAGCGCGGCGAACTTTCTTCAGGGCATCATCGCTATCGGAGTCGCTTTGCCGTCGTCGCCCGGATTCTTCGGCGTGTTCGAGGCAGCGGCCAAGGTCGGGCTCGAGGTCTACGGCGTTACCGGTGGATTGGCGGTCAGCTGGGCGATCGGGTACCACATTCTGTCGTTCATTCCGATCACGATCATCGGGCTGTACTACTTCGCCCGACTCGGGTTGCATTTCAGCGACTTCAAGGCGCAGCCTAACGAAGCTCGATGAGCGCCGCGGCCGGCCGCGACCGCCCGTCGGGAACGACCGCCCGCACGGTGGCGCAGGCAAAGGTCAACCTGTTCCTTCGTGTGCTCGCGCGCGAAGCGGACGGCTACCATCAGATCGAGACGCTGTTCTGCCGGCTCGAGCTTGGCGATGACGTCGCGGTGCGCGTCGGTTCCGGTGGTCGGTCGCTGGATTGCGCCGGTGTCGCACTCCCGCCCGAAGGCCTTGGCCCGGTGGAGCGCAACCTCGCGTGGCGCGCCGCGACGTTGTACGCGGACACAACGGGCTGGCCTAACGACTGGGCCATCCAGATCACGAAGCGAATTCCGGTGGGCGGCGGGTTAGGCGGCGGCAGTGCCGACGCCGGAGCCGTCCTGCGGTGTCTGAATCGCCTCGCGCCGTCGCCCCTTTCCGACAGGGAGTTGGTCGCGCTCGCCGCGCCGCTGGGGGCCGATGTTCCCTTCCTCGCCACCGGCGACTCGCTCGCGCTTGGCTGGGGGCGCGGCGAGAGGCTGCTCGCGCTGCCCCCGTTGCCGGGCCGCGCCGTGACACTCGTGTGCTTCCCGTTCGGCGTGCCAACGCCCGACGCGTACCGTTGGCTCGACGCGCGCGAGGCGCTCGCGCCGCGACAGGCAGCCCGACTGGACATCGGCGCACTCACGACGTGGGTAGGCATCGCACGCCTCGCGCATAACGATTTCGAAGCGGTCGTTGCGCCGCGATACCCGGAAGTTGAGCGCGCCCTCGACGAGCTCCGAGCAAGCGCCGCGCGCGATCCCGATACGGACACAATCACGCTGCTTGCGGGCTCGGGGGCTACGGTGTTCGCGGTCAGCAGTGCGCCGGTGGAAGCTATGACGATGGCGCATGGAACCTCAGTCCGACTCGTGCACACGCGCACGGCATCGCGTGTTGTTGCGGTAAAGGTGTCGGACTAGCTTTCCGGGGCGCGCCGCCTGCCTGCCCCTTCGTCTAAAGGTAAGACAACGGCCTTTGGAGCCGTGAATCGTGGTTCGATTCCACGAGGGGCAATTCGGCTTCCCCTGTCCTCGCCGCCCTCGCCGACTCCCGTGGCTGTCCCGACGTCCGATTCGATTCGCGGCGAAAGCGACGCGCGAATCGACGCCGCCATCGGGAACACCCCAATGGTGCGCCTAACGAGGGTCGTCGAGCCCGGCATGGCCGAGGTCTGGGTCAAGATCGAGGGGATGAATCCCGGCGGCTCGATCAAGGATCGCACGGCGCTGGGTATGATTGGCGAGGCAGAGCGGAGCGGCGCGCTCAAGCCGGGCCAGATGATCGTCGAGCCGACGTCCGGCAACACCGGCATCGGCCTGGCGCAGGTCGCGGCCGCCCGCGGCTACCCGCTTACGCTTTGCCTCCCCGCGCAGATGAGTGAGGAGCGAAAGCGCACACTGCGCGCGTATGGTGCGCGGCTCGTGCTCACGGATCCCGAGCGACGCATGCTTGCGGCGATCGAAGAGGCGCAGCGGATTCGCGACTCCACCGGCGCATGGATGGCCGATCAATTCGGCAATCCCGCGAACCCGCGGATCCATTACGAGACGACCGCACCCGAGCTGTGGGCGCAGATGCACCACCGGATCCACGCGTTCGTCTACGGGTCCGGGACGGGCGGAACGATCTCGGGCGTCGGCCGCTTCCTTCGCGATCAAGGGGCGGGTGCTCTCGTGGTCGCCGTCGAGCCGGCTCGCAGCGCAGTCCTGTCGGGCGGGGAGCGAGGCCAGCATCAATTCCAGGGTATGGGTCCCGGTTTCGTGCCGCCGAATTTCGATCGGACGGTCGTCGATCGCGTCTTCCAGGTGTGGGAAGAAGACGCGTTTCCGCTCGCGCGGCGACTGGCGCGCGAGGAAGGCCTGTTCGTCGGGATGTCGAGCGGTGGGATCACGTGGGCAGCGCTGCAGATCGCGCGGGAGCTCGGCCCGGGGAAGCGTGTGGCGATGATCGCGCCCGACTCGGGTGCGCGCTATCTGTCGACAACACTCTTCGAGGCATCACCGCCGGACACATCACCGTAGCCGCCCTTCGGGCGGCGATCGGCCATCGGCCATCCGCCATCAGCTCAAACGGCGGCGGCCGAATTCTCGCCAGCGATTCCCCATTTCCTATTCCGGATTCCCGGCTGTTCTAGCGGGCGCAACATTTATAGCTTGCCGCTCGCCATGTTCCCAGAAAAACGCCTCGCCTATTTGATCGTTCTGACTGCCGTCATCGCGGGATGCGGCGGCCATCCGTCGCCTGATCCGTCGGTCACGGCGGCACGCGTCGCGCCGCCCGACTCACTGGTCGCCTGCGACGAATGGGTCAAGCGTGCCGTCGCGGATCCCGAGATCGGCGTCGAGCGAGTTCCGGAACCGGTGGCGTACGATCCGCCTCCAATTCCCAAGCGACTTCCCCAGGGCGTGCTCGACAAGAACGGCCATGGTGAAGTTCGAATCCGCGTGCTGGTGGACACGACAGGTCTGCCGGATATGAAGACATTCACCGTCGTGAAGAGCACGCATCCCACGCTCGCTCGCTCCGTCCGCACGGCGGTTTCGAAATGGAAGTTCACACCGGCCGAAGTCGGCGGCTGCAAGGTGCCGCGGGACTACAACTGGGCGGTCGTTCTGGGAAAGTCTGCGGGAGCCGGCAGCGGTACGACTCACCAGTAGAAATCCGGACCAACAATTCCTCGAGAGACTCTGTGCGCGTAGCGCATCGGAACGGGCCGGTTTAGGTTTGATGGCTCTTCCGGTCGTCGGTCACGTCGCTGATCGGAATTGACTATCTCGTTAGCCCCTCTTACGATACAAGGCTGCGGCAATGGACGTGGTGTCCTTACCGAAGCACGGATTCAAGCTCCTCTCGGGAACCGCCAATCCGGGACTCGCGGAGGAGATCGCAGAACACCTTGGCGTCGAGCTGTGCAAGGTGACCTGCAGCCGGTTCGCTGACGGCGAGATCTTCGTGCGCATCGATGAAAACATCCGCGGCGCCGATGTCTTCATCGTGCAGCCGACGAATCCGCCCGCGGACAACGTGATGGAGCTCCTGCTCCTGATCGATGCGGCGAGGCGTGCGTCGGCAGCGCGAATCACGGCGGTGATGCCGTATTACGGGTATTCCCGTCAGGATCGAAAGGATCAGCCTCGCGTGGCAATCGGCGCGAAGCTGTTGGCGAACATGATCGAGAGCGCGGGCGCGGATCGCGTCCTCGGCATCGATTTTCACCAGCACCAGCTGCAGGGATTCTTCGACGTTCCCGTCGATCACCTGTACGCGGCGCCGGTGATGACGTCGCACTACCGCAGGAAGCAGTTGAAGGATGTCGTCGTCGTCGCACCGGATGTCGGGTCGGCGAAGATGGCGCGAGGATTCGCGAAGCGGCTCAACGGCACGCTCGCGATCATCGACAAGCGTCGCCCAACGGCGAACGTGGCCGAGGTGCTGAACGTGGTAGGTGATGTCGAGGGGCGAGACTGTTTGATCCCCGACGACATGATCGACACGGCCGGCACGGTCACCGAAGCCGCTCGGGCGCTCAAGAAGCTGGGCGCGAACGACATTTATGTGTGCGCCACGCATGCGTTGCTCTCCGGCCCTGCCGTGGAGCGCCTGTGCGCGGCGCCGATCGTGGAGGTCGCCGTGACCAACACGATCCCGATCCCGCAGGACCGGCAGTTCCCGCAGCTCAAGGTGCTTTCGGTTGGTGAGCTGCTCGCGAAGGCAATTCGTTTCACGCACAGCGAGCAGAGCGTCAGCTCCCTGTTCGACTAGGCTCCCCCGGACGTTCCGGGTTGCCTAACACGTTACACGCACACCGCAGGTTATTCCGTCATGCCCACCGCACAACTCTCCGCGAGCCCGCGCACGACCAACGGCAAGGGTGCCGCGCGATCGCTTCGCAGCGCCGGACAGATCCCGGCTGTCATCTACGGT
>DATJKA010000038.1:0-2082 GCA_035491815.1 Gemmatimonadales bacterium | reverse complement strand
ACGCCCCTCGCGCTTCGCCGAGTTGCACGCGCGCGTTCGGCCCGACCGACGCGACGATGTGCGCGCCGCGCTCTGCATCGGCTCGCACGGTCACCCACTGCTTCGCAACCATGGTGACCCACGGCGTGGACGCGCGCCGATCGTGCGGCGCAGTCGCCGACGTCACATGACGCGGAGTCTCGACCCGAGCAGCCGCGCCCGCCGCCAGCACGCTGGCAGACTGTGGAACCACCGCCGGCTCTGCGGATGCCGGCTCGGCCGTTGCCGGCGTCGAGACATCGGTAAGTACCTCATTGGCGCTGGCAGCCGAGTCGATCGGGTTGGTGGTCTCGGCCGGCGAACTCACCGCGGCCCGAGCGACTGTCTCCGGCGGCGCAGCGGCCTCGAGCTTCGCATGATTCGTCGCTCGCGGTCGAGACGCACGGGCGGCTTCGGCCCTGGGACCCGGATCACGCGCCAGAAAGCCGAGCAACACGGCGACGGCGAACGTACCGGCAGCGATCCACCGTACGCGGTTTGATTCTCCCTTTCTGGCCTTCTCCGGAATGAGCGTCGTGCCGCACCACTTGCACGAGTGCACGTGCGCCGGATAGTAGGCGTCGCAGCTCGTGCAGTGAGCGAGAGGGAGCGGCTCGCCCGACCCGTCCCGCACCTCGAACAGGTGGCCGCATTTGGGACACTGAGACGCCGCCATGAGCGCCTTCGTTCCGCAGGCATCGCATCGCACGGAGCGCATTCGAACCACCTTGTCGAAGGTGCGATTTCCCGAATTGTGCCGTCGGACCGAGCGGCTCGCAACCTAATCGTTGGACACCGCGATCGCGCGACGGGCATGGTGATACCGCCCGATGCGCGAGATGTGCCGTCGATGTTGGTCCGTGGCCCATTCAAATTTCGCGTTTCACACGGACACGCTCCGCTGCCGCGAGTTGTATGCGATGTGTGATGATCGCGCTCGCTGCAACCATTTTCGATCTCGCCCGTTCTAATAGCACATGTAGCCGCCCTTCTCCTGCCCCCCCAATCGCGACGCTGCGTGCGGCGGTGCCGATGGATTGCACCGGTGACGCGGCTTCCTCTCACAGTTCGCCCCGACCCCGAGCCATGAGAATCGCCGTCGACGTCCCCCACTCGCTCCGTCGCATCGCCCTCGTCGCACTGTGTATTGCCGCGACGCTCGCTGCACCGCTGCGGTCCTCGCGCGCACAGTCTCCGGCGCCGCGACCCGAGGTCATCACCGGCACCGTCAAGAGCGACAGCGGCGAGGCGATCGCCGCGTCGGTCACGGTCACACCCGCCGGCGCGGGCTTCAGCGCTGCAGTCACCGTCCGCGCCAGCGACGCCGGCACGTGGACGGTCACGATGCCCGCCGCCAATCGCGCCGCCGAGTACTACGTGACGGTGAGCGCCATCGGGTGGATTCAGCAGCGCGTCGTCGCCAAGTCCAACGGTGAGAACTCTACGGCGCCGGTTCACGTCGACGTCGTGATGAAGCGTTCGCCGGTGAGACTCAACGCCGTTCGGGTGACCGCGCAACGACGGCAGCCGCCGCAGCGCGACTTCATAGGACCCGACGTCGCGCAAACCGAAAAGGGCATCCTCGCCAGCTCCGAGGTCTTCGCGGTCGCCGATCAGGGCGATCTGATGGGCATGATCGCGCAGGTGCCGGGCATCACGATCACGGCCGATCCGACGAACGGCCTGCCCCAGTTTTCCGTGCTCGGTCTCTCGGGCTCGCAGAACAACGTCACGCTCAACGGGATGCAGTACGGCGGAGGCGACGTCCCGCGCGACATCATCGGTGCGGTGCGCGTGAGCTCGTCGACCTACGACGTGTCCCGCGGCGGTTTCAGCGGCGCGCAGCTCTCCGTGACGCAGGCGCCGGGCAACAACTTCGTGAATCAGGTCGTCCACGTCACGGCCGACGCGCCGCAGTTGCAGGCGACCGATCGCATCGGACGTCAGCTCGGCCAGCGATACGCGAACACGCAGCTCAGCGGCGGCTTCGCCGGGCCATTCGTGTTCGACCGACTCTTCTATAACGTCTCGCTCCAGGGCGGGCGGCGGTACAGCGATCTCGCG
>DATJKA010000037.1:0-7582 GCA_035491815.1 Gemmatimonadales bacterium | reverse complement strand
GTTCAAGGTGATCGCGCGCGCACTCGGCGCGGGCGCGACAGTGCGATTCATGCCAGCGACGACGAGTGCCGGAGCGCGGTACGTCGTTGCCGGACTCGATCCCGCCAAGGCCGCCGCCTGGGCGGCGGAGCTACACGTGCGCGCCGAACGCGCGCCGGCGTCGGCAGCGCCCGCGTCGGTGGCCGCGCCGACGCGCATCGCGATCTACAAGTCGTCGCCGGGCGTCATGGACGAGGGCTGGACGGAGTGGCTGTTCGACTCGTACGGCTTCAAGTACACCCTAGTGACCCCGGCCGATCTCCGCGCCGGTGATCTGGGCTCGAAGTTCGATGTGATCGTGATGGCGTCGCAGGCCGTCGGTGGCGGCGGACGCGGCGGTCGTGGCGGAGCCGGTGCGGCGGGCGGCGCGGGTGGCGGGCGAGCCGGTGGACGGGGCGGTCGCGGCGGGTCCGGGCCCGACAGCGCCACCGTCGATGAGATTCGTGCGCTCGACGAGTTCGTACGAGGCGGCGGAACGCTCGTCGCCTGGAACCAGGGTGCGTCGGGGCTCGCGACGGCGCTCCACCTCCCGGTGCGCAACGTCGTCGCGGGGTTGCGACAGAGGGAGTTCTTCACCGGCGGTTCGATCATGCAGGTGGTCACCGATCCCACCCAGCCGGTGATGTCGGGCATGCCGGAGCGCGCCGACGCGTTCGTGTTCAACAGCCCGGTGTTCACGACCCTCGATGGTTTCACCGGCGCCGTGCTGGCGAAGTACCCGTCCGACGTCTCGCCGCTCCGCTCCGGGTTCCTGAATGGAGCGCAGTACATGCAGGGGTTCGCGGCGGCGCTCGACGTCAAGCATGATCGCGGGCACATCGTGCTCTTCGGGTTCCAGCCGCAATGGCGCGGGCAGCCGACCGGCACGTTCCGGACGGTCTTCAACTCGGCGTTTTTCGCGCGGGACGTTGCTGACCAGGCCAAGCCGACGGCGGACTTCTGGACGCCGCCGGCGACACCGGCGCCGAAATCGGATACGACGAGCGCGCGGAGACCTTGAGTGCGAGGGCGACTGCGGTGATCTTGTTTGAGGTTATCCCGCGCGCGTAGCTCAGCTGGATAGAGCGTCGGCCTCCGGAGCCGAAGGTCACAGGTTCGAATCCTGTCGCGCGCGTTCCATTGAGAGCTCGAGCCGGGCCTCTCGGCCCGCCCTTTGCTCAGCTCGTCCGCGCCATGGCTCAGCGTGCCCGGTGGAGAGAGTTGTGGGTCGGGGTCGCCGCGACTGCTGGCGTGCTGCTGATCGGCGCATTCATCATGGTCTTCGGCCGGGTCGGCGCCTTACACGGCAAGACCTTCCGACTCTATGTGGCGACGGACGGGGCGCGGGGAGTCATTCGTGGAACCGAGGTCTGGCTCGACGGCCAAAAGGTCGGGCTCGTCAGGTCCGTCGGATTCCAACCGCCGTCGGCACCGCCAAGCCAGAGGCTCGTGCTCGGGCTCGACATCCTCGACCACGTACGCCAGAACATCCGCGCGGACTCGAAGATCTCGATACGGTCGGGTGCGACGCTCATCGGCGACCAAGTGGTGTATATGAGTAGCGGCACCGCGGCGGCCGCACCGGTGAGCGCCGGTGATACGATCCGCGCGACGCAAGCCGACGTCGAGTCCGCTACAGCCGATGCAGCCGTCGCGGCACGCGAATTCCCCGCGATTCTCGCGAACATCAAGCTGCTGGGTGCACAAATCCAGTCCACCCAGGGCGCCGTTGGCGCGTTTCTCGGCGATCGGGGAGGAACGGACATGCAGCGAGTGCGCGGCAAGACCGAACGCCTCATGAACCGGCTGGCGGCGTCGGGCGGCTTGTTCAGCATGGCAGCGAGCGACCGGGCGGAGCTCGTGCCACGTGCGGAACAGGCAATGGCGCAGGCGGATTCGATCCGCGAGCTGCTCGGCTCCGACCGGCACTCGTTAGGGCGGTTTCGGCGGGACACCACCCTGAGTCACGAAATCGCCGCGGTTCGCGCCGAGCTGGCCGAGGTGCAACGTCGGGCAAACAGCCCGACCGGAACCATCGGCCGGATTCATGCTGATTCGGCAATCGCGCTGGGCGTGCGACGCGACCTCGCTTCGCTCGATTCGCTCTTGGCCGACCTCAAAAAACACCCCCTGCGCTACATCGCCTTCTGAGGCGTAGCGCCCTTGACCCTCTTTCGTGTCACCGATACCTTCGCATGCAATCAAGTTCCTCGCTTCGCCCGCCGCGCTCGACGCGGCGCCTGCGCGCCGACCCCCTGGTAGCCGATAGCGCGCGACAGGAGCTCCAGGCGACACCCGCCCCCATCGCCGCCCCACCTCCTTCGCCCCTGCCCTCCCGCTCCGCGGCCCATCTCCGGTCCACCCTTCCCGTCCCTTCACTCGCCCCCGGACAGGCGCCGCCTGCCGTCGGCGTGACGTCCGTGAACATCGCTGAGCTGAAGCGCAAGTCCATCCCGGAGCTCCAGACCCTGGCCGCCGCACACGGCGTCGACCAGGGCGACGGGCTGCGGAAGCAGGACCTGATCTTTCGCATCGAGCAGCGACTGCTCGATGAGAACGTCGTGCTCACTGGCGAAGGCGTCCTCGAGATTCTGCCCGAGGGCTACGGCTTTCTGCGCAGCCAGGACTGGAACTACCTGTACGGACCGGACGACATCTATGTCTCACCGTCGCAGATCAAGCGGTTCGACCTGCGCACGGGCGACACGGTCGCCGGCCAGGTTCGTCCGCCCAAGGAGTGGGAGCGCTATCTCGCGCTGCTCAAGGTGGAGTCGGTCAACGGCGACGCGCCGGAGGTCGCCAAGGCGCGGATCGCGTTCGACAACCTGCGGCCGCGCTACCCGGAAGGTCGTCTCCGCCTCGAGACGAAAGACGGCGACATCAGCATGCGCATCATGGACCTGATCGCGCCGATCGGGAAAGGCCAGCGCGGGCTGATCGTCGCGCCGCCGCGCGCCGGCAAGACGATCCTGCTGCAGAAAATGGCCAACGCGATCCGTGAGAATCACCCCGAGGTCACGTTGATCATCCTGCTGATCGACGAACGGCCGGAGGAGGTGACGGACACGATCGCCAACGTGGACGCCGAAGTGATCGCGTCGACGTTCGACGAGGAAGCATCGCGGCACGTGCAAGTCTCGGACATGGTCATCGAGAAAGCGAAGCGGCTGGTGGAAAGCGGCAAGGACGTGGTGATCCTGCTCGATTCGATCACGCGTCTGGCGCGCGCACACAACGCGGTGACGCCGCAGTCGGGCAAGATCCTGTCGGGCGGCGTGGACGCGAAGGGCCTCGAGAAGCCCAAGCGCTTCTTCGGCGCGGCCCGCAACATCCAGGACGGCGGCTCGCTGACGATCATCGCCACGGCGCTCATCGAGACTGGCTCGCGCATGGACGAGGTGATCTTCGAGGAGTTCAAGGGCACCGGCAACATGGAGCTCGTCCTCAGCCGCAAGATCGCCGAGCGGCGGGTGTATCCTGCGATCGACATCGGTCGTTCTGGTACGAGAAAGGAAGAGCTGCTGTTCACTCAGGAAGAGCTCAACCGCGTGTACCTGCTGCGGAACTTCCTGGCCGACATGCCCGAGGCCGACGCGATGGAGTTTCTCATCAAGCAGATGTCGCGGTCGAAGAACAACAAGGAGTTCTTCCAGCAGATGGTGAGCGGGTAGTGGATCGTGCCGCGCGAACTCGTGAACGCTCGTGACGACGACACGCGGACGGCTCCTTGCCATCGATTACGGCGAGCGTCGCATCGGTTTGGCGATCAGTGATCCGACCGGTACGATTGCGTCGCCCGCCGGCGCGATCGTGCGACGGACCGGCAAACGCCCGCCGATCGCCGAGCTGGTGCGCCGCGCCGAAACGCTCGAGGCACGCGGCTTTGTAATCGGTTTGCCGCTCGACGGCGACGGCAACGACACGCCGCGGTCGATGCAAGTGCGCACCATCGCGCAGGAGCTCGAGCGGCGGACGGGACTCGCCGTGGAACTGGTCGACGAGCGCTACACGACCGCCGCTGCCCTGCGCTCGATCCGCGAGATGGGCGGAAGCACGCGCGGTCGCAAGGCCGACGTGGACGCGCTGGCGGCGAGCGTGCTCCTGCAACTGGTGCTGAACCGTGCGAGCTGATCGAAAGGCGCGGAGCATCGCCGCCGTGCTGACCGCCACCCTGCTCGCCTGCAGCGGCAGCGGTACCGGTCCGTCGGTACGGGTCACGATTCCGCAGCACACGAACCTGCGCGTCGCCGCGGATTCGCTCGCCAAGGCCGGTGTGATCCGGTCGGCGACGTTCTTCCGGATCTACGCCTCGCTCCGCCACGGCGACCGCGGCGTCAAGGCCGGCACCTATCTGCTGCACAAGAATGCCGGCTGGGCGTTCGTGCTCGACGCGCTCCGCGGCGGCAAGGGCATCGTCCACGTCGTGACGATTCCCGAAGGCTACTCGCTGAGCCAGATCGAGCCGTTGCTCGAATCGCGGCTCGGCGTGCCGCACGACTCGGTCGAGGCGGCGGTGCGGGACACGGCGCTCCTGCACGTGCTCGACATTCCAACGCCGACGCTCGAGGGATACCTCTTTCCCGACACGTACGTTTTTGCCGACAAGACCACGGCGCGCCAGGCGGTCGGGACGATGGTGAAGCGGTTCGAGCAGGTGTGGCAGCCGGCGTGGTCGGCGCGGCTCGACACGCTGCACCTCTCGCGCAACGACGTGATGGCACTCGCCTCGATCGTCGAGAAGGAGGCGAAGCTGCCCGAGGAGCGGCCCGTCATCGCCGCCGTGTACGCGAACCGCCTGCGCGACGGGATGCCGCTGCAGGCAGATCCCACGGTGCAATACGCGCTCGGCAAGCACGTGGCGCGCGTGTTGTACAAGGACCTCGAGGTGGACTCGCCGTACAACACGTACAAGCACGCCGGTCTGCCGCCGGGACCGATCGCGTCTCCGGGCAAGCCGAGCATCGAGGCCGCGCTCTACCCGGCGAACGTTCCATACGAGTTCTTCGTCGCCTTTCCCGACGGGCATCACGAGTTCCGCCGCGACCTCAAGGGCCACGAGCAGGCCAAGCTCGAGGCGCGGCGCGCCTGGGATTCAGTCGGCGTGCTGCGACGGGTGGACAGCGCGCGGACGAAGTGAGCGAGACCGCCAGCGGAAGCTGACGTCCGGGACTCGCTCGCGCTGCCCGTCACGGCGACCTTCGCCGGCCGGCTGGTGCTGCTCCACGTGGGTGCGCGCGAGCCGGTCGAGCACGGGCGGCAACAGGATCAGATCGATCAGCTCCGGGTCGAACTGTTCGCCGCGGCCGGCGGCGATGACCTCGATGGCAGCGTCGAGTCCCTGACCGCGGCGATACCGGCGGTTGTGCGTCAGCGCGTCGAACGTGTCGGCAATCGACACGATGCGCGCGGCGAGCGGAATGCGCTCGCCGCGCAGGTGACGGGGGTAGCCGCGGCCGTCCCACCGCTCGTGATGCGAGAGGACCCCGTCGGGCAGCTCGGGATAGAACGCGGCGAGTGGCGCCAGCACGTCGGCGCCGCGACGCGGGTGCGTCGCGATCTCCCGTCGCTCCGTCGGGGTGAGCCCCGTCGGGTCGTGCACGATGTCGAACAGCGCCTCGTGGATCTTGCCGATGTCATGAAAGAGCGCCACGCGCTCTACCGCGCGGCATTGACGCTCGGTCAGGCCGGCCGCGTCGGCGATGACCAAGGCGTACGCCGCCACTCGGCGGACGTGTTGCCCCGTCTGCGCGTCGTTGGCCTCGATGGCGTTGAGAAGCGTTTCCAGGCCCGCGGCCGCAAAACGCTCGATCGCCTGGCGAGCTCGGCGTTCACGATACGCCAACACGCCGGCGACGGCCGCCGCGGCGAGGGGGATCGAGCGATTCACAGGGAGGAGCCGACAGAGTGGCGCATGCTTGCACCTAGTCATATTTTGGGCCGGACGCTCGGTTAGGCGTCCTCCCGTGGACCAAGGACGGAGCATGCGGTCGCGCATCAACGACGCTGTGTCCCGGCCGCTCGCGATTGCCTGCCTGCTCGGACTGATCGTCGGCCGCCCAATTTGCCTGGCCGCCCAGAGCGCCGGGACGCTCCTCGGTGTCGTCATCGACTCGGCGACCCGCGAGACCCTGTCCGGCGCCGAGGTCAGCGCGCTCGCGCTGCGCCAGGTCGTTCAGACGGACGAGCGCGGCCGGTTCACCTTGACCAAGGTCCCCGGGGGCGAGGTCGAGCTGTCCATTCGTCGACTCGGGTACGAGCCGCAGCGCGAAACGATCATCGCGACCGGCGGCGCGCGCGACTCGGTCCTGATTGTGCTCGTCGCCCGACCGGCAGTGCTGTCCGAGGTCGCGGTGTCGGCGGCCGGGCGGCATCAACGTGAAGGCATCGACGGATTCTACGCGCGCCGAGCGCGCGGCATTGGGGCGTTCGTGACGCGGGAGGATCTGGAGTCGAGGCACGCCCGGGTGCCCACGGACGCGCTCAACCTGCCCGGCATCGCTCTGGTGCCCACGCGATTCGGGACGGCCGTGCGGTTCACGACCGGCACCTCGATGCGCCGCAATTGCGCGCCGACGTTGTGGGTCGACGGGCAGCGCGCGCCGAACATGGAGCTCGACGAGATCCCCGTCGACGACATCGAGGGCATCGAGCTGTATCACGGGGCATCGGTCACGCCCGCCCAATTCTGGCAGGGGAACACGACCTCCACGACGTGCGGCACCATCGTAGTGTGGAGCCGCACTCCCGGGAACTGACTCGCGCGAAGTGGCAAATGGGAGCGGCAATCGCCGCTCCCGTTTGCGTCGCGATCATTACGTTCGCCGCGTTCCTTCCGGTGCTGCGCGCCGGTTTCGTAGCGTGGGACGACGACAAGAACTTCACGGACAATCCGATGTACCGCGGGCTTGGTCCCGACCAGCTGCGCTGGATGTGGACGACGTTCCACATGGGCCACTACGTCCCGCTGTCCTGGATGACGCTGGGGCTCGACTACGAGCTCTGGGGCATGAATCCGGCAGGCTATCACCTGTCGAACCTGCTCCTGCACACGGCGAGCGCGATCGTCGTGTACTTTCTCGCGCGGCGGCTGCTGGCCGGTCCGCGCAGTGAGAGATCTCAAAACGGGGTCAGACTCGATTTAGCGGATGCTAAATCGAGTCTGACTCCGTTTTTCGCCGCGGCGTTCGCGGCGTTGGCGTTCGCCGTGCACCCGCTCCGGGTCGAATCGGTGGCGTGGGTGACGGAGCGACGCGACGTGCTGTCGGGACTGTTCTACTTCTCGAGCGTCCTCGCCTACCTGCGATCGCACGACGCGGGGCGCGGCGTGGGATGGTACGTGGCGGCACTCGTGCTGTTCGTCGCCGCCCTGCTGTCCAAGGCCACGGCGATGACGCTGCCCGCGGTCCTTCTTCTCGTCGAGGTCTACCCGCTGCGCCGACTCGGCGGCGCGATCGGATGGTGGAGCGCGGCGGCGCGGCGCGTCTACGCGAAGCTGGTGCCATTCGCGGCGCTCGCCGTGGCGGCCGCCGCGCTGTCGATCATCGCGCTGCATCCGCCGAGTCAA
>DATJKA010000036.1:0-7127 GCA_035491815.1 Gemmatimonadales bacterium | reverse complement strand
CGACGAGCAGATCGGCGCGCTCGGTCCCGCCGAACTCGTCCACGCCGGCCTCTACCGCTTTGACGAAGCGCGCGCGCATCGGCAGGTCCTCGACGCCCCACGGCATGCCGACGTCGGCAAAGGTGGGACGCTCACCGGCCGGCGCGCCGTTCTTGCAGCGCTCGGTGCAGTCATTCGTGATCGCCCAGTCGGTCAGGATCACGCCCTGAAAGCCGTAATGCCCGCGCAGCACGTCGGTGAGGAGCTGGCGGTTGTATCCCGCACCGACCTGCTCGATCGGTTTCCCGTCCCAGGTCGCGCCCTGGAGAATCGAATAGGTCGGCATCACGCCGCCCGTGTGTGCGGTGAAGGCGGGAATGAACGCGCGGACGTGATAAAAGAAATTGTTGCTCGGGAACGTCGCGAAGCGGCCGTAGTAGAGATGGCTGTCCCAGCCGTCCTTCGCTGCGCCGTAGCCCACCCAATGCTTCACGACGGTGACGACGCCGTTCGAGTCCACCCCGTTCGCGCCGTGCTGAAATCCGGCGACGTAGGCACCCACCATCCGGCCGGCAAGGTCGGCGTCTTCGCCGAACGTGCCCGAAACGCGCGGCCAGCGCGGCTCGGTGGCGAGATCGGCCTGTGGCGACAGCGCCATGTGAATGCCCACGGCGCGGTACTCTTGCCGCGCGATGTCGGCGAAGCGCCGCGTCAGCGCGGTATCGCCGATGGCGGCGAAGCCGAGGGCCTCGGGCCACTGCGAGAACCTGGTGCCCTGGCTGCTGGTCCCCGGCGTGTACTGGAAGTGATTCCGAGGATCGGTGCTGATCGTCAGGGGAATGCCCAGTCGCGTCCGCTCGGCGATCGCCTGGAGGACGTTGTTCTGCGCGGCGATCGTGGCGGGATCGCCGTTCAGGCGGGTGATCAGGTTCACGACTTTCACGCTGTCGATCAGCGCGCGGTTTCTCACCGTGTCGTACTGGCCGCCGAACCCGACGCCGCCCGTCGGGCCGCCGGAGCGCGCGGTGCCGTGCATCATCGCGCCGGCTTTTTCCTCGAGTGTCATCCGCGCGACCAGATCACGGGCCCGCTGCGCGGGCGTAAGGCGCCAATCCTCGTAGGGGTCGAGCACCCCGTTCTTGTTCAGATCGCGGAACCGCAGACCATCCTGCTGGATCACCGGAGCTTGCAGCGCGAGGACGATCAGCAGCGTGTGCATCATGATCTGGGTGCCGCCGGCTTGGCGGCGTAGATGAAGTCGTAGTAGTCGCGCATCGTGAGGCCCGACGCCGCCTCGTTGTCCACGACGACGATCGCGTCGCGATGCATCTGGAGCGCGCTCGCGGTGACCATGCTGGTGACCGGACCTTCGACCGCCTGCGCGATCGCCTTCGCCTTGGACTTGCCGCTCGCGATGAGGATCAGCTTCCGGGCCTCGAGAATCGTACCGACGCCCATCGTGATCGCGTACACCGGCACGTCTTCGCGCCGCTCGAAGAACCGTGCGTTGTCGTTGATCGTCTGCTCGGACAGCGTCTTGAGCCTGGTGCGCGAGGAGAGCGAGCTGGTCGGCTCGTTGAAGCCGATGTGACCGTCCGTCCCGATGCCGAGGATCTGCACGTCGATCCCGCCGCACTCGGCGATGCGGCGCTCGTACCACTGGCAAAAGGCGGGATAGTTGCTGGTCGTCCCGGACGGGATGTTGATGTTCTGCGGCTGAATGTTGACGTGCCGGAAGAAGTGCTCGTGCATGAAATAGTGGTAGCTCTGCGGATGAGTCACGTTCAGGCCGACGTACTCGTCGAGGTTGAACGTGGTGCAGCGCGAGAAATCGAGCTGGCGCTCCTTGTGCAGCCGCACGAGCTCCTGATACAGGCCGAGCGGCGTCGAGCCGGTCGCCATGCCGAGCACGGCGTTGGGCTTGGTGTTCAGGACTTCGGCGATGACTTCCGCCGCCACGCGGCTCAAGGCCTTGTAGTCTTTTTGAACGATGACTTCCATTACATCTCCTCCCAGGCTCTTGCGCGATCGAGCGCTCGCTTCCAGCCCCGCTCGAGTTTCTTCCGGTCCGTCGACTTCATCGCGGGTGTGAACCGCCGATCGACCTGCCATTGCGCGGCGATCTGTTTCTGATCCTTCCAGAATCCGACGGCGAGGCCCGCGAGGTAGGCGGCGCCGAGCGCCGTCGTCTCGGTGACTTTGGGCCGGACGACGGGCACGCCGAGCAGGCTGGACTGGAACTGCATCAAGAGATTGTTGGCCGAGGCGCCGCCGTCCACGCGCAGCTCTTTGAGCTTGATCTTCGCGTCGGCTTCCATGGCGCGCAGCACGTCGGCGACCTGGAACGCGATGCCCTCGAGTGCGGCGCGCGCGATATGCGCGGCGGTGGTGCCCCGCGTGACGCCGGCGACGAGCCCACGGGCGTACTGATCCCAGTGCGGCGCCCCCAATCCCGCGAACGCGGGGACGAGGTAGACCCCTGCGGGATCAGTCACCTGCGAGGCGAGTGCCTCGACTTCCGAGGACGACTTGATGATGCCGAGGCCGTCGCGGAGCCACTGGACGACCGCGCCGGCGATGAAGATCGATCCCTCGAGCGCGTACTCGGTGCGGTCGCCGACGCGCCAGGCGACGGTCGTCAGCAGGTTGTTCTTCGACGGCACCGGTTTCGTGCCGGTATTCATCAGCATGAAGCAGCCGGTACCGTACGTGTTTTTTACCATGCCGGGCTGCGTGCACGCCTGGCCGAACAGCGCGGCCTGCTGATCACCGGCGATGCCCGCGATCGGAATCCGGCCGCCGAGCAGCGTGGTCTCGCCGTAGATCTCGCTCGACGACCGCACCTCCGGGAGCACGGCGCGCGGCACGCCGATGAGCTTGAGCAGCTCGTCGTCCCAATCGCCGGTCTTGAGATTGAACAGCATCGTCCGCGACGCGTTGCTCGGGTCGGTCGCATGCACGCGACCACCGGTGAGCTGCCAGAGCAGCCAGGTGTCGATCGTGCCGAACGCGAGGCGACCGCTCTTGCGCACGGTTTTGAGCAGCCAGGCGAGCTTGGTCCCGGAGAAGTACGCGTCGATGACCAGGCCGGTCTTGCGTTTGATCAGCCCGGCGACGCCGCGCGCCTTGAGCCGGTCGCAGTTTGCGGCCGTGCGGCGATCCTGCCAGACGATCGCGTTGTGGATCGGCTGGCCGGTGTCACGATCCCACACGACGGTCGTCTCGCGCTGGTTCGTGATGCCGATCGCCGCGATGTCGCCCGCGCCGAGATTGGCCTTGGCAAGCGCTTCCTTCGCCGTGTGGAGCTGCGTGGCCCAGATTTCGTTCGCGTCGTGCTCCACCCAGCCGGGCTGCGGGAAGATCTGCCGAAACTCCTGCTGCGCGACGCTGACCACGCTGCCCGAATGATCGAAGACGATGGCGCGGGAGCTGGTCGTGCCCTGATCGAGGGCGAGGATGTGCTTCACGCCGGCCACCACGCCTTATAGAGGAAGGCGGCGATGATCCCGCCGATGACGGGGCCGAGCACGGGGATCCAGGCGTAGCCCCAATCCGACGCGCCTTTGCCGCGGATCGGCAGAATGGCGTGGGCGAGGCGCGGTCCCAAATCGCGCGCCGGATTGATTGCGTAGCCGGTCGGGCCACCGAGTGAGAGGCCGATCGCCCAGACGATGATGCCGACGAGCGCGGGGCCGAGCCCGACGTCCCAGCTATAGGCGGGGTTCAGATTCTTCGGCGTCAGAATCGCGAGCACGCCGAGGACCAGCACGGCGGTGCCGATGATCTCCGTGATCAGGTTGGGAATGGTGCTGCGGATCGCGGGGCCGGTACAGAACACGGCGAGCTTCGCCGCGGGATCCGGTGTCTTCTCCCAGTGCGGCAGATAGGCGAGCCAGACGACTGTCGCGCCGAGCATCGCGCCGAGCATTTGCGCGGCGATGTAGACCGGCACCTTGGCCCACGCGAACTTCCCGATAGCAGCGAGCGCGATCGTGACCGCGGGATTGATGTGGGCGCCGCTGAATATGCCGACGGCGTACACTGCCACAGTGACCGCGAGCGCCCATCCCGTCGTGATGACGATCCAGCCGGAGTTTTGACCTTTGGTGCCGCTCAGCACCACGTTGGCGACGACGCCGTCGCCGAGGATGATGAGCAGCATGGTGCCGAGCAGC
The DNA here is from genome assembly GCA_035491815.1 of Gemmatimonadales bacterium. Lineage (GTDB taxonomy): Bacteria > Gemmatimonadota > Gemmatimonadetes > Gemmatimonadales > GWC2-71-9 > 20CM-2-65-7. Next base: position 2,973 of record DATJKA010000036.1, on the reverse strand, counting down.
TCGGCGAGGAAGGGGGACATGAGGCGGCGAAACTACTCGCCGTCACCGCCAGACGGAAGCCTTCTTTGCCCAGGACGTGGTCTGGTAACGCTTGGTGAACGCCTCGCCGGTCGCCTTCAGTGATGCAGGATTGCCGGTCGCCTTGTACGGTGCGACGCCCGCCCAATACAGCGCCTCGGCCGCCGCATCGGTATTGGGGAATTGCTCGACGATCTGCCGATAGCGGCGCTCGGCGTCCGCCCACTGCTGCTCGTGAAACGCGATTCGCGCGCGGCCGAGCATCAGCTGCGGCAGAAAATCTTCCGTCGGAAGAAATCCCTCGATCCGGTGCTGTTCGGCGCCACTCGGATCGAGCAAGAGAATCGTCGGCGTCCACGGCGCCTGGAACCGCTCGCTGATTCGCTTGAACGCGTTGTCGGGATCTTTGACGTGGACGCGCGCAGGGAGGAAGCTCTCGTTCACGAACCGCACGACCCGCTCATCCGGCCACACCTCGGCGTCCAGCCGAGCGCAGCCGCTTCACATCGGCGCGGCGGAAAAATCCAGGAGAACCGGTTTGCTCTGCGACTTGGCCTGCGCGAGCACCTGCTCGACGTCATGACTGAAGTTGATCGGCATGCTTGTACTACACGTCGGAGGCCGCGGCGGTTGGGGCGGGTGTTAAGCCCGTGCCGAAGCGGCGGCGCTCCGCCGAATGCGCCTTAACGTCTACGAGCGTCTTGATGACGACCAGAATGATCAGGGCTCCGAGTGGCGATCCCAACAACATCACCACCCACCCACCGAACAGCACGGTCAGGTGCAGGACGATCACCCGAGAGTACGGCGCGGCCATGAGCTGCTGGAGCGCGGCGCGTTGATATTCGCCGTTCCGCAGGTAATTCCAGAAGAACGAAACGCCGTGGCTCGCCACCAGGCCCAGCACTCCCCATTGGAGCTGGTTGTCGCGGATCGCGGCCGGCACGATCCTGAGCAGGTCGAACGCGTGGCCACCGATGCCCTTCGGCCCGAAGAAGGCAATCAACAGGGAGCCGTGCACGTACGTGAAACCGCCGAAGTGCACGATGAAAAATGGAATCATGAACAGCTTGCCCGCCCAATAGATCGGATCGGCCGGGTGTGCCGCGGCCATCTTGAGCACTGTGAAGGCGCCGACCACGACGTTCTCGAGCCAATAGAACAGGAGCAGCGGGAAAACTGTCCAGCCGAGGAACAGCACGCCGATGATCGGAAAGGCGTTGGCGAGGACGAGCGCGATGACCGACGGTGTCACGGGCACAGTATAACGTTTCTCCGGCGCGGGAATAAACCAAACCGGGTTCGTCGGAATCTGATCATCATGAATCCACTCATCTCGATCCTCCTTGCCGCTGCGCCGGCCACGGCACACCCTGTCGTCAAACCCTCGATCCAGTATGTCCTGCGTGTCGACAGCGCCGACCTCTCGGGTTGGACCGTCACGATGTACCTGCGCAGTCGCGGCGAGCCGATTCGCCTGGCGATGGCGGCCCACCCGGAGTACGACGACCGCTATTGGCGCTACGTGCGTGACGTCACGGTCGACCCGCCGAACGCCACGGTAGAACGGGTGGACAGCGCAGTCTGGCAGGTCGATGCGCCACGGGGCACGGTCACGCTGCGTTATCGTCTCGCGCTGCCGGCGCCCGAGCGACCCACGCGCGCTGCCTGGAAGCCGTTCCTCACGGCGAGCGGCGGGCTGGTCGGCGGTCCGCATTCCTTCATGTACGTCCTGGGCGCCGAAGACAGCACCGTCCTGGTGTCGTTGACGCTTCCGGCGAGCTGGCAAATCGCCACCGAGCTCGAGCCGTTCGGCGGCGCCGGGCGCAGTTTCCGCGCTCCGAGCGCCGCTGTGCTGATGGAGTCGCCCATCCTGGTCGGTCAGTTGCGTGAATGGCACTTCATCGAGAGCGGCATTCGCCACCGGGTGGTCTATTGGCCGCTGCCCGACGCAGCGCCATTCGATACCACGGCGTTCGTCGCGGGCGTGCAAGCCGTCGTCCATCAAGCGATCGCGCTCTTCGGCGGCGCGCCGTATCGCGAGTACACGTTCTTCCTGCAGGACGGCGCGTACGGCGCGCTCGAGCATCAGAACTCCGTCACGCTCGGCGCGCCCAGCCGCGAGCTGGCGACCGATCCGCAGGCCGCGCTGCCGGAAATCGCGCACGAGTTCGTGCACGCCTGGAACCTGATGACGCTGCGGCCGGCAGAATATCGCGACATCGATTACCACACGCAGTCGCCGGTCTCCTGTTTGTGGTTCAGCGAAGGGTTCACGATGTATTACGCCGATCTGTTGCAGCGGCGTGCCGGCATGGTCCTGCGTGACACCACGCGGCTCATGCACGTCCAGCGGCTCATCGCGAGCTATCTCTTCAACCCTGCTTACGCGCGTTTCTCCGCGGAGCAGGTGAGCGACGTGGCGTACAACAGCGAGCCCGGGGCGCTCGGCGACTACGCGCCGAGCACGCACCTGCAGGGCGAGCTCATCGGCACGATGCTCGATCTCGTGATTCGCGACGCGACTCACGGGCAGCGGTCATTGGACGACGTCATGCGGCTGCTCTATCGCAACGCCGCCACGGAGCGAATCGACAGTCCGACCATCGAGCGGGCGGTCGAGCGCGTCTGTGGTTGCGACGTCACCCCGTTCTTCGACGCGCACATCCGTGGGGCCGGGGCGATCGACTTCGACCGCTACCTGAGGCTGATCGGACTCAAGACGAGCGTGACGTGGGGGCCCGCGATGGCGAACGGCGCGCCCGACAGGGATCTCCGGATCTATGGTTATCGGCCCGACGGGGAGCGCGGCGTTCGACTGATCATCATCAATCCGAGTAGTTCCTGGGGCAGGGCGGGACTGCATAGTCGCGATCGCCTCGTCTCGATCGACGGCGTGGCAATCGACAGCACGCAGGCGTTGCGGGCGAAGTTACAGAGTGTGCGAATGGGCGA